>NZ_JBHWIY010000037.1:0-76522 GCF_042731715.1 Streptomyces sp. NPDC059832 | reverse complement strand
CATCGGGCACGAGATCAGCAGACACCCGGAAGATCCTGCCGACACAACACCCAACTGCCAAGCCAACACACCGATCTCATTATGAAACGATCAGTTACTCCATGGACGCCGCCTGGAAGTGGCTCTCGGTGGTGTCGAGGGAGGCGGTGGCGCAACTGCCCCGGCAATCTCCGACACTTCGTCAGTCCTCGGCATTCTGGAGCACATCCATGCCGCACCCTCACTTGCCCGGCCTGGAATCGCAGAAGTAGGCGTCCATCGCCCCGGGCCGGGAGGGGGAGCGGTGGTCAGTGGATTCCGGCCGCGGGTCAGGTTGTGTGGATCTGTTCGCGGGTGGCCTCGGTGCGGGTTGCGTGGCAGGACGGCGAGTACGCGGTTGATGGTGCCGACTGTGGCCCGGTGCGGGGCGTGGGGAAATACCGTCGAACTGCCCTCAGTCTCGGTCTCGTTCTGGTTCTGGCTCTGTTTCCCGTTCTCGTTCTCGACAGCATCGGAGAGCTGAGACAGGACCACGGTGTCGAGGCAGTGCACGTTGTGAATCCATGACGGGATACCGAGCAGCACACGGTGGTGATCGGGTCGCGAAGTCATCCGATCGGCGTTCCAGCACCACACGTCCACAGCGGCACACTTCGAAGAGACTTTTTGCTCAGGGATGGTGAAGGGGCAGGCACGCGCGGGCCCCTGATGCGGTCGGGAGACCGGGAGCTGAATCCGTGGCTCCCTCCGCCTTCTTTCCAGGCGTGGGCCACTGGCCAGTACTTGTGTGCGTTCATGCCGGTTCACGGCAGCGGACACCGACAGCTGGGCGTTCGATTGTCGTAGGCGTCTGCTGAAATGCGGGCATGACCGTTTATGACGTCGCACGGCGACTTCCCGAGATCCCGGCCTTGCGTGACCGGTGCCGCTCCATGGCGATGGTGGAGGCGATCCTCGCGCCTGGTGGCCCGTACCGCCGTCACGGATTCGACGCCCACTGGTCCCCAGGGCGCGAACTGGGCTGGATGGACAACGGAGCAGGTGACGAGTACTCGGTCATCTTCTCGCCCGAGGGCGCGTACATCCGCGGGTTCGATCACGAGTCGCCCATGAGCCCGTACGCCGGTGACGGGAGTGTCTGGCCGGGAGTCGTGGACTCGGTGCCGGAGGTGTTCCGGTCCTGCGTCGGGGAGCCTGCCTTCGCCGCAGACGGGACTCCGCATGTGACGGCCTGCCTGTGGCGCGAGACCGGCGACGACAGGTGGCGTACGGGACAGATCGAGTACGACGGCGGAGGCGGCGACCCCGACGGAGCGTCGTACCTGTTCTCCTTCCTCGTGGACGGTGCGCCCGAGGAGTTCGCCAGCTGGGCCCGGAGTTACTACGAGACCCCGGTGGACCTCGATTCCGTACGTCACATCTATGCGATGCGACCGCTGACCCCAGAGGTCGTGGCGGCGCTCAACCCCGACGTGACGCCCGAACAACTGACGGCCGAGATCGCGGCCATCGGCTATCCGTAGACCGTCCCAGCCCTGCCCCGGCCGGACAACCAATGACCCACGGGTCAGAGGCCGGCCTGCTTCGGCTCGCCACAGCGCTCACCGAGCACCTCGGCCACGACATGCACGTGGACGACGAGGCCTCCGTCCCGTCTGGACGCTGGCCCGCGGCCGGACCGCTCCGCTGAAACCGGATGCAGCCCGCCGGCTTGCCAACCGACCAATCAACCACCTCACCGGGGCCGGCCCCCGGACCACCCATGGACCGGCGTACGGTTCACCGCCACCTGCGGCAGCCGTGAGTCCTCGAACTGACCGTCGTCGTACCCGAGACGGCTGCAGAAGTCAGCGCCGACACCGCCTTCGACCGCAGTCACCGCCGCGTCTCACAAGACACCGCCCCGACCGCCCGACCGCGCTCGGCCACGGCCGCTCCCGGCGCGCCCCTCTTCGGGCTTGTTGCTGCTGCCAGCCCAGCCGGGCCAACACGGCCCGCCAGCTCTTCGGCCGGCTCTTCAGCCCGCTTACGACGGCCGTGCCCCCGGACTTGGTGACGACGAACTCCTCGCCGGTCCGACGCACGACCAGTGCCCGTGCTCCGTCCGGCCCGCTCACAGCGGCCCGGACCAGCTCGGCATGATGATTCTCGTTGACAAGAGGGGAGTTGGCTCCGTAGGTTCGGCCCGATCGGATGTCCGAATTCCAGGATGCGTAGCGGGAAAACGGACCCGAGGGTCGAAAGAACAACCAAGGGAACCTGAGGGAAGGGCCCTGGATTTGAACTCGTCACTGATTCCACGGCGTCGGCCGGGGAGCGCCGACCTGGAAGTCTCCGCCCTGGGGCTGGGATGCATGGGAATGAGCCAGACTTACGGGGTTCCGGACGACGAAGAATCGATCGCAACGATCCAACGGGCACTCGAACGGGGCTGCTTCTTCTTCGACACTGCGGAGTCCTACGGTCCGTTCGCCAATGAAGAACTGCTGGGCCGTGCGCTCCGTGGCCGTCGCGACGAGGCGGTCATCGCGACGAAGTTCGGGTGGGAGTACGAGGGAACGCGGCGCGGAGAGCTGAACAGCAAGCCCGATCACATTCGCAAGGTGGTCGACGAGTGCCTTGGGCGGCTGGACACGGACCGGATCGACATCCTTTACCAGCACCGGGTGGACCTCGAAGTGCCGATCGAGGATGTGGCCGGCACGGTCGGTGAGCTCGTCCAGGAGGGAAAGGTACTTCACTTCGGTCTGTCGGAGGCCGGTGCGGGCACGATCGTCCGCGCCCATGAGGTCTGCCCGGTGGCGTTGCTCCAAACGGAATACTCGCTGTGGGAGCGGCACATCGAGCAGGAGATTCTGCCAGTGATCCGGGAGCGGGGAATCGGTCTCGTGGCCTACTCGCCTCTGGGGCGTGGATTCCTGACAGGCACCGCGCTACCGGCGGAAGAGTATCCGGAATCGGACTACCGACGCCACGACCCCCGATTCCAGGGTGACAACTTCACCGCCAATTCGACAGCCGCGTCGGTGGTGCACGAAGTGGCCGGGAAGCTGGCGGTGACGCCGGCCCAGATCGCCATTGCGTGGCTGCTCCACAAGGGCGAGGACATTGTCCCGATTCCCGGGACCAAGCGCAGGATCACGCTGGAGGAGAACCTTGAGGCCGTGGACGTGGTGCTCGATGCCGAGGATCTTCAGCGGTTGGACGGAGCGTTGCCGCCCGAGGCGGTGGCGGGTACCCGCTACCCAGAATCTGTGATGCATATGAACGGTCGCTGAATCGGTGAAAGGAAGAAGAGACGGGGCAGTGGAAGGGAGTTGTATCCTCGGCCCGGCGCTTCGTAGCCACTGTCCGGATTGATTCCCCCCGTCGAGGAACACGCGTTTGGGCCAGGGTAAAACCTCGTCCTGGGTCAGCATGTGGCCTCACTGCTGGCGGGGTTCATCGGCTACGGCGCCGGAACGGTGATGGCCGCCGCGGACTCCCTCGACGTGACACTGCACGGCCGCGGTGCCCACGGCTCCCGCCCCGAGGCATCGACGGAGAGAGGCCCTGAACTCACCTGGTTCAGCGCGGCCCCGGCACTGGTCAGTGAACCCGAGGCGACGCAGACCACGGTGGCGGCGTTCACCGAGGACTGCGGGGCGCAGCGGATCACGCCGATGCCGTAGGTCGACGCGAGCGAGGACGTGGGCGTGTTCGGGGAGGGCGATCGGCGTACCGACCGTGTGCTGGTTCTGGGGAGGCCTGGAACCCGAAGCCGTCCTCACCGCCCCCACGGAGAACCGCATCGACTCGTTGCCGAGCAACCACTCCCCATTCTTCGCTCCGCTTGCCGACCCACCCTGAGCATGGGCGTGCAAGCTTTGGTCGTCGCGGCTCTGACCTGACTTCACTCCACCTGACCCGGTGAGGACGGTGAAGGAGGCGGGGAGAAAGCGGCGCCCGTTGCCCTGGAGAGCGAGGGAGTAGGTGCCGGTGCCCGGCGACGCCTACCACCGGGAGGTCGAGCGCAGTGAGTGAGCCTTGGCGAACCGCAGTTTCTGGCCAGGCTCGACTCTGGCACGGCGGAGGGGGTGGGGGGACACCGGGAGACGATCCCGGACGAAGGAGAAGCGCGATGGGTGTGGAGACACGAGGTACAGGCGGCGGTGCGGGACGTGCAGGTGTGCGGGCTGCGGTGCTGGGCGCGGTGGCAGGGGCGGCATTGCTTCCGGCGGGTGCCGCTCACGCGAACGTGATCGGGATCGGAAACGCGGTGTTCGGCAACACTTGTGTCAATCAGGTCGGTGCTCGGGCCATGGGCACCACGGTGGCCGGGAGCGGGCGGACCCGCAGGCGGTGCAGTCACGGCACCTGAACTGGCACGCCGCTCTGCAGTCCATTGCCTGCGGAGACTTCGCGGACGCGCGCCGTCGGGCGGACAATGCACTGGCGCGTACGGATGTCGGCATGCGGGCCGCGACGAACTGGCGCCTGCTTCTGGTCGGACAGTCCCCGGCCGGCCGCAGCGATCCGGACCAGCTCCGGGAACTGCCTGCCGCACCGGGCGGAATGGCGGAGGCCTTCCACACCTTCAACCTCGCCCTGGCCCTGGCCGTGGAGACCGCCACCGACGACCTGCACATCCTGGCCCGCCGGGCCGCCACCGACGAACGTCCCGAGTTCCGTGAGGTCCTGGCCCCGTGGTGCAAGCCCTCGCGGAGATCACCGCAGGCCGCCCCCGCGCCGCGGTGGACCTGCTGAGCGGCCTGGGCGAGAAGACGGAACAGACCGGCGGGGTGCGGGTGGAGCGCGAGATCATCCAGGACACCCTCGCCCGCGCCCTCATCGACGCCGGTCAGCACGTCCGCGCGGCCGGCCTGCTGCACCACCGCACCACCACCCGCCGCCACCACACCTACGAGGATCTCCTCCTGACCGTACGGGCTCCGGCCACCGAGGCCGGCCCCCGCTGACCCGCTGACCCGACTCGCACTCTCATTACGAAACGACTCGGAGACGAGTGACCTTGGCGCTGCCGTACCTGCGTAACCTGCGTCACGGCCCAGGTCGGCGACCACCAATTCCCCGCTCTGTCCGCACAGGTCAACGACCTCGTCCCAGCCGACGAGGAAGCACCCAAGAGTGAAGGGGAGGAGGCGGAGGGGCGGAGGACGAAGGGTTGGAAGGCGAAGAGCCCGAATGGACTCACCGACCCCGCCGCCTGCGGGCACACCGGCCTCGATATCGCCTCCGCGCGCGGAAACGCCCCGGCCCTGGTCACTCTGCTGCTGCGTGGCGATGTGCCCGGGTGACCGCCGCACGAGCGGCGGCGGTCACCGCCTCGGCCGGGCCCCGCTGATCAGACCCTCGCGTCGACCAGGCCCGCGCCCAGTACGCCCGGTTTCTGCTGCGACGCTGTCAGCCCGCGAACCGGGCCATCCACGCCTCGACCTCGTCCGCCGACCTCGGCAGGCCCGCCGACAGGTTCTCGTGACCGCTCTCGGTGACGACCAGGTCGTCCTCGATCCGGACGCCGATGCCGCGCCACTCCTCGGGCACGGTGAGGTCGTCCGGCTGGAAGTACAGGCCAGGCTCCACGGTGAGCACCATGCCCGGCTCCAGCACGCCGCCGACGTACTCCTCGTTCCTGGCCTGCGCGCAGTCGTGGACGTCCAGACCGAGCATATGGCCGGTGCCCGCCATGGTGAAGCGGCGCTGGAGGCCGAGCTCGTACGCACGGTCGGCCGGGCCCTCGATGAAGCCCCACTCGACCAGCCGGGCTGCCAGATGACGCTGGGAAGCCTCGTGGAAGTCCCGGTACGCGGCACCCGGTTTGACCGCTGCCATACCGGCTTCCTGGGCCTCGTACACCGCGTCGTAGACCTTGCGCTGCAGGGGCGTGAAGATGCCGCTGATCGGAAGCGTGCGCGTGACATCAGCGGTGTAGAGAGTGTGCGTCTCCACGCCGGCGTCGAGCAGGAGCAGGTCGCCGGGGCGCACCGGGCCGTCGTTGTCGGTCCAGTGCATGATCGTGGCGTGCTCGCCCGCGGCGCAGATCGAGCCGTAGCCGACGGCATTGCCCTCAAGGCGTGCGCGGCGGAAGAACGTGCCCTCGATCCACCGCTCGGACGACGCGATCGCTGTGGAGAGCTCACTGATCACATCGGTGAAGCCGCGCACCGTGGAGTCCACGGCCTTGCGGAGCTCGGCGATCTCCCAGTCGTCCTTGACGAGGCGGAGATCGCTGAGCGCCTCTTCGAGTTCCGCGTCACGCTCCTCCTCGGTGGTGACGGCGGCCTCCAGGGACGGGTCGAGACCGCGGACGATCCGGGTCGGCGCGCCGGAGGCGGCGGTCAGGTCATCGGCCGCCGTACGGACGTCCCGGCAGGGCAGACCGAGCACGAGCTCCGACTCGGCGAGGGAGCGGCGCCGGCCCATCCACAGCTCCGCCGTGGGACCGGTCCAGAACACGTTGTTGTCCCGGCTGTCCCGCGGCAGCTGGTAGCAGTAGGCGTCATGGCCGCCGTCCGTGCGGGGTTCGAGGACGAGAGCGCCGTCCCGGGCCTGGTCCCCGGTCATGTGTACGTAGCCCGAGTACGGCCGGAACGGGTAGGTGTCGTCGTTGGAACGGACCTTGAGATTTCCCGAGGGGATGACAAGACGTTCGCCGGGGAAACGCGCGGAGAGCGCGGCGCGGCGGCGGTCTGCGTACGGGGCCTGCTCGCCGGGCCGCAGGTCGTGCCGCTCGGTGTCCGCCCACCCCGTCCGCATCAAAGCGGACAGTTCCTCGGAGATCCCTGAGTAGAGACCGTTCTTGCGGCCTTTCGCCACGGCGTACACCTTCTTCCGGGTGGGTTTCTCAGCGGCGAGGGACGGAGTGAGCCGTACGGACGGCCTTGCTCCCGGTGCGGCTCGGGACCCTCGCTGCCGCCGTTCGTCGGCGGCTCCCGGACGGTACCCCGCACCGCGCGCGCCCGGTGCCCAGGAGTGCCACTGGCACGGATCGGCCACAGCCCTGAACGGAATCGTCGACAATGAGACATATGACGAACGTGAAACTCGGCGAGGCTCTCCGGCTTCTGGGAATCGATCACGCGGCGAGCCGGGTCTATCTGGCACTGCTCGAACTGGCGCCCGCTCCGCTGAGTGCGATCGAGGCAGCGTCCGGTCTGGACGGTGCGGAACTGGCCGAGGCGTACGGTGCGCTGGTCGATGCCGGTCTGGCCAGTGCCGCCGAGGAGGGCGGGGACGTGGTGGCCCCGGTTCCGCCCGCCGCGGGCCTGGAGATCCTCGCCCGGCACCGGGCGGCCGAGGTCGAGGAGTCGCGCATCGCGGTCGGGGGCGCGTTCGAGTCGTTCCGGCGGCAGCGGCTGGCCGCGTACAACGACAATCTTGTCGAGGTCGTCACCGGCGAGGCCATCGGCCCCAGGATTCGTCACGCTTGGGCGAGCGCCCGGGATCAGATCCGGCAGTTCGAGTCACCGCCGTACTTCCCGTTGTCCGGAGCCACGGACGACGCGCTGGCCACGCTTGCCCGCGGTGTGACGCAGCGTGTCGTGTACTCGAGGGAGTCACTGGAGCATCCGGGCCATCTGAAGGAGGTCATCGAACCGTGCATCAAGGCCGGCGAGCAGGTCAGGGTACTGCCGTCGGTACCGGTCAAACTCGTGATCATCGACGAGGCGTACGCGCTCGTGTCGTTGTCGATCAAAGAGGCCGACGTACACAACACCATGCTGGTCGTGCAGCCGTGCGGCCTGCTCTCCGCTCTCGTGGCGCTGTTCGAGCAGTCCTGGCAGAATGCCCTGCCGTTCCACGGCCGCACCACGCGGCCGGGTGGTCTGCCACCCGCCGACCGTCGACTGCTGTGGCTCCTCGCGGGCGGCGCGAGCGACGATGTCATCGCCCGCGAGCTGGGCATCAGCCGCCGCACACTGTTCCGCCGCCTGCAGATCCTGATGGCCCAGCTGGGCGCCGCGAACCGCTTCCAGATGGCCTTGCAGGCGCAGCGCTCCGGATGGTTGTGACCGGCACGCTGCCAGGCGAAACGGACGCGAGCGGCTCGCTCGCTCATTCGGGCGGGCGCTGTCGAGGGCTCGGTCGATTCGGGATACGAAGGGCACTCCCTCCAGCCTGCCGCAGTACCCTCGTTGGAACCAAGACAAGCTGAGCCGTGCAGTCCGGGTAGCCGAAGTCCGATTCAGATTCCGGCCGTTCACCGTCTGGGACGGGGAGAACAGCTATCAGATCGATCCTGTGTGCTCAGCAAGCGGGGAGGGCGCATGGGGCTGGTTCTTTTCCCGGGCGACGGCGACATCAGCAGCCCGGATGTCTCCTGGTCGTGCAGCGGTTTTTGCCGCGTTCCGACGGTGCCTTGCCCAGGCCGAGGGGCTCGTCCTCTCCGAGATGTGGGGCTTCGGCGGCGGACGCCCGTGGAACGAGGTGTCCACCCCACTGGAACCGTTCCTCGATCACCCGGATGACGGTGGTGACGACCTCTCGCCTGCCGAGTGCGCGGTGATTCTGCTTCGGCTGGAGACGATCACCGACCAGTGGACACGGGAGGGCAACGATGTGCTCCTCCAGCAGCACATCGAGGACGCCTGCCGGCTCGAGGGCGTCCTACGGCTCTGCATCGAGAAGGACGCCCCGCTGCTCTTCCTCTGAACCCCGCCGACTACGGGACCCCACTCACGGGGCAGCCCTTGATGTCCTGTGTTTGGATCACGCCGGGCTCGCGTGCCCTGGCGCCGTGCCGTGCCGTGCCGTGCCGCGCAGAGTTGTCGTCGGTCGCCATGACTTCGCGCCACTGCTTCCTCCGCGCAGCCGACGCCGGGACCACAGGTGTGCGACGACCTCCTGGTCCCCGGGGAGCAGCACACGGATGGGCACCGGCATCGAGTGGAGGACGCTGTCAGGCCTCCCACGGTACGGCCGCGATCTCCGCGGCAGGGTTTCGGCGCCGGTGCGCGGCTCGCGGTCGGCAGTGTCGGGGTCCTGGGCGCACAGCTACCGCAACCGTGTGCCGATCTGCGCGCGCATCCCCCGCAGTTCGTCTTCCGGTCACTGGACCCCAAGTCCGTCAGCGCATCTGCGATCCTCTGACTGGCGTCGCGCACGGTGCCCCCTCCAGGAGTACTCGGTGGGTCCGCGGCTCGGCGCCCCGGGCTGTACGGATCACTGGCGCATCGCCAGGAGCGGGACTTGAGGGGGGAGTCGATGACTGACGGGGTGCGAAGAGGCGCGGACGGCGACGGTACGGCGGAATTGCGGGAACGGGCGGCCGAGGCCATCCGTGCCGCAGTCCGGCTGGCGGAGGGGGAGCGTTGGTCCGACGATGCGCAGCTGGGCTCCTTGATCGATCGACTCCACTCCGTGGAAAGAGAGTTGATCCGGCACGAGGAGGATTTTTCTCTGGTCTTCGTGCACTTGGGCCTCCTGCTCGGTGTGCGCTGCAACATGCGGCGCGACGGCAAGGCGCTCGACCCCGACGAGCGGGCGGAAGCGCTACGGCGTCTGCGCTGGGTGGACCGCCACGGGCCCCTCGCCGACCCGCTCGCGTTGCCGGCCCGCATGATGCTGCTCTTCCTGCTCGTGCCCTGGGCCCTGCCCCGGGCCGACGGCACCCGTACCGCGCTCCAGAACGCGCTGCTCGACGTGGCCGACGAGGAGGTCCTCACGGAGGCGCTGCGTTGCGACCTCACCGAGGCCAGGGAGGTGATCGACCGCATCGCCGAGGCCCCCTGCGACGAGGCCTTCCGGCGGCAGACCGAGAGCAACCGGCAGGTCATCGAGCAGATGCTTGCCGTCGGGTCCGTCGGGTCCGTCGGGTCCGTCGGGTCCGTAGGGTCTGCCGGGCCTGGCGGGTCCGTCGGGCCTGGCGGGTCCGTCGGGTCCGAAGAGATGAAGGCCCGTGGCACGGGCCACTCGGCACAGAGTGAACTCCTGGAAGCCGTACGAGGTCTGGTGGCTCTGGCCGAGTCGTACAGCACGGCGCGGTTCACCCGCGTACTCGTATGGCTGGACGTCGCTTCCCCCTCCGCGCCGGACAGCGGCCCCCAGTCGGACAACCCGACGCTCGACCCGGAGGTCGATCGGCTGCTGCGTCAGGCGGCCGTCGGCCGCGCGGCGGGCGCCGACGGTGTCCGCCGGGCCGCCGACCTGGCGCTGGCGAGCCTGCGCGCGTTGCCGCCGGACACGCCGCAGCGAGCCCGGGTGGCGAGGTTGCATGCCTACCTGCTGATCGCGTGGGAGATTCTGACCGACGAGCCGGCCGACTACACCGACGTGGAAAGGCCTACGCCCGAACCGGACGGTGACAGCGCGGACCGCTTGGCCGACTGGCCGATCGGTACGACCGTGGATCCCGGCCTCCTTCCGTATCTCAAAAGCTATATACGGGACTTCGTCGCCCATACCGGCATCCGCGAGCGGCGTTCGGCGGCCTGGCGGGACCGGCTGCTGGCCTACCGGACCGGCGACCCCGGCTATCTGGACGACGCCGCCGCGCTGCTCAGGGAGGCGATCGGCGCGAGCCCCGTCGGCTCCTGGTGGGCCGTGGTGCTCCAGGCGGACCTGGTCGAGATCCTGAAGCAGGCCGCCGAGCACGGAGGCAATTTCCACGACGCCGACATGGCCCTGGCCACCCTGCGCGAACTGCTCGCCGCACTGGAGCGTGACGGCTCGGTGCCGCTCGACGCGCCGTTCGCCCTCGACCTCGCGCTCACCGCCGCCAGTTGTGAGCTGAGCTACGCCCAACGCACCGGCGACCACGGCGAACTGCCGCGCCTGAGCGCCGAACTGCGCGGCCGGCACGCGGCCCTGCCCCCGGACAGCGAATGGCGCGGAAGGCTGGAAAGTCGGGTGGCCGAACTGGACGCACTCCTGCTACCCGCCCGACAGGACCGGATGACGCCCGCAGGCGTCCTCGACCCCACCCGGCCCGAGGCGGCCGCACCGGACATCCTGGATCGCGCGCTCTCCGAGATCCGCCGCGACCTCGATGATCCACACGTCTACCACGAGCAGGAGTACGACCGACGGGCCGCCCTCGGCCTGCGGATGCTCTTCGACGTGATGCGAGGCGATACGTCGCTGGAACTGCTGGACGAGGCCATCACCGAGATGACCCGCGCCCGCGTGCTGATCGCGGAGGGGCGTGGCCAGGCACACCGCGTGGACGTCCTGACGAAGCTGGCCGAGGCCCACCTCATGCGCGCCGCGCGCGGCGGCCCGCACCGCGCCGCCGACCAGCGGGCAGGTATCGAGGCTTTCCGCGAGGCGCTGGGCGAGCTGGCCGCCGACGTCCTCCTCCAGGTCGGCGCCGACCACGGTCTGTCGGCGGCACTCAACGGGGCCACGCTGTCGCGACGGCTTGCGTTCATCGCCTTCCATATCAACCGGCCCGCAGAAGCGGTGGCCGACCTGGAGCGGGGCCGTGCGCTGGTGCTGCAGTCGGCCGCCGCCACCCGTGGCATCCCGGCGCTGCTCGCCGCCGCAGGCCATCCCGGACTCGCCCAGCAGTGGCGGGCCCAGGTGCCCGCGCGCCCGCGTCGCTCCACCACGGCGGAAGCCTCCGGCGCCCGCGAGCCGCAGGCTCCCGACGGCACCCCGCCGATCCCCAGCGGCCTGCGACGCAAGGCACTCGCCGCTCTCGGAGTACGCCGGGGAGCCATGGAGGGTTCGGGTACCCAGCGGCTCCTCGGCGCCACCAGCCCGGCGGAACTGTCCGCGGGCCTCGCCGCGACGGGCACCGACGCGTTGGTGTACCTGGTGCCCGGAGCGTCGGTGTCCAAAGGCACGTTCCCGGGCCGTGCGCTGATCCTGCGCCCCGGTGTGGCCCCCGAAGCGATCGTCCTGCCGGAACTGCTCCGCCACGGCAGCCCACCGCTCACCCGGTACCTCGACGCGGCGGCGGAACGCTCCCGCGCCCTGACCGATCCGGACCTCGCCCCGTCCGCACTCGCCGCCGGCGAGAGGCGCTGGCAGGAAGCACTGGGCACGCTGTGCGACTGGGCCTGGCAGGCCGTGATGGGGCCGGTGCTCGCCGTCGTACGACCGATGCTCGCGGCCCAGTGGCCCCTGCCCCGGCCGCCGCGGATCGTCCTGGTGCCGTGCGACACGCTCGGCGTCGTCCCGTGGCACGCCGCGCGCATCCGGGGCCTCGGCGAGCACGGTCATCGGTACGCCTGTCAGGAGGCGGTCCTCAGTTACGCCCCTTCCGGCGCCCAGTTCCTGGCAGCGGCTGCCCGGCGGCGGATGCCCCTCGCCACCGGACCGCAGGTGCTCGTCGCCGATCCGGAAATCACTCTGCCGTGGGCCGAGTTGGAGGCGGCGGCGCTGCGTGCCACCTGCTACACCGAGGCGCTCCGCTACGGCGAGTTCTTCACCGCCGACGGGGAACGGGACGCCGCCGGCACACCGGAGGACCTGCTCGCCGTGTTGCCCGGCGGCACCAACCCGGCGGCGATGGTCCACCTGTCGTGCCACGCAGTCGCCGCGCCCCGGCCCACCGACTCGGAACTCCGGCTCGCGGTCCCGCCCGGTGCCGGAGCCGACGCCGGGAGGCTCACCGTGGCGGACATCCTCGACGCCTCTACCGACCGAGGCCCCGGCACGGCGGGGCCGCTGGTCGTCCTCAGCGCCTGCGAGACCGACCTGAGCGCGGGCCACCACGACGAGGCACTGACCCTCGCCACCGCACTGGTCACGGGCGGGGCCGCCGATGTCGTGGGATCACGCTGGGCGGTACGCGACGGCCCGACCTCGGTGGTCATGGCGGTCTTCCACCACTACCTCACTGCCCGGGGCATGGCCCCGCCCGACGCGTTGCGCGCCGCCCAGTTGTGGATGCTCGACCCGCGCCGCGAACCCCCGCCCACCCTCGACGGCCCACTCCGAGCCCAAGCCGCCCGGCCCGACCTCCACCACCTGCACCACTGGGCGGCGTTCACGCACCAAGGGAATCCGGCGGCGAAAGCTCCGAGGCGGCCGACGGTGCACTGGAGCCAGTGACAACAGCTGTGCATTCCGCGCTGCCGGTGACAGGCAGCGCGGCCGGCCTGGTGACAACTACCGTGCCTTGCCCACCGAAGCCGCAGGTCAGTGGCCGATGGTGACAACTGTCGTGGAGGCCCGGACCGCCTTCGCAGGGGCCCGGGATCGTTGTGGAATCCGGTGCGCACGCGCGTCTTTGGTCCGCTCCATCAGACCTTCGCCTCTCGGCACGCCAACGCCTCCTGCGCCACCGTTCGCCGTTGGCCGCGTGTGGTCGGGTCCGTCCCGTGGAGGCGAAGGCTCCGGGGACGTCGGCGTCGGTCGTGCGCGGGCAGGAAGCAGTCGGCCCACGGCTGGTCAGCGCAGTGTCCCGAACGCTGAGCAGGCGAGGCTGGGTGAGCGAGCTATCGATCGAGATGGCAGGCATCGTATGCCGCCTGGACGAATTCACGGACACGGTGGGTGGCTTCAGCCACATGGGCCCCCATCGGACCGGTGGGGCGTCGGTGAAGGGCAGGTAGACGACATCGGGACGGGGATAGAGCCGGGCAACACTGTCGCCGACCGGGAAGACCCCACGACCGAAGGCGATCAGAGTGAGGGTCTCGGTGAAGCTGGCGGCGCGGGGGCCACGGGGAACCGGCGCGCCCGACGGCGTGACCGTCGGGTTCCGGTCGGTGCGGAAGGCCTCGGGCATGTCGGCGGGCACCAGGATCACCGGATGGACGGCCAGTTCCTCCACCGACACCGCCTGACGGTCGGCCAGCGGGTGCTCGGCCGCGACTGCAAGCAGCCGCGGCCGAGCAGCAGGACCGGCCCGGCCAATACGTCAGGCCGGGCGGCAATGAGGATGTCGGTGATCAGGACGTCGATGTCGCCGCTCCTCGGACGGGTGACGGCGTCGTGCCCCCTGCGTCTCATGGATGTGGACCTCGCAGTCGTGATGCCGCTTGGCGGACAGGGCGACCGACTTCAGCAGCAGTTGCCCGGCGACGCCGCTGAGAAACCCCACGCTCAGGTCACCGGTGATGCCCCGTCCGGCGTCGATCGCCCGGCGCACGGCGTCGTTCATCCCGGCGACCAGGGGAGTCAGGTCGTCGGCCAGTTGCCTGCCGATCGGCGTCAGGTGTACCTGGCGGCTGGTGCGCTCGAACAGCGGCGCGCCAAGCATGCGTTCAAGCTTCTTGATGGTCTGGCTCACCCGCCCGGTGGTGATTCCCACCCGTTCGGCGGTGCGCCCGAAATGCAATTCCTCGGCAAGCGCAAGGAACATCTCGACCTCATGCCGTTCCAGCACAGCCCTGGACCCCTTGAGTTCAGCCAAACGATCGTAGCGTGATCGTGCGTTGGTGCCTTTATCTCCGGGCGCCATCGTTGAGCACACCTCACCCCGGGGAACCGGCAAGAACCCGAGGGGAGAGGGGCTGTGACCACCCGATTCGGTGAGGAGATTCCGATGACCGCTGCGCGCAAGGCCGTAGCCGGACTGTTCGTGTCGCCGGGCGGTGTGGTGGAAGCGCCGGAAGCCTGGCACTTCCCGTACATGAACGACGAGATGGGTGCCGCGGTCGGCCAGATGCACGCCGAGGCCGACACGATGGTGATGGGACGGGTGACCTACGAGGCGTTCGCCGGAGTCTGGCCACAACGGACCGGCCCGATGGCCGATGCGATCAACGGCATCCGCAAACTGGTCGCCTCCACCACCCTGCAGGAACCCGGCTGGAACAACGCCACCGTGATCGACGGCGATGTCATCGCCGCGGTCAAGGACCTCAAGCAGCAGCCGGGCCGGAACATCAACCTCTCCGGCAGCATCGGCCTGACCCGCGCCCTGCTGGAGGCCGGACAGCTGGACGAGCTGCGGCTGCTGGTCCACCCCATAGTGCTGGGCGCCGGACAGAGGCTGTTTCCCGACGGCACCCGCCAGGTGCCCTTCGCCCTCGTTCGCTCGGCCACCTTTTCCACCGGCGTGCTGGACCTGACCTACCAGCCCGGCTGACCCGCCCACTTCGAACGAACGGAGACACCCATGAACAAGACCGAGACCGAGATCCTTGAGGTCCCCGGAGCACAACTGCACTACGAAGTCCGCGGAACGGGGCCACTGCTGCTCATGATCCCGGGTGCGCCGGCCGATGCCGGGGCGCCGGCCGGGCTCGCCGACGGTCTCTCCGACCGCTGCACCGTCGTCACCTATGACCAGCGCGGTCTGTCCCGCAGCCCCTTGACCGGCCCCGCCGGGGACCGGACAGTCGCGGCCTTCAGTCAGGATGCGCATCGCCTGATCGCCGCCCTGACCGACGAGCCCGCCTACGTGCTCGGCACCAGCGGTGGCGCGTTGACCGGCCTCGACCTGGCGACCCGCCACCCCGCGCAGATTCGCGCCCTGATCGCGCACGAACCGCCGATCCCCGAGCTCCTGCCCGACGCCGCACACTGGTGTAGAACGTTTCACGAGGTGCACAACACCTACCGGAACCAGGGGCCGGAGGCGGCGATGCAGAGATTCGTAGCCACCATCGACGGTGATGCCGACGCTCCTCTGCCGGAGATGCCGGACTTCTCTCAGATGTCACCCGAGGCGCTGGAGATGATGGGCCGCATCCAGGGCAACCTCGACTACTTCTTCGACCACGTGCTGCTGCCCGTGCTGCGTTTCGAACCCGACATTGCCGCGCCGCGTGCCGGCCCCGTGCGGATTGCTGTCGGCATCGGAGCTGCTTCGCCCGTGGGCGTTCCCCTCAACTCCGCCTTCGTGCTCGCCGAACGCCTGGACACCAAGACGATC
The DNA here is from genome assembly GCF_042731715.1 of Streptomyces sp. NPDC059832. Lineage (NCBI taxonomy): Bacteria > Bacillati > Actinomycetota > Actinomycetes > Kitasatosporales > Streptomycetaceae > Streptomyces > Streptomyces sp. NPDC059832. The sequence continues at coordinate 60,771 of NZ_JBHWIY010000037.1, read as the reverse complement.
GAGTTCTCCGGTGACCACCAGGGTTTGGCCATCGACGCCGTCACCAGCGCGGATATCGTCCACGCCGTCCTCGCCCGACAACCCCGCCACGAGCTGAATGGGACCCCTGAGCACGACCGCCCCGGCCAAGGGACACCCCGCCGGCTGCTTCTCCTCGATCGAGAAGAAACCCTCCTGCCGCGCGGCGGAGAATTGCGGTCTTTGGGAACTCCAACTGGGCAGCCAGCGTCCCTAGTGATCATGAGAGAACGCGTTGAAGCACTGAGCGGTACCGGCGTGGCCCTGGCCGGTGGATTCGTAGGGCTGCTGGGATGGGCCGCGGATGCCGAACTCCGGGCGCGCGCCGGATTCGAACCAGGGCCGGACTGGAGCGTGCTGTACGCGGAGCTTCCGCTGACCGTTCTCGTCGGAGTGGTAGCCGCTCTGTCAGCGTGGTTGTTGCCCCGGCGATGGATGATCGGGCCGTCCGTTGCCGGATACGCCGGCCGTGCCGCGCTCGTCGCCGTAGTGCTGGCCGGATTCTGGCTGGCCGTCCAGGGCTGGTACGCAGGACTGCCCGAGTCGGTGCCGGACCGCAAGCCCTAGCGGCTTTTGGTCACGGTCTCACCCAGCGGTCCGTGAACGAAGAAGCGCACTTCCTTACGTTCACCCATGCGGAAGTACCCGTGGGCAGGGCAGGCAGCTTCGATTCCTGTCTTCGGTGTGTGGACCAGAGCGACGTTGTCCGGGTGACAGTCATCGTCGTCTCCGCCACCCAGCAGTTCGGGGTGAGGTGGGACGAGGTTCCACGCGCCTGGAGGACGCTCGCCCTTCGGAGGTTCGATCCGGAGATTCCCTCGCTGATCAGAGGCCTGCCAGAGGCTTCCAACCGGTATGAGCAACCCGTCTCTGTCCGTACCGCGGACAGGGTTGCTCAGGAGGCGCGAACCGCGAACGAGTCGCCTTCACTTCGAAGGCCAGGTCACCCAGATCCAAACGGATCGAGTGAGGGCGGCTCAGAACCCGTCACGAGATTAGGAACCGAGTCCGACGGTCGGCCGCAGTAGGTCGACCCCGGCATGCCGCTCTTCAGTGACGACACACCGCCGCCTCAACCAGAAGGGCGGGTCGTCCGGGCCCACAGGGGCGGTGCGGACGGCGAAGACGGGATATCGCTGAGGCGAGCTCAAAAGGGGCCATGGGAGGCGAGGGGGTGCACAACGCTCAACCGCGATACCAGCGAGTGCCGCGCCGAGCACACCGCCCATTGGCCACCGCGCCGACGCCTCCGCTCACGGGGCGCTGGAGCCCCCGGCGCACAGTGCGTGGTCGATCAGGACGCTTGCCGCATTCTCCTGGTCCAGTATGTGCTCCGGGGTGTCGCCGCGTGCCTCGGACATGGAGACCACGGCACTACGCCTGCCGTCGTCGGTGACGCCGTTGAGGGTGATGAAGCCTCCGTCCCCGCCTTCGTGGCCCCAGTAGGTTCCTCCGCATGCCAGGGGGCGTTCGACCAGGCCGAGTCCGTATCGGCCGCCGGGCCACAGCTGTTGGACCTCCGCGCTTACGGGAACGGTCTGCTTCATCTCGACCAGCTGCCGCGTCGGTAGCAGGCGGCCCGCGAGCAGCGCGCGCAGGAAGCGGTTCTCGTCCCGCGTGGTCGTGACCCACGAAAGGTTCTCGTGGTCCATCGGTACCTGGTCGGTGACGTTCACCACGGAGGCGGGGCCGAAGAGCTGGTAGGCCTGGGCGTGCGGCCGGGGCAGGGTGGGCGAGGTGCCCGTCCACCGGGTCTGGTCGAGGCCGAGAGGGAGCAGGATGCGGTCTTCGATCTCCTGGTGGGCGGGTTGACCGGTGGCCTTCTGGATGATCATGTCGAGCAGGACGTAGCCGGTGTTGGAGTACGCCCAGCCTTTGCCGGGAGGGAAGTCCGGCGCGTGGGCCATGGCGCGGGTGACCAGCTGCTCGGGGCCGTAGACGTCGTGGCGCTGCTGGTAGTACTCCTCCGGCGTGGTGTATCCGGGCAGGTCGTCGTGGATGCCGCTGGTGTGCTGCAGCAGTTGGCGGATGGTGATCCGGCTGCCGTCGTTGCCTTTGCCCTGCACCACTCCCGGCAGCCAGTGGTCGACCGTGTCGTTCAGGGACAGCCTGCCCTTGGCCTCCAGTTGGAGGACCACGGTGGCGACCAGCGTCTTGGACGTGCTGGCCATGCGGAAGTAGCCGTCGGAAGGGACCGGGCGGCCGGTGTCCAGGTCGGCGGTGCCGCTGGTGGCCACCGACTGTCGACCGTCAGGCGCGATCATGCGGGCCTGCACACCGCTGATGCCGAGGGCGTGGATCGCCTCGGTGTCCTGGCGTAACCGCTCCACAGGGGAGGGACCGGCGGGCTGGTCGACAGTGACGGTCACCCCAACGGCGAGCAGCGTGGCGACACCGAGTGCCATGACGAGGCGCCTACGCAGAGTCGAAGTCATGGCCGAACGCTAGTTTCGCCCTCGACGGGCCGCGATCCTGTACACCCGAGGATCGGCATGGGGGATATCCCCCCAGTGCGTGCCATCACCGGTCCGGCATCGACCTGCCGGGTGCGGTGCAGGCCGCCGTCACAGACGTGCTGAAGACCCGGCCTTCGGACTGGCGGGAGATGCTCACCGGGCGCCGCTCGGGTGCGGGCTGGGCACCTGCGCCCGCACCCGGCCGAGGCTGAGACCGTCATCGGTCACGTCGGCCACCGGTTCGAGGCTGCGCCGCTCCGACAGGGCAGGCCGGAACGGCGCCCCGGGTGCCGGGTGCCGGGCAGGATTCCGGAGTCAGGACCGGCGGCATCCTTGCCCTGAGAGCCACAGAGAGCCTTCGGACCAGCCGGCTTGGCAGTAGTACTTGTCGTTGTTGCGACGGTCGACGACGGTGAAGTCGGAGACCGGGCCCCACTGGCCGCTGTTGCAGTCTCGTGCGAAAAGGTTGGGCAGGTCCGGATCAACTTCGCTGCACTGGAAGACTTCTCCCGCCCGTGCCGCAGAGCTGCCGGACGGGGGAGTGGTGCGCGGCGCGGCGGTGGTTGCGGCCACGGGTGCGGCTGAGGTCAGGAAGGCCGCGAGCGCACCGGCCGCCAAGGCCAGGGTCCGCAGTCCAGTGCGACAGGATTTCCCTGCTGTGTTCACTTCGATCTCCTTCTCCTGCTGACGAGGCTGGACGGGGTCGTGTGCCGGACGGCCTTCGCCCTGCGGCGTGCGAGGCTCCACCGCACTCGGGTGTTCCAGCAGTCCGGATTGTCCAGTCACAGTCCTCATCGGACGCCTTGCACCTGCGGGTTGAGCCAAACCACCCCGCAGGCAGGCACATGACGTGCTCGACGGAGTGCAGACGGTGGTACCTGCCCGACTCCCTACGTCGGTCCGAGCCCCTGTCAGCCGCCCTGAGCAGTTCACCGCTACTCGTACTGAGGCAAGATGCCGACCGGTACCTCCATGACAAGTAGCCCCAGCTCCAGCGCCCGCCTCACCCCGCCACGCCAGCCCGTGGCCTGGTCCGAGCCACGGTAGAAGGCCGCGGCGGCACCGCCCGCCGCGGCGTCTTCGACCTCTACCTCATCACCTTCTGCGTAGTCCTGATTCAGGAACGATGGGTGGATCGTGGACGGATGCACTGCAGATCTCTTTGATGGATGTCTCCTAGGGCATCCGTGACCTGAATTCTTATGTCAAGCACGACAAGCCGTTCGAGAGCCTTTGCCCCTAGAGCGAGTAGTTCCATCCCCTCGCGGTTGGCGTTCGTCATCGGTATGGCCGCACCAGTACCGAGGTGAAGGAGAAAGAAGTCGTGGTCCCAGTCGAGCCCAAGTGCTTTTAGCGAGTCGACCGTGTCGTGCCAGGGCATCCAGCCAGAAGGAATGGATGCGCTACTCGTATACGGCTCGGATGCCCGGATCCGGTAGGCGACGGAGTGCACCACGGATCGTCCGCCGCCAGCATTGATCAGCGAAATCGTTCGAAGTGAGTCCGTCAGTTCGTGACTGCGTCCCGCGAACCCGGACCAACTCAATACCGGCTGCATGGTCTGCGAGAGTTGGGATCGGGTCACGATGATCCCGGTCAACAGAGCGACTATGGCCGCGCATGTGGATGCATCGAGCACCGTGAGCCGCCACGGCCACTCTCCACGAATGTCACTGTCTAGATTGGCTTTGATGATCTCCCAGATCAGATTGACCAGAGCGAAGGAAAGCAGCAATTTAGGTAGTTGCAGTGTCTTTCTGCTGGTTGAAATTCGCCGCTGAATCCAACTCGACTCTTCCATTTACCCCCCATTTTTCGTTCTGACGCAGTTTGCACCTTGTATTGCTCGTAACATCCCCCTGCTTGCCAGCCTGGTTCTTTCTACGCCCAGATCGGCCACAGCGGGAGAGGGCAGTGATGTGTGTTGAGAATCTGACACGTCCGCGGGGCCGGGTGGAATCCCTGCTCGGACCGGAGGCCGGCTGGTGGACCAACCACGAGGCCGGGCACCCATCCGCCCACGATCACATCGGCGGTCCGGACGTGCCGGATCTCGACCCGCGAGCGGGAGTGCGCCCCGGGTTCGTACACGGACGCACGCCGCTTCCCAAGCACACTCTCAAGCCCCCGCGGCCCGGGTCATCTCCAGCGACCGCTCACCGTGCCCGACGACCGCTGCCGGCGTCGACCACCGGTCCCCGTCCAGTCCCAGGCCCTCCAGAGGGCAGGGCGCTCGGTGCACGGCAGGCCGATCAGGCTGTGGCCGTCCAGGAACACGGCATCGAAAAGGGAAGTGAACGGGTTCGTGGATTCTGAGCCTCGAACAGCGCGGAACCGGTACGTCGAGCATGTGGATGCAACGGATGCGGGCGGGTTCACCGCTCCTGCGCCCGGCCCTCAACGCGTTGGCGCGGTGAAGGCGTTGTAGCGCCCTCACACGCCGTGGCCGTAGCGGCACTTCAGCAGGGCTCAGGTCGGCGCACACCGCTGGTACCCGTCACGTACTCGTGGTGCGCGGTATTCGTGGAGCTGCCCTCGACAGGTTGTGGGTCTGGAGACCGGTGGCAGGGGCCTGGAAGCGGCTGCCCCGTCCTGCCGGAATTTGTCATGCCATGAAGTCCGCACCGGTTGACCGACCGGCTTCCTCGGGCCGCCGCTCCTGAGTACCTCGCCCGCCCTGGCGATCCATCTCGCGCCATTCCGGCCTGAACCCAGCCAGGTTCGTGGTGAGGAAGTACGCGGCCCCGCCGGCGAGCAGCACCGGTACGAGTCCGACCGAGGCCACCACCGCCCCGGCGATGAGTCCACCGAGAGGGATGCCTGCCCAAGCCAGCGAGTCACCAAGAGCGTTGACCCGGCCCAGCAGCTGGCGCGGTACGCGTTCGAAGAGCACGGCACCCAGCACCGGATTGACGAAGCCGGCACCGAAGCCACTGACGGCGAACACGGCCAGTACTGCCCACATCGGCGCATCGGAGGCGAGGATGAAGAACCTTGGAGCCCCGGCCAGAAGAAACCCGGTGAAGAACACCATCCTGCGCCGCAGCCGGTGAGCAGCCATCGCAGCGATCAGGCTCCCACCAACTGCAGCGGCTCCCATCACGCTGACCATCAGGCCGATCGCAGTCGGCCCATTGCTGGACTCTCGGGCCCAGACGGGCAGGAGCACCGCAGTGAATCCTGCGTCCAGCAGGTTGGTAATCCCGACCACGACGATGACGGTGAACAGCAACGGCTCGCCACGCAGGAAGGTGAAGCCCTCGCTGAATCGTCGCCAGTAGCCCAGCCCCGCGCCGGCTCGGCCGGGGGCTTCCTCGGCTGAATGACCCATGCCACGAGGCAGGGCCAGTCCGATGATCACGGATCCCAGGGCAAAGCAGGTTGCGTTGACGATCAGCCCTGTCAGGGGGCCGACCAGTGCCACCAGGGAACCACCCGCCGCCGGGCCGATGGTGGAAGCGAGCCGCTCGGTCACGCCGGTGAGACCAGTGGCCCGCTCCAACGGCACCCCACTGCGCTCGGCCGCCTCCGGAACCATGACCTCCTTGGCGAGATCGCCGGGGCCGCGGGCCGCGCCAATCAGCGCGACCAAGGCCAGCAGCAGCGGATAGGACAGCAGGTCCAAAGCATGCAACAAGGGAACTGCGGCGGCGGCAGCTGCGCTGGCCAGATCGGTGGTCCAAGAAATGGCCCGCGGGCCGATCCGGTCCACCAGTGGCCCAGTGAACGCCTTGACCGCCACATAAGGAGTCATCTCACAGAAGGCGACCAGCCCGGTCTGGGTGGCGCTGCCGGTTGTGACGAGCACGAACCAGGGCAGAGCAACGGCCGAGACACGAGTGCCGGTCAGCGATACGGCCATGGCGGCCAGTACCCCGCCCAGCGGTCGTAAGGAGCGTCGGCCGGGTATGCCCCCGGTGCCTGGAACATCCGCCGTCACGGTGTCCCCGTTCCTACTGCTTGCTGAGGGGCGTATGTAACCGCTGACACGCTGGGCGCATCCAGTTCAGGAAGAACGTGTGTGATCACACCGACCCGCTCGGCTTCGGCTGGGGCACTTACTGCTGCCTCAGGGGTATCCGGCCGATAGCGGCTGAGGACTTCCCCCAACTCCAGGCGGAGGGCAGCAGTCTCCTCAGGGGTGAGCCGCAGGGCCCAGTCGCTCAAGTCGAGGTTGTCCCGCCACCTGCGGGGCATCGTCTGAAGCTCGTTGAGTGTCTGCTGGATACGCAAGGTGTAGGTGGCGGCGACCGACTGCAGGTAGGCCAGTACTGCCTCGGGCTCCCGGTCGGCCAGATTCGTATCGCTGAACCAGATCCTTTGGTGCACCGAACGCCACCAGCGCTCCCGTGCGTTGCCACGTTCGGTGTCTTCCTCGACGAACCCCGCCGCGCCGAGCTGGCGGAGATGGTAGCTGGCCGTGCCGGAATTGACACCCAGTCGCTCCGCGAGGCGGGTAGCTGTCGACGGGCCGTGCTTTCGCAGCAGCCCGATCAGTTGAACTCGTACCGGATGTGCCAGGGCGCGGAGGCCCTTGGCGTCCAGAACAACCGCATCCGCTTCGAGGTGGAGGCCATTCCGGCCCTCGCTGGTATCTGTCATACCCACACGCTAGACCACAAACAGTTCTTCGCAAAGACTACTTCGCGAAGAACTCTTTGCGATTTTCTCTGATACGGGCTCCGACGTCCACCCGGCATGCGGCGAGCAGTGCGGCCGACGGCCGAGTCGGGCTGGGCTTGGTCTGCTTGCCGACGCAGGACGCGATAGCCGGCAGGCAGCAGAGTGGCGGGCTGCGCGCCAAGGACCAAAGACGGCTCGTCGCTGCCGGTGACGGCGGTAGTAGTGAGTTCCGTGATGCGGGTGATCGGTGCCCCATGGGGCAGCATTACGGCGCCGGCCGCCCGGACGTCCGACAGGGAGCGTCTCGTGCGGCAGGAAGTGTTGCAGGTGTGCCCAGTGGTCGGCCTCGTCCCACCAGCGGTGGGGATCATCTCGGGGCCGGTCGGGGACCTTGTGGTCGCCGGTCAGGTTCCGATGATGCGCCCAGCGCGGAGAGTTCCGCAGTTGCAGGCGTCCCGGATGCTCGGACAGCCACCGGTCGACATCGACCTGCATGAGGTCGGCCAATCGGAGGTCCTGGTCGTTGAGCCAGGTGAGGAAGGCGGCGGCGCGGCGGATGGTTTGGAGCCGGGGCTGCAGATGTTGTCATGAAGGCCTGGGACCGGGGCGGCAATCTGGTCGACAACGACACTTTCACCGCCGGCCAGAACCACACGTTCAACCTCGGCACTTCCGACGGCAGCGGGGACATCACCGAGGGGTTCAAGGTCAGCCTCATCCTCGCTGCTGGAGCCTGCAGAACGCCCCCGATCGTCGGCATCGCCTGAACCCACACCGCTCGCCGTGACGTGGTAGGAGGGTCAGCTTCTCGATCGTCGAACAGTGCTCGACGACGATGCCCTCACCAACGGGCCTCGCGCTCATCCCTTCTCCGCGATGGAATTCGAACAGCACCACCACGGGAAGGCTGAACTCTCACTCGCAGCATGAACTCCGGTGTCCACACTCCGGGGGCCACCTAACTTGCTCACCCGGAAAGTGCCGCCGACCGGGGTGGGAACAAGGACCTGGACAATCCTCATCCCCGCTGATCAGAGGCCCTTTCTGTATTCTTGGTCACCCGCCGGATAGCCTGCTTCACGAAAGATCGAGGCCAGGCAGCGCAGAAGGTACCGCTCGACCCCATGCCGCGAAAGCGTTCTCGCCTGAACGTGTCGCCGGACTGAGCACCAAGCATTTCCACGCATCACGAGTTGTCCGATCTTGATCCGCAGCTGTCGTAAAGCCGACTCGCTGCGTTGGGCGTTCTACGCTGTCACCGTTGCCCATTACGTTCAACGGCCCAGCGACCTGGGAGGAAGCCTTGAAGCGTTCCCAGGTCCCCGGATCGCTCCGACCACTTGCAGAAGGGACAATGCGATGGATCCTGATATCCGGACCAGGGCTGCGATCGAGGAGCACTGGCAGGCATCGGAACGTGGGGATACCGAAGCCGAGCACGCCATCTACGCGGCGGACGCGATCCTCGACTACCCCCAGTCAGGTGAACGATTCCGGGGCCGCGCAACGATTTCGGCGCAACGTGGCGGGCACCCTGCCAGTCGGCACTTCACGGTCCACCGGATCGTTGGCAGCGGGGATCTGTGGGTGAGCGAGTGTGTCATCACGTACGACCGGGCGCCCACCTACTCAGTGAGCATTATGGAGTTTGCCCATGGGCATGTGGTGCACGAGACGCAGTACTTCGCGGACACTTTTGGTGCGCCTGAATGGCGGACAACACTCGCGGAGCCGATGCCGGGCAGGAATATCGCCAGGGCCTGACATTGACACTCGTAGCGGGTTCCGGTGGTCGTGGCTCAGGGTCTGACTGACGTCCTGCTGGGCTGTCCTGCGGCTGTTCTGTCCGACTGCTGGAACCCGTTCTCCATGGCTCCGGCCAGGTTGATCATGACCTGATTGGAGCTTGGCCAGAGGCCCCCTCAATGTCCTGTCTGACTCACCCGGCCGGTGCCACCTCCGGCCCGGGAGGGCAGCTCACAGGATGACAGCGATGACCATGCCCAACGCAGAACTGGATGCGGTGTTCGGCGGAGTGGACTCCCATGCGGACACGATCCCGGCTTCGCGCCCTTCCCTGCCTCCAGTGGCAGGACCAACCGCCACCGACTCTCCCGAGGAGGCGACCGCGGGGCCAACGCCGCCCTCTACCGGATCGCTCTCGTCCGCATGTCCAGCGACGCCCGCACCCGCGAGTACGTCGCCCGGCAGACCGCCGCCGGACGCACGAAGAAGGAGTTCATCCGCCTGCTCAAGCGGGCGATTGCCCGGGAGATCTTCCGCTACCTCACCACACCGGTCACCGTCCCGGACGTCTCCGACCTCCGGCCCGCACGCCAGGCCAAGAACATCACCCTCACCGCCGCCGCCGAGCACTTCGGCGTCTGGCCGGCCGTGATCTCCTGCATCGGACGCGGCACGCGCCGCGACGACGACCTCGTCAGAGCCTTACCGGGACCGGCTCACCGCGACCTGACCGCCCCAGAGGCGGATTCACTCATAGACGGTGGCCGCTTGAAGGGCTCTGGCCAGGAAGGTCCAGTCCCCTTCCTCGGGGAGCTGCTTCCCGAAGTTTCGATACCAGCCCGGCGAGGCATCCATCCACGCCGCGAGGGCCTCAAGGAAGTGATCAAGGCTCTGGTTCTCCCATTCGTGCCCCCGGCGGAGGTAGTCCTGGTGCAGTTGTCGGACGAAGGCGACCAGCTCGTCGCGGCTGCGGACCTCGCTGGCGGGAGTAAGTGACATGGAGTGAAGGTACCTTGCGCCTGCGAGCGGCTCCCCACGCTGACGATCAATAGGAGCATCAGGGTTGGCCTCGATCGTTCATGAGTCCTCGTCGGTTCGCTGACGGGGACTCTGCGGCGGGGTGCGGCTTTTGCGGGATCACGGCAGGCTGAGGGCCCGGTCGTCGCATCGGGTGGTCTTCGGATTCCACATCCCGGTGTAGTCGTTCGGGTTGTTCGGACGGACGAATTGGCTGGTCAGCCGGGTTCGGCAAGGCCTGGAGCCTGTCGATAGCGTCGGTGATGACGTCGGTCCGGGGCCATCGGGCGGGCAGGTGGATCCAGCGGCGGCGGCCGGTGCTCACGAGTTGTGCGGGGGCGGAGAACAGCCGGAGCTGGAGCTTCTTGGGTTCCCAGTGGCGGGTGTCGCCGGTCAGAGCGAGCATCGGCATCCGGGCCAGAAGGTCGAGCGCGTGGGAGACGGTCTCCAGCCGGACCTGGGTCTGCGCGCTGTCGTGCGGGGACAGGTTCCGCAGGCCGGTGTCGCGGGCGTTTCGGATGCGGTCCTCGCAGCGGGTTCGTCCACGTGACGCAGTTCGAGGTCGGCGAGTCGGCCGCCCTTCGTGTTGGTCGCGAAGGAGGTGAGACGGTTGCCATCGATGTCGGTGAAGCGCAACTGGGTTCCGGGGTGCGGACGTTCAGGCGCAGTCCTTTCGGCCAGGTACTCAGGTCAGGCATGTCTGTGATCTCCGCGAAGGCGCCGGGCCGCTCGGTGCCGCCCGCGTCACAGGCCGGCGTCCACGCTCTCTTCGGGACCTTCAGCTACAAGTAGCACCGCCCCGGCCTGCGAGACCACCGAGCGGCCACTGCCCTCGACACGGACAGACGGGTACGACCCACTACGCTACTTCACCTGAGGAGTGCAGCTTCCTTGACGACGATCAGGACCCTGGACAAGTCCCATCAGCTCAGGTCAGAGGCGCTCCTCGCCTCTTTTGATCACGCGTCGGACCAACCCGCTCGTGAAAGCCCGAGGTTGGCCCCGCCCCGGAAGACGGTGCGAAGCTGGGATGCTGTCCGTCGGACGGGCAGGCTCCTCGCTCTCAGGGTGAGCACCTCGAACCGGACCCTGTTCTCCCACACCGCCTCGCCCGCCGGCAGGCCAACATGCCATGCGCGTCTGGACGTTCGAATTCCGGTGGCGAGACGCGGTGCAACATGAACGGAAGCGTCCCGGCCAGTCGTGCGACCAGGCGGGGCGAGTCCTGTGTGTCTGCCGCTGCGCGCATGCCCGAACTCCTTCTGTGCGACGACGTGAGTGACAAATGTCAGCGAAAGAGATGAGAAAACACAGCAGGGCACCAACAGTGCGCTACCTAGCCTTTTGGTAGGGCACCACGTGCCTGTGCACCGCGCGCACCATCCGCGAAGGAGATAGCCATGCCGCGTCCGGCCTCGTTCCCATCGAGCAGCACCCTCACGACCAGCAGGACCACGGCAATCAGCAGGAGACGGATGATGACCACGGGCACCGCGCTCGCCGCGGGTCTCGGTGTGACCGCCGCTCTCGGCACGCCCGCCCTCGCATCGTCGCTCCGCCGGACGCCGGGTGATGTCCAGCCGCCCGTACGGCTCGTCCTTCCGCGACCGAGCGGTCCTCATTGCTTCGGCACCGTGACGCTGCATCTCAGCGACCGCAGTCGCCGGGACCCCTGGATCGCTGCAAGGCCGGTTCGGGAGCTGATGGTTCAGCTCTGGTACCCCGCACGCGCAGCCGCCGGCCTGCCCCTGGCACCATGGATGACCGAACAGGCCGCCAGGGTCTTCCAACAGACGGGGTATCTCCTCCCCGAGTACGTCACGCTGCCGGACACGCACGCCCGGATCGGCGCAGCGGCGGACACGCGTGGTGGCCGGCGTCCGATGATCGTCTATTCCCATGGACACGGTCAGCACCGCAGCTCCAGCACTGCGCTGGTCGAGGAACTCGTCAGCCACGGATACGTCGTGGCCGCCATCGACCACACATATGACGCCGGACAGGTCGAGTTCCCCGACGGCCGGGTCGAGAAGTACGCGATGCCACCTCTCACAGGGGAGGACGACGACCCGACGATCCTCAAGGCGGTCGAAGTGCGGGTGGCCGACACCCGTTTCGTACTGGAGGAGCTGTCACGGCGCGTACGGAGCCGCCGGGGCCCGCTTCCGCACGGACTCGGCGACATCCTCGACCTGTCCAGGACGGCCATGCTCGGCCACTCCCTGGGCGGTGCGACCGCGGCCTCGGCGATGGCGGCAGGGGTACCGATCGCAGCAGGCGCGAACCTCGACGGCAGTCTCTTCGGTCCGGTGGTTACCCAGGGACTGCACAAACCGCTCCTCCTGATGAGCGAGGACGCGGACAGCAATCCGAGCTGGGCGGAGATCTGGCCGCGGCTGCGGGGCTGGCGCCGGCACCTCCGGTTGACCGGTACCCGGCACTTCTCGTACACGGATTACGAGACGTTCATGCCGCAGGCCGCCGCGCGGCTCGGCGCGACCGACGAACAGCTGGCCGAGTTCATAGGCCCGCTCGACGGGACACGCGGAATCGACATCCAGCGGCACTTCCTGCTTGCCTACTTCGACCTTCACCTGCGCGGCCGTCGCGCCCCGATCCTCGAAGGACCGTCTCCCCGGTACCCGGAGGTGCGCTTCATCGGCGGTGCCGGATGATCAAGAGAGAATGCGCACCGTCGGTTTCGTACGCAGGGTAGAGCGCGACGTGTGTCCCGGGACCCGCGTGACGGAGAAGCACTTCTTTCTGAGCAGAGGTCAAGTCCGGCGTGAACCGGAACGCCGAAGCACCTCGGACTGCACGTGAACCACCGTCGCGCACTCGCCCGGTGCAGTTCTTCGAGCGCCTCGCAGCCGTCGCCGAACCGCTTCTCCGGTTCCCTGGCCTGCTCCTGGTTCCGCTGCTCGACGGCAGCCTGGATCGCAGGGGCCACGGCGGTGGTCTTTCTGGTGGCCCGGTGGGCTTCGAGCGCGCGGCGGTGGCCGACCGACGCGGTCTCCCGGGTCCGCACCGGGCGCTCGGGCGGGGCGGCGGCCGCTGTGGTGCTGGTGACCGGGTGGGGAGCGGGCGGCGGACTGTGGATCGTGAGGACCTGCTGGCAGTTGTACCCCGCTACCACCCATCTCTTGCCGGCCTGGATCGGGGCGGGGACGCCCTTGGGCCTTCTCCGATGGATCGGTCACATCCTGGGGAGTCAAACGACGGGCGGCTCGGCGTGGTCGGGGCCGGCCTTCATCAACGGTGTCTCGGCCGGGTCGCCGACGTACGACGGTCCGGCGGGTTACCGGGTGCTGATGTTGACGGCCTTGAGGTCGGCGAGGGTGATGTGCTCCGTTCCCGGCACGATCTGCTGGACGGCGGTCGTGCAGATGAGCAGGGACACGAGCGCGTTGTGGCCGTCGGGGGTCTCGTGGAGCTGCGTGGCATGGCGGGTGAGCGCATGACTGTCGAGCCTGTGCAAGGTCAGATTTTCCTGGAATCAGACCAGGACCTGGGGGAATGTCTCCGGATCTTCCTTGTCCCCATTCCGGGGGTCACCTCAGGTTGAGGGCATCGCGGTGCTTCGGTCCTTCGCAGAGAACTGTGCACCAGCTCAGGCAGCGCACCATGGAACACGGCAAGTGTGGGGGGCCATTCCTTCCGGACACAAGGTCTTGATCACTGCCTTGCGGATCGCTCGCCATGTCCGCAGGGAACACGCCAGGTGGACTCGCAGCTCAACCGCTTCCCGCTCGCCGCTGTTCTGGCCAGGATGTTCGAAGGCCCACTGTTCCACCAGACAGTCATAACTTTCAGCGGTCGTCAGGTCGCTGTCAGGGTAGGTGCGTGCGATGTCGGCCCTGACAATCCGGGCGCTCCGGGAATCCACAGTCCCGTTGACGAGTTCCCTGACCCATGCCAGCCCCTGCTCGTCTGCGTACAAGCCGAACCTCAGAATTCGCGTCCTCATGACGACACACACCTACTGATAGTTGTCCTTCAGTGACAACCCTTATCTTCCAACGCCGCAGGACATGAGCCGGGCATTCCGAGAGTTCCAACACCCGAGTGAGCCCTTACTCGGCGAGCAAGAGGCGCCCGAAGCGTCTTTCGACGCCGCCTCCGAGCAGGTCAAGTGGCTTTGGCGGCGACCCTGGCCCGCAGCCTGTCGCGAACGATGGGCCACTCGTCTGCGAGCAGACTGTAGTACAGCGAATCGCGGCGAGTGCCGTCCTGGCGCCGCATATGGCTGCGCAGAGTTCCTTCGTGAACCAGGCCAAGCCGCGACAGGGCTTGCTGGGAACGCACGTTGAGGTTGTCAGTGCGCAGGGCGAGCCTGGCGAGGCGCAGGTCATCGAAGGCATGGCCGAACAGCAACAGCTTGGACTCAGCGTTGTAGGGACCGCCCCAGCAGGAACGATCGAACCAGGTCGCGCCGATCTCAGCACGGCTCTCGGTCAAGTCGAGGTCGTACAGGCTGGTCGAACCGATCACGGCGTCGTCAGCGCAGCGTTGCACTGCGAAACATCGCCGCGCAGGATCCACGATCATCTCGCTGAGCAGCGCGTGCATCTGCGTCACGGTTTCAGGGCGCGGTCGGGGCATCCATCGCCATACCTCCGGGTCGGACGCAGAGGGCAAGAGTGCTTCGGCATGGTCGGTGGACAACGGCACGAGGCGGACAGCGTCACCGAGGAAAGAGTTGTTGTTCACCGCAACACGGTAGTGCCAGCGATCACCCACAGACCTGTCGGATCAGAAACAGGTACGGACTTTGCCGTTCAACCTCGTCTCCGTTGGAGGTGGGGATGGAGCAGGCGGTAGTGGAGCAGGCAGTTTTCGAATCCGTCAAGTACTCCGCTGCGTGCCAGGACTGCGGTGTGGAGCTGGAGTGCTGGGGGGTTCAGGGCCTGGTGGACGGCCGGTTGCGATGGGACGTTGAGTCAACCTGTTCCGCCTGTGGATTTGCGGTAGCCGTGTGCGGTGGCGACGTGCCGGTCGAACGGCGGGATCAGATGCTCTCCGAGCATGGACCCGCGAGGCTGCAGGTGAGCAGTGCGCCGGCGAAGAGCGTCGCCATCATGCGAGTGCTGCGGGCTGAACTCGGCATTGACCTGTTGAACGCCAAGGCTGTGCTGCGCCGCGTGCTGGACGGTGATTACTCAGGGACGCTTCCCGAGATGGAATACCTGGCCCGCACGCTTCGGGAGTCCGGCATCGCTGCTGCCGCTACTCGCTCTCAAGGCGTCTGATCCGGTGGCTCCGTGACGGTTCGCCTGGGCTTGGTGCCCTTCTTGTGGTGAGCGGGCCAGCTGTATGCCTTGCCGGTGGCGAGGACGCGGCCCAGGTCATGCCGGGTGGCCGGGCAGTGGTCCTTCGAGCCTGCTGGCCTCCTGGGGGCCTGGCCGTGAGGGCTTCGATGCACTGACCGGGGAGCCGGTATCCGTGCACAGGATCCTGAACACCCGGCGGATCCGGGCGGGCGTGAGGTTGTTCAGCGGAGCCGGTTTCTCCCAGGGCCCCGGAGATCGGTGGCGAGCGGGACGGGCGAGCTGGAGCGATCACGTACGAACCGTCGTCTGCGTCACCTGCGTCCGCTGGAACAGGAATCTCACGCAACGGTCCACTCTCGTCTGTGCCGCGAGCTCAGCCGGTCGCATTCACCAGGGAGGGCGGGACCCCGCCGGGAGGTCCCGCCCCCATTTTCAACGGGTCATGCGGAAATGGGCCACGCGACCGGGCTCAGAAACGGTCCGGGGCACGCTCCGTGAGCGGAGACCCGGGGAGCACGTCCCGCTTCTGGTTCTTCCGTGCCTCCGCGTTCGAGTCGGCCGTCGCCCTGCACGTCACGTCCTTCGCCGGGAGCTTGCCGGTGAGCAGGTAGGCGGTGACCGTGCCGTCCGTGCACGCGTTGCCGTTCGGGTAGACGCCGTGGCCCTCGCCGCCGAGGACAGTGACCATTTTCGAGCCCTTCAGGTCGGCGTGCAGGGCCTGACCGCTGGGCAGCGGAGTCTGCGAGTCCCACTCGTTCTGGACGACCAGGGAACCGACCTTGTTGTTCACCTTGGTTGCTGGTTCCATGGACTTGTCCCAGAATGCACAGGGCTTGATGCTGGACGCAAAGTCACCGTAGAGCGGGTAGCGGCGCTTGTCTTCGATGGCGTCCTGCCGGTAGCTCTCAGGATCGCGGGACCACGCCGCCGAGTTGTCGCCGCACACCACGGCCCAGAAGCTCGCCGTCATGTTGTCGGACGGCACCTCGGCGGCATCGGAGGCGCCTGAAGTCCCGGTCCCCTCCGATCCGGCGAACGCCGCGAGCTTCTTCGCGGAGGCGGGCTCACCGGCCGCGGCCCTCTTCAGCTCCACGATCCCCTCGGTGGCGTACTCCGGGCTGAAGACCGCCCCGCGTATACCACTCCGGATGTCATCACCGTTGATCGGCTGCCCATCTATCTCGATGGGCTTCTCGTCTGCCTGTGCGACCAGGTCCCAGAAGGTCCGGGCGACCTGCTTCGGGGTGTCACCGAGGCCGTACTTCTCTGAACGCTCGGCGGCCCACTCGGTCCACCGGACGAACGCGGGCTCGGCGCCCTCCGCCCACCACTGGATCATCCCTCGCCAGGCGCGCGCCGGATCGACCGCGCTGTCCAGCACGAACCGGTCGGTCCGGCCCGGGAAGAGCTGGGTGTAGACGGCGCCCAGGTAGGTGCCGTACGAGTAACCCACGTACGAGATCTTCTTCTCACCGAGGATCGCCCGGAGCAGATCCATGTCGCGTGCGGTGTTGCGCGTGGTGATGTGCGGGAGCACGTCGCCCGCTTTCTCCCTGCACTTGTTCGCGACATCGCGTGCCCAGGCGACGTCCTTGTCGAACGTCTCCTCCTTGTACGGCCGCAGCCAGTTCTCCTCCTCCGGCTCCAGATCGCAGGAAACCGGGCTGCTCTGCCCAACACCGCGCGGGTCGAAGCCGATGAAGTCGTACTTCTGCCGTGCGGACTCGGGGAGCCTCTCCTGCATCCCCAGCGGCATGTAGAGCCCCTGTCCCCCCGGGCCGCCGGGATTGGAGAACAGGACACCGTGCCGCTTGTCGGGCGCGGTGCTCTTGATCCGGGATATGGCTAAGTCGATCCGCTTGCCCCCAGGAACCCGGTAGTCCAGCGGAACCTTGATCGTGGCGCACTCGAACTCCGCCGGAGAGGCGGCTTCGCACCGCTTCCACTGCGGCTTCTGCTTCACGTACCGGTTCAGCGGGCCCGTGGCGGCGGACGAGGAGACGGTCGACGGGGTGGCGGCCGGAGCGGCGGTGGCCGTCGAGGTGGCGAGCGCGGGAGCCAGCGTTGCCGTGACACTCACGGCCAACAGGGGGGCGAGACGTCGTCTGCGCACGATATCGTTCCTTCCGGTCGAACGTTCGGACAGGAAAGATCTTTCAGGAACCCGCCAGGCCTGCGGATCCCTCGCCGGGCTGCACCTCTCTCCACCCTGGGGATGACACAACAGCCGTGGGTGGTCCCCGAGTTGTAGGGGGCGGACCGCCCTCGGCGATCCATCAGCCGATCGGGTGTCACCCAGGCGACCCCGACAATTCGGCCCCGGTGCCGAACCTGGTCCTCAGGAAAACAACCCTCTCGACCTCGACCAACCCGCCCGCCGCAACGCCGGTTTCGAATGCAACGCCCGCAGGGTGGCGGCCGTCATCCGGTCGCCCAGTGCGCCGGGCCAGGCTCCGCTGGTGGTCTCGGTCATCCAGGAGCGGATCATGTGGACGAGGAGGAGGTCGAGCAGGTTCGGGAGCGCCGGACAGGAGCCGGGCACTCGAAGGGCAGGCACCGCCTCCTCCCGGCCGCCGCATCGACGGGGGAATCGGCAAGCACATGGCCTGTGCCGTGAGGCGGCAGCGATGCGTCACCCACGCCGAGAGGCATGGGGGTGCCGCCGTGGGTCAGTGGCCAGCAGCTGCCCTTCAGTACGACGTAGAAGCCCGCGCCGTCGTACGGGTCCAGCCGCGCATGCCGGCTCCCGCTCATCCGCTGGTTCTGCTTGAGCCGGCGGATGAGTTGCATGTGCGCCGGTCAAGCCTCTGCTTTGCCTCCGGAAACCGTGTTCCCGAAGCCTGACGCGATCCGGAGGAAACGACATCGGCCTGCCATGACGAGAGTGCGTATCGGTGGGATGACCGATGTGCGGAGGGTAAGGGCACCGCCATAGTCCTTGGGAGATCGTTCGCGGGTGGCCGTGGTGCCCCCGATCCTTGAAAGGACCCTTCTGTGGACATGTATGCGGATCTGGTGTTTCTCGGTGGACGGGTGGTCACGGTCGATGCCGATTTCTCCGTCGCCTCGGCCCTGGCGGTGACCGGTGGGATCATCAGTGCCGTCGGTGGGCGGGACGACGTCGCGCCGCTCGTCGGACCCGGCACCCGCGTCGTCGACCTGCGGGGGGCGACACTGCTTCCCGGCATCAACGATTCCCATCTGCACGGATGCGCCTTCGGCATGGCGACGCCGCCGCTCTCCCTGGACCTCGGCCATCCCGCCGTTTCCTGCCTCGCGGACGTGGCCGAGGTGGTACGGGAGGCCGTCGGGCGGGTTCCCGGTGGGCAGTGGATCACGGGGCACGGCTGGGACCCCGGTTACCTCGACGAGTGCGTCTCCGATCCGTCGCGGCTGCCCTCTCGGCGCGACCTCGACGCCGTGAGCCCGGACCACCCCGTCGTCCTGTACTCCTTCTCCGGGCACGCCACCTGGGTCAACTCCAAGGCACTGGAACTCATAGGGATCGACCGGCACACCGTCGCGCCGCCCGGCGGAGCCATCGTCGTGGACGAAGCCGGGGAGCCGACCGGGCTGCTCCACGAGGGGGCCCAGGCACTTGTCCAGAACGCGCTGCCGCCGCTCAGTCGGCAGGAGCGGACCGACGCGATCCGGTCGGCCCTCACCACGCTCGCCCGCCTCGGTGTGACCAGTTACACCGAACCCGGGCTCGGCCCCGGCGGCGACGGCATCATGCGGGGCGCGCTCGGTGCGGAGACCCTCGATGTCTACCGTCGGCTGCTGACCGACGGCGAACTGACCGCCCGCCTCGGCGTCCTGCTCCTGCCCACCGGCATGGCCAGCACCGCCGAGGAGTTCACCCGCACCCTCGTCGCCCTCGGCGATTCCGGCGATGCCGATCCGCGCCGCCTCGCGATCCTCGGGGTCAAGATCTTCGCCGACGGCATCGTGCCCAACAAGACGGCCTGGATGCACGAGCCGTACGTCGGCGGCGGCTGCGGCTCCCTGTGTGTCGGCGGCGAGACCGACGTCGAGCGGACCGCCGAGATCGACGCCATGATCCGGTATGCCCACGCCGCCGGGCACCAGCTGGGCGTGCACGTCACTGGTGACCGGGCCATCGACACCGTCGCGGACGCCTTCGCCGCGGCCATGGCGGAGCACCCGCGGCCCGACGCCCGCCACTACGTCATCCACGGTGACTTCCTCACCGCACACAGCATGAAGGTGCTGGCCGCACATGGCTTCGGCGTCAATATGAACCCCACCATCAAGTGGACCGTCGCCGACATGGAGGAGGAGTTCGTCGGCGCCGGACGGGCCGCGTACGCATGGCCCTACCGTGACGCCATCGACGCCGGTGTGCGGGTCGCGAGCGGGTCCGACGCCCCCGTCACATACCCGGACTGGCGCCAGGGCGTCGCCACCATGCTGCTGCGCGAGTCGAAGGCCGCCGGCCGGGTCAGCGGCCCCGAGCAGTGCATCGGCCTGGCCGAGGCGATCCGTACATACACGATCGACGCGGCCTGGCAGGACTTCGCCGACGACTGGAAGGGCTCCCTGGAGCCGGGCAAGGTCGCCGATCTCTGTGTGCTCGACGGAGACCTGCTCACCGCCGACCCTCACGACATCCCGGAGATGCCCGTCGTCCTCACCGTCATGGACGGGCGGGTCGTGCACGACACCCTTCGCGATTGACGTATTCCGGGCATGTGATCATCCTTGGACGATGACAGCGGAGCAGAGTACGGCGGACATCCTGGACGCGGCCGTCCACGTCCGCGAGGCCGCCAGGAGCGCCACGAGCGGCGTGACCGGCGTCGACACGGTCCTGGCGGCGCTCTCGGAGGTGATGGAGTACGACCACGCTTCCCTGACCCGGTGGGACCCGCTGCGCCGGCGCCACACCACCCTGGCCGGGAGCTACCCGGACGAAGCCACGGCCTACATCGAGACCCGTCTCCACCACGATCCGATGTTTTCCGTGCTCCGCAGCCCGGCCCGAGGCGGTCTCTGGCTCAGGGACGTCCCCTGGCACCTCCTGGCTGCGTCCCCGGGCTTCCAGGAGGTGTTGTGTCCGCTCGGCATCGAGGACGGCGTGGCCCAGTGCCTTTTCGCCGCCGACGGCCGGTACGTCGGCATGCTGAACGTCAGCACCCGCAGGCCGCGGCGCACGTCCGATCCGGCGCGCGCCGTGGTCACCCTGCTCACCGAGGCCCTCGCCGCAGCCGTCGGCCCCTGCGCGGGCCCGCCACCCGGAGAGATCACCACAGCCGTCCCCGCCGTGGATGAGCGGCGGCCTGGCGGACTCTCGCCACGGGAGCTCCAGGTGCTGGCCGAACTGACCGTCGGCCGTACCAACCGGGAGATCGCCGCGCGGCTGCACATCACGCCGCGCACCGTAGGGACCCACATCGAGCACATCCTCGCCAAGCTCGACCTCCCCAACCGTGCGGCTGCCGCCGCCCGAGCCGCCGCCTGGGGAATCGAACCCTCCTGCTGACGCGGGCCCGGGGGCGCAGAAGGCTTGGACCGCGGGTGTGTTCCTGCGGCGCAGACATCCACCTGAAGCACGCCCGACAGCTCGGCGATCAAGTCGCGCGCGAGGGCGTCTGTCCGGGCACCGCGTTCGGCCCGGACTCGGTCCGGATCCACGAAGTGTCCGTCGCCGCCAGCCCTGGCCGCGACCACGTCGACCGCGCGCTGCGCGTGGCTACCGAGTGGAAGCCGCCCACTGATCTGCCGGCCGAGCGCCGCAGCGGTTTCTGCATCGAGCCGGCCCGCGCGCAGGACTGGTCCGGGCTCCGGGCGGATGCGTTCGAGAGCCTCAAGGTGGCGCACTGCGGTGCTGTTACTCGCCGTTGCGTGCCGGCTGGATTCGTCGTCCTGCCGGGCCAGACCCAGCAGCGGTCGATCGTCTCCTGCGGCTGCGTTCCTCCCACCGGCCAGGGAGCCGGTCGTGGCCACTGCTGAGGTCACTGTGGCGGATCCGGCGTCCCTGTCCGATGCGCAGCAATGCGGCGCGCATTGTGTCTGGTGCGGCACCCCGCCGTCCACCGGAGCGGCGCACGACCTCGGGCCCCGCCCGGTCGACACCCGCCCACGGAACGGCAGCCCACTGGTTCCGCCGATGCTGCTGAACCTGCTGGAACGCCCACCAGCGATCACCCTGAAGAAGCCGGCGTCAGATGCCGCATACCGCGTGCTCCTCGGCCACACCGTCACCCGTGCCGCCTGCCGTACAAGAGCCGCATTCGCCACAGCAGTCCGCCTCACCCGCACCTGGCGGGAGGCCCGTCGGCGATGTGGGAGCGCTGCCAGCAGCCCATGACGCCTGAGGAGTCGAACTTGTGCGAACTGCCCGGCGCGACCGGCCTCGGCGTCACAATCCACCTGCGCAGACAGCTGTGCTCGCTGCCTGCCCCCTCGCCGACACCGTACCCGCGCGAACGGCGGTTCTGATCTCCCGCCCGTACCCGAGGCTGTCGGCGGCAGGGGTCCGGGCGGGCACTACTCGCCTATGCGGTCGGCGAGCGGGACTTCGATCGCATCGGCGATGCGAATCAGGGTGTCGATGAGTGCGGCAGCGTAACCCTGTTCGATCCGGGGATCACCTCCGCAGGTGCGGAGACCTGCGGTCCGGTCTTCCCATGCGTGCTCATGGCACGATCACCGCGTGGCCTCCGTGACCGGCCGAGAGCCCGCTTGCCCATTCCGAGCCGTACGGGCAGGACGACGGCATCATCCGTACCGTTGCCCGAGGACGTGTCACCGCCGTCATCCTTCTCGGCCACGACACCCACACGCTCACCGCGCTGGCCGTTGCGTACGCCGGTTCAGCCTGACGCCGCGAAACCCCTGCGCCGACGTGCGCCTCGCAAGGCGCTCCACAACACAGTGATCCCGCTGTGCCCCATCCGGCACGGCTGGATTGTGCCTTACCCGCCCTGATGGCCCGTCCGGACCCTGAGAACCATGGGGGACACCGAAAGCACATCAGGTCCGTACAGTACCGACAACGCGTTCCACGCCCTCCTGGAAGGCGCTATCGCTCCACGACCGCCCACCCCACCGGACTGCCCGTTCTGCGACCTGCCGCAGGACCGCTATTCCACCCACTACGAAGGCCACTGGGTTCTCCTCGAACCCCGCATCATCGTCCCCGCCCACACCGTGCCCCCGCGTCGGCGCTGGATCATCACCCCGGACGGAGCCGCCATGAACCTGTGGGACGCCGAACCTCTCCCCGGTACCCAGTGCCGGATCGCGCACCGCACGGTCTGCCCCTACCTCCAGCCCGAAGACCCCTGGCCTTGGACCACCGCGCTCCGACAGGAGAACGAACGACGGGCACAGCGCCTGTTCAACCTCCCTGAGGACCAGGGCCTCTCCGGCACCGGCTGACCACAGGTTCAGCCGGTGCTGTGTGGCGCGGCTGGGTTCGTTCACCTCCGGTGATGCGTCCTTCACCCCGGCCCCCTGTACCCCGGATCAGCGTTCTGGCCCGGGGTACTGCCGTGTCGTCGCCAGGACTCCGAGCCTGGTCCTGCATCCTGTGCCCATGGCCGACACCTTTGACCACGCCCCGCATGTATGGAACGCGGCACAGCTCCGCGAAGCCATCAAGGACCTGCCCGACGACACACCCATCCACATCGGTGTCGCCGACGACCCCGGTGACTTCGACGGGTACCGGGAATCCGTCCTCGTTGACGCCCACCACGTCGAGAACTGGTGGCCGGCCACCCCCACCACACCCGAGCGCGCCGAGACGGAGAATGCGATCACCTTGTTCGCCGACTGGACAGCCGGCGAGTACAGCATCCTCGACTGAAGCGGCTGGTCGACGAGCGGGCCGGCCGGCCGACCAGGAGAAGGACGTGAAGTTCTCCGCTCTGGTGGTGAACT
The DNA here is from genome assembly GCF_042731715.1 of Streptomyces sp. NPDC059832. NCBI lineage: Bacteria > Bacillati > Actinomycetota > Actinomycetes > Kitasatosporales > Streptomycetaceae > Streptomyces > Streptomyces sp. NPDC059832. Next base: position 37,733 of record NZ_JBHWIY010000037.1, on the reverse strand, counting down.
GAGTGACCTTCCACAACACCGTCGGCATCGCCCACGCGGTGCGCCGGCTACAGGCCGAGGGCCGGAACGTGGAGCCGGCAGAACTGGCCCAGGTCTCCCCAGTACCTGACCGAGCACGTCAAGCGCTTCGGGGAGTGCTCCACCCACGAACTCGCCGCCACTCCCGACGCCTACGAGACGCGGTGGACGTGGACTTCAGCGAATTCCACCCGGACGAGGAGGCGGCCTGACCGGGACACACATGGGTGCCGGACGTGGCGGAGCCCGGCGGTGCCCTCGGGGGAAGGACGTCCGCCGGGGCGGCTCTCGGCAGCGGCAGCCGCAGGCCGGGTAGAGCGCCGACAGTCGCCGGAGGCCATGCGTTACGCCTCAGCGACGGCTTCCAGCGGGCTCAGGGCGGCTGCTCGGCGGGGCGCCGCGAAGTGTTGCGGCCAGCCGCACGGTATTCGGACCGATGAACACCGAACTGCATGCCGCGTCCGTCGAGATGACCGTTGGGGATGCCTTCGAGGGACTGCGCCTCGCCGACCGGGCCGATGCCAGCAGGCTCCCGTCACTGGAGAGGCGCTTCAGCTACGGCCTGAAGGTTGCCGCGGGCTACGGTCTGCGCCGGGACGACGCCGCGGTCCTGGTCCACCTCCTGGAGCTGGAAGACCTCGCTCCCGATGCGGGGTGCATCAGCCGTCATGGAAGGTCGGTGCGGCCCCACCAGGTCGGCCGCATCGGCACTCCGTCCGCATAGCGTTCCACGGGCGGCGTCGAGGGCGGAGGCGGCACCGCGTCCGCCGGATCCGGTTCAGCCTCCGGTGGGGCCGCCTCTGCCGACGGCGGGGCCGGTGCGGCGCTGTCGTCCAGCAGTTCCGCCACTGTGAACCGCGTGCTGAAGGACTGCCAGGCGCCGTCGATCACCAGAAGGAAGCCGTCGCTTTCCCGGAAGAGCCGACGGCGCTTCGGACTTCTGGGGTGCTCCGGAGTATGTCCCCGGGCACGCCGCTCCAGCTCCACCAGAGCCTCTTCGCGCGTACCCTCCACGTGCGTCAGCACGTACGCCTCCGCGTGCTTGCGCTCCCCGAGTCCCACGGTCGTCTCGATGACCAGTCCCCAAATCGCCATGCTCCTGCCCCTCCCGTTCGAATCAAGGAAAAGCCTAAAGCGTGTCGCAGAAGGCCGTGGTGCCCTCCGCTGGCGGACCCGGTGCTGCCGGTGGCCGTCTACCACCGGACGAACCTCACGATGCGGAAGCTCGCGCCGCTGTTCGGCTGCTCCCCGGTCACCGTATGCCGGGTCATCCAGCGGCTGCGGCCACTCCTGGCGATCGAGCCAGCGGGTGCACATACGAGACGTCCGTGGATTTGGCGTGTTCGAACTTCACCTGCATGTCGGCCAGTTGAAGTCTGCCGTCGGTGATGAGGACCGAGCTTTCGTGCAGGGCGATCTCGGCCGGCTGCCTGATGAGGGCTCCGCGGTGCGGTGTGTGCAGTTGCTCCAGTTCGGACTCCGCCCGGCGGACCCGGCGCCGGTAGGCCCACTCGGCCCGCTTCCTCTCGGTCCGTGCCTGCCAGGTCTCACGACGGGCTGTGCCCCGCAGCTCTCGCACGGCACTGCGGGCATCAGCCAGGGCCTGCCGGTCCTCCTGGTGCTCGTCATGGTTACGTGTACGCCCGGTGCGTTCGGGTACCCGGGCGTCGAGCACCGTGTGGAAGGTGCGCAGCAGGGACGTGGTCGGTGCGTGGACACGGTTGCGCCGGTCGAGGTCGTCGAATGCGGCGGCTATCTGCGGCGGGACGTCCTGGGCTGTTGCGGGTTCGGCAGCAGGAGCGCACGCGCACCCGCCGGAACCGGACCGGCATTCGGCGTCGCCGGTCCCGCTCTTGGGCGCGGGGGTGATCTCACGGAGCAGGTCGATCGCGGTCGGTACGACATCGTCTCCGATGCCCTGCGGGGCGCAGCGGGCCCGGTGGACGAGGGCAGCGAGCCGGATGTCGGGGCCCGCCGCAGTGTCGTCGGCCAAGGTGTCGAGCCGGGCGGTGGCGGCCGTCCGCGCGGTCGGCAGCCGGAGCGCAGGTCGGCCATCGTCCGGATGACCAGCAGCCGTTCCTGGATCCCGCTCCCGGCAAGCAGCCGGCCGCGCAGGATCTCCACTGCGCGGTCGCCGTCGTCGAGGAACAGGCCCAGGCTCTCGATCGCCGCCCGCCGCACCAGCGGATCCGGGTCCGCCGCGTAGCGGACGAAGTCGTCGGCGTGTTCCCGCATCACCGCCACGCTGTCCGCGTAGGAAGCCAGCTCGGTGTCGTCCGGGCCGAAGCAGATGCCGTCGCAGCGGTTCATGGCTTCGCGTCCGATGCTGAGCAGCAGCCCGATGACCGAGACACGGCCGGGAGCCGCAGGCGCGTCCGCCATGTCGAACAGGAACGGCAGGCTCGCGGTGGTGCACGTATACACGGCCCCCTGATGATGGGCCGCGCTGCAAAAGCCGCTGAACGCCTTCTCCCGGATATCGGGGTCGGCCGAGCCCATCTCCCTCAGCCACACCGGAACATCGATGGCCGGGCCGTACGCATGGCTCATCGACGACCAGTCGATACTGTCAAGTCTGTTGAGCATGAACAGCACTATGAAGGGCAGCACTGACACCGACTCACCGGGTTGCGCGGACAGGCTGTCAGACGGCCGTGCCCCGGGCGAAGCTGCACGCGGTTCAATGGCGGGAGGCACTTCCCGGGTGTCGAGCCGCCGGGTGAAGCCGCCGCGGGGGTCAAGGACTTCCTCGCGTCGAAGTGGAACCCGGCAGGCCTCCCGGGGCATGGGCCCGGGAGGCCTGTAGTTCTTCACTCGTTCAGTTCCGCCGGTCGTCGGTGCGGGCCTCGGCGGCGGTCTTCAGTTCGTGCAGCCATGCTTCGAGGCCCTGGCGGAGAATCTCCGTCGCGGTGGGCACATCCGCGTCGACCTGGGCACCGGTGTGGGTTTCCTCGGTGCTCACGCGGACGCCGCCCTTGACCGCAGTGAAGTTCCATACATGGACACCATCGATGCGCAGTCCCTCACCGATAGCGGGGCCGGTCCAGCGGATGCAGGAGTTGGGCCTGAGCTGCTCGACGGTCGAGGTGATCTCCAGCTCGGTCGCCGGAGTCGCGGGGTTGGGGGGTATCGGGGTCATCCACCGGAACGCCGAGCCCTTCCGGAAGGGGCCGTGATCGAGGCGTTCCGCAGTCTTGACGGAGGCCTGCCAGGACGGCCAGCGCGCCACGTCCGTCTGCAGCTTCCAGACGGTACGCAACGGCGCGTGGATCAAGGTCTCGGTCCTGTAGCGGACACGCGCGTCGGGATCGACACCTTCCCCGTGGCAGGTGAGGGACGTGCTGGGGTGGTGGTGGTAGGCGGCTCCGGCGGGTGCGGCAGCGGTGCCGAGGACGGCGAGGGCGAGCGGGACGGTGAACAGGACGGTGCGGATGCCGGGCATGGTATTCCCCTTGTCGGTTGCCGGGTGGGAGCTGTCTGTCGAGTGCGCCCTGACTGTCAGGCGGATGTTTGTCGTCGGACGGGGCGGCGAGCGGGACGGCCACACGGCACACTCCGAACGAGCTAGAAGCTTGCGCGTTCGTTAGAAGTTATAACTAGCGATGTGATGGAGGGTCAAGGCCTTGCGTGATAGCTTCTAACGAAACCTTGAAGATGTAGCAGGGAGAGCGGGGAAGGTGGCAGGCCGTGGGGGAGTCGGATCCGAAGACGCCGCGGGAGCGGTACCGTGCCCAGGTCCGCGCGGAGATCAAGGAACACGCCTGGGGGCAGATCGCCGCGGCAGGAGTGCCCGCGCTCTCCCTCAACGCGGTCGCCAAACAGATGGGCGTGAGCGGCCCCGCGCTCTACCGCTACTTCGCCGGTCGCGACGAGCTGATCACCGAGCTCATCCGGGACGCGTACCAAAGTCTCGCCGACACCTTCCGCGCGGCCTTCGCCGCCGGCGCTGACGTGACCGGGCTGGCGCACGCCCTGCGCGACTGGGCCCTGGAGGACCCCCAGCGCTACTTCCTCATCTACGGCACCCCCGTGCCCGGCTATCACGCCCCCGAAGACACCACCAGGATCTCCTCCCAGATCATGGCCACCCTGCTCGACGCCTGTGCGGCCCTCGCCCCGGACGGTCCCGCGACACCGTTCGGCGCTCACCTGGAAGAACACCGGGACTGGGCAGGTGGTCACCCCGCCCCGCCCGCGGCCCTTAACCGGGCCCTGACCTTCTGGACCCGTCTGCATGGCGTCCTGTCCCTGGAACTCGCCGGTCACTTCACGGGAATGGGCCTCGACCCCGCCCTGCTCTTCGCAGCCGAACTCGATGACCTGCTCACACAGCGGGCTTGACGTCGGCAACTCGCGCCGCGCGCAGCTGCGGCCCATGGATCACGCCATGAGAAGTACAGGCAGACGCTCGGCTGGGGATTCCCGGCCGAAGCGTTGTCCACGGTCGGCTGTTGAGTTCGGTGGCGACGGCGTCCAGGTGCTTGTGGCTATGTCGGGAGAAGCCGGTGCTGGTCGGTGGACCGTTGGCGCTGTCGACGACTACAGGGCGGTCCGGAGGTCGGTCCGGCACCCGTCGTGGTCACCACCGGTGGGCGGCTCGGGCTGACTGTGCCCGGTCTGTGACGGCCGGGCCGAAGCCGGAGAAACCTGTGGCAGCCGATGTGGCGGCCCTGGGTGTCCCAGGGCATCACTGCGCGGACGCGGACGCGGACGCGGGCGAGGACGGGGACGAGGGTGATCAGCTTGTCCATGCTCACGTACCGGCGGTTGAAGGCGTCGTTCTGCGTGGCGATGGGCGGTGGCACCCCTTCAGTGGCACCCCCTCGCCGAACAGTTGTTTCGCTCGGGTGCGGATGCGTCGCAGGGGCGGGTTGTCCCGTTCGATCCGTAGTCGGCGCAGGCGTTCTGCCTGGTCGAGGAGGGCTGTTTTCTGGGGTATCCGTCCCGTGGCGGGCCGATGAGCAGGTGCAGTCGGCGAGGGTAGGACCCGCCATTTCGGCGTAGCCCGCCACTCGCCACCGCGGCCTGCGTGCTGTCCGCATGGCATGGACGTGTAACTAGGAGCTGCGTGACGCTGCAGATCTGAGAGTTGACTCTCACGAATTGTGAGAGGATGCTCTCACGTCATGAACTCCAGTAACCGCATGGGCGATATCGAGATCACCGATCCGCAAGCGATGCGGGCGTTGGCGCATCCGGTGCGGCTGGCGATCCTCGACCATCTGCACCGGAACGGACCGGCCACCGCGACCGAGCTCGCACCGGATGTGGGAGCCACGCCGTCGGTGACCAGTTGGCATCTGCGCCACCTGGCGACCTTCGGGCTGGTCCGTGACAGCGAGCCCGGACCGGACCGCCGACGCCGGCGGTGGGAGGCAGTGGCACGCGGCTTCCGGTTCGAGGAGTCGCAGGACCCGACGGACGAGGAGGGCCGGTCGGCCGCGCGCGAACTCTCGCGGCAGATGTTCCTGCGCTACGCAGACCTCCCGAGTCGCTGGGCTGCCGAGGTCGAGCCCGGACTCGATCCGGCATGGCGCAGGCAGGCCGGTCTGGCCCATACCCGCGTCATGGTCTCCGCTGAGGAACTCGCCGTCATCCAGGACGAGATCGAGCGCGTTCTCGCGCCGTACGTCACCCGGGACCCGGCCGACCGGCCCGCCGACAGTCGTGGCGTCCGGCTGATGCGCTATGTCCTGCCGGAAGGTGGCGGGGAACAGGGCGAGAAGCAGACAGGGCAGACATCATGAACGGCCTGGACCGGTCCCCTGCGATATCGCTGTGGCGCGATCGGCGGTTCGCCTGCTTCTGGGCCGGCAATTCGGTCTCACAGTTCGGCGACCGGATCACCGAGCTGGCCCTGCCCCTGATCGCGATCAGCGCGCTGAACGCTTCGGCCAGCCAGGTGGCATGGCTGACCGCGCTCATCTGGACCCCCAACCTGCTCGCGATCTTCCTGGGGGCCTGGGTCGATCACCAGGCACGTAAACGCCGTCTGATGATCCTCGCCGACCTCCTGCGCGCCGCAGTGCTGCTGAGCCTGCCGGCGGCCTACATGCTGGGGGTGGTGACGCTCACGCACCTGTATGCCGTGGCGTTGCTGACGGGCGCCGCCGGGGTGCTGTTCAACACCGCCTATCCGCCGTTCTTCGTACGACTCGTACCGCGTGCTTCCTATGTCGATGCGAACAGCAAGCTCAGCGCCAGCCGTTCGGCTTCCTATGTCGCCGGCCCTGCGATCGGCGGCGCTCTGGTCCAGGCGCTCACCGCACCCGTCGCCATCGTCGTGGATGCCCTGACTTTTCTGGCGTCAGCGGTCCTGATCGGCCGGGTCTCGGTCGAGGAACAGCCGGCAGCCGCCACCGGCGCAGCCGCAGCCTCACTGCTGCGGCGTGCCAGGGAGGGCCTGGCGTTCGTCGTCCGTCACCCGGTACTGCGGGCCGGTCTCGGTTGCGCGGCCACCGTAAACTTCTTCACCTTCGTCGCGGGCAGTGGGCTGATCGTGCTGTTCGCCAGTCGGAGCCTCGGACTGTCCGCGGGGGTGATCGGCATCGCGCTCGGGGCCGGTGCGACCGGTGCCCTGCTCGGTGCGGTGTCCGCTCCCGTGATCTCGCGACGGTTCGGTGTGGGACGCAGCATCGTCGTGGGCGCCGTGCTGTTCCCAGCGCCGATCGCCATCGCCGCCGCCGCGGATGGCCCTCCCTGGCTCCGCGCAGGGGCGTTGGCCGCGGCCGAGTTCCTCTCCGGCTTCGGCGTCATGATGTTCGACGTCAACCTCAACTCCCTTCAGGCCGCCGTGATCCCCGATCGCATGCGCAGTCGTGTCGCGGGTGCGTACGGCACGATCAATTACGGCGTGCGTCCCGTCGGTGCCATCGTCGGCGGCTTGCTCGCCACTCTCATCGGCCTGAGGTCGACCCTCCTCATCGCCGCTGCCGGAGGAGCCCTGTCACTGCTCTGGCTACTGCCTTCACCGATACCCCGCATCCGCTCCCTGGCCCCGAACAACACTGTGGACACGGTGGGCGACGCGGATGACGACAATCGACCAGTACCTCATTGACCGCCGGTCATGGGCCTGCCCGGATGCGGGCCGAGGAGGGCGATCTGGACGACGTGGAACGCTGGGCGTGGCTCGTTTGCGGATGTCGTCGAGCCACATCCCGAGCCTGCTCGCCCTCCCCAGCCGGTTCCAGACCCAGGACGTTCTGCAGGAGCCAACTGCTGCGCGGGCACCGACTCCTCCCGTCCGAACCACTGCGCCCTCGCCCGCCGTCCGAGGTCCTCGCCCTGTCGGGCTCGATCACCCGCAACTTCACGAACCGCCTTCTCGGTGTGAGGCCGCACTGGGACGCCGGGCGTCGGTCCGTCGAGCAAGAACTCCTCGGGCAGATGCATCAGGGCCCGGCCGGCTGCGACGTGGCGGGCTTGGCCACCGAAGAGCTGGTGCACTCTCGCGTCGGCGATGTTGCCGAGGCCGAATTGTCCTCGTAGGCGGCTGCGGCCCTGTGCGCCTGGGCGGCGAGAGCGGTCACTTCTACGCGCAATCCCTCGATGGCGAGTGCGGCGACTGCGACGCAACACCGCGCCGGATAAGGCCGTGGTACGACCTCGGCGTAGACCTCGTTGAAGATGTCGCGGTCCTCGATGTCGGTGAGATAGATCGTCAGGTGCAGCAGCCGGCTCAGGTCGCTGTTCGCCCGTCGGAGCGCGTTGGCCAGGTTGGTGAACGTCTGCCTGGTCTGCTCCCGCATGTCGCCCAGTTCGATCGAGCCGTCTTCGCGGTCCGGAATCTGGGTGGTGCACACCAGGCCGCCGAAGCCGGTGGCATCGGCGGACAGAGCGTCTTCGGACTCAACTGCTCCGGCCCCAGTGCGGCTGATGGTGCCAGGACTCATGGTGTTCCGTTCGTATCAGTACGGGTGGTGCGGAGTCTTGTCGCGGTGTCGGGTCCGACGGACCGTCGTCGTTGGGCGCTGGCATTCAGGGCGTGTGGAGCGTGTGCCTGGTGCACGGGTAGGCGTCGTTTTGGGTCCTGGGCGCCAGGGTCGAGGCGTTCAGGTTGCTCAGGGTGGTGTTGCCGGTGAAGGCGAGGGCTGTGGCCGTCTCGTCGCGCAGGATGTCGAGCACAGCGGCGACGCCGGCTTCGCCGGAGTGGACGAGTCCGTAGACGGCCGGCCGGCCGATCAGGCCGGCGGTCGCGCCGAGGGCCCGCATCTTGACAAGGTCACTGCCGCGTCGGATGCCGCTGTCGACCAACACCTCGGCCTGGCCGTCGACGGCCTGCGCGATCCCGGCGAGTGCGTTGACCGTTGAGGGCTGTGCGTCGAACTGTCGGCCGCCGTGGTTGGAGACGAAGATCGCGTCCGCGCCGGCGTCGACGGCCCGGCGTGCGTCCTGTGCGCTCATCACACCCTTGACGGCGAGTTTTCCTCGCCAGCGCTTGCGGATCCGTATCACGTCGTCCCAGGTCACTGCGTCATTGTCGTCGTGCATGAACTCGCCCATTTCGCGCAGGTTCATCGCCCGGCCGTCGATGCTCTGATCTCCGAACGTGATCCTGGGGCCGAACAGGAAGTTGGCGACCCACCGCGGCTTCGTCGCGGCGTTCAGCACACTCCGCGGCGAGGGGCGCGCCTGCATCGTGAAGCCGTTGTGGAGGTCGCGTTCGCGCTTGCTGGACACGGCGACGTCGCCGGCGAGGACAAGCACCGGGATGTCGGCCTCCTCGGCGCGGTCGAGATGCTTGTCGACCAGTCGCTGGTCCGGCCAGATCGCGGCCTGGCACCAGACGGAGCCCGGAGCTGCGGCCGCCACCTTCTTCAGCGGCGTGCCGGACCAGGCGCTGTGCACGAAGACGGTTCCCGCGTTACGGGCCGCTCGCGCGAGTGCGATGTCGGCGTCGCGGTGGAAAAGCGACAGCAGGCCCATCGGTGAGATCAGTACCGGCGTCCTCAGGGTCTGTCCCAGGACGGTCGTGCTGAGGTCGATGCCGGAGACATCGCTCATGATGGACTGTCGCAGGTGCAGCGCGGCGAGGTCGGTGATGTTGCTCCGCAGCGTGATCTCGTCGAGTGCGCCGCCTTCGAGGTAGTCGAAGACGATCCGCGGCAGGCGGCGCCGGGCGACGCGGCGGAAGTCGTTGATGTTGACGGGTGCGCTCATGATGTGGTGCTCCTGTCGTCGGAACCGATGGATGTGGTGGTGTCCTGGGCGGTCAGGGATGCCTTGAAGTGGCTCATAAAGGTGGTGACCAGCGGATGTGCCGAGGTCAGCCATTCCTGAGGGCGGGCGTCGTAGGCGACCGTGCCGCTGTCCATGAGCACGATGCGGTCGGAGACGTCGAGGGCGAACCGCACCTCGTGGGTGACGATCACCATCGTCATGCCGCTGTCGGCGAGCTGACGGATCACGCGGAGGACTTCGCCGACCAGGTGGGGGTCGAGGGCCGAGGTGGGCTCGTCGAAGAGCATGAGCTTGGGGTGCATGGCCATGGCTCGGGCGATCGCTACGCGCTGTTGCTGCCCGCCGGAGAGCTGGCGTGGGTAGGAGTCCGCGTGCTGGGCGAGGCCGACCTGCGCGAGCAGGTCCCGTGCTTCTTTCTCGACTCCGTCGCGTGGCCTTCCGAGGACTTTGCGCGGGCCGAGGGTGACGTTGTCCAGGGCGGTCAGATGGCCGAAGAGGTTGAAGTGCTGGAACACCATGCCGATGTCCCGACGCTGTCGGCACAGGGCCGACTCCTTGACCTCGTGCAGGTGGTTGCCTCGCCGGTCGTAGCCGACGAGTTGACCGTCGACGCTGATGGTTCCGGCGTCCACCGGTTCGAGATGATTCACACAGCGCATCAGGGTCGATTTGCCCGCTCCGGAGGAGCCCAGGATGCTGACGACCTCGCCGCGCTGGACGTCGAGTGAGGCACCGCGCAGGACGGCGGCCGGGCCGTAGTTCTTCTTGACGTTCCGTATCTCGAGCATGGCTGTCATGACTTACCGTCCGAGGTGAGGTTGGCGGCGGACCGCAAGGAGGCGAGGTGGTTCGCGGTGCGTGTGGTCCATGGCTGCGGCCGGACCCGGAGTACGACCTGTAGGCGGCGTTCCAGGCAGGTCTGCGCGAGGGTGGCGACGGTCGACAGGGCCAGGTACCAGATGCTGGCGACGATGAGCAACTCGATGACCAGGTAGTTGACCCCGTATATCTGCTGGGATGCGGTGAGTAGTTCGCGGGCGGCGATGACGCTGACGAGCGAGGTGTTCTTGAGCATGTTGATCAGTTCGTTGCCGGTCGGCGGAACGATCGTGCGGAGGGCCTGCGGGAGGATCACATAGCGCATGGCCTGGCCGCCGGTCATACCGATGGTGGCTGCCGCCTCGCTCTGTCCTTGTTCGACGGAGATGAGGCCGCCTCGCACGATCTCGACCATGTACGCGGCCTCGTTGAGGCCGAGCGCGATGATGGCCGCGGCCACCGGCGTGATGAGTGAGTTGGTCGCGACGCTGAAGCCGATCGAGGTGAACGGAATGTGCAGTGCGACGGCGGGGAAGATCAGAGCGAGGTTGTACCAGAAGATGATCTGGATGAGCACCGGTGTCCCGCGGAAGATCCACAGGTAGAGTCCGCTGATCATCTTGAGGACGGGGTTGCTCGACCTTCGCATGACGGCGAGGATGATGCCGCCGACGATGCCCATGCCCTGTGCCACCAGCGTGAGCAGGATGGTGAGGCCGATGCCGTCGATGATGGATCGGGCGGTCAGATAGGAACCGACCTCGCCCCACTGGAGGTTGGGTGAGCTTGCGAAGGCCCACACGATCGCGGTGCCGGCCGTCAGGGCGAGGAGTGCCGAGACCCAGCGCCAGGGGTGGCGTCGTGCGATGGTACGCAGCTCGTCCTGATGGGTGTTCAGTTCCGTGAGGGTGGAGTTGATCACTGCTTGCCTCCGTCGATGGTGGCTCTGGTGATCAGGGTGCTGCCGGTGATCCCGTACTTCGCGCAGATCTCGGCGTAGGTGCCGTCGGCGATGAGGGAGTCGAGTGCCTTGGCGATTGCCTGAGCCAGTGCCGGATTGTTCTTGTTGACCGCGAAGCCGTAGAGGAAGTCCGGCGAGATGTTGTCGAGGACTTCGGCATAGTGCCGGGGTTGGCTGCCGGCCAGGTGCTGTGCCACGACGCGGTCGACCAGGGCCACGTCCACACGCCCGCTCCGGATCGCCACCGTGGCTTCCCTGTCGGTGGGAAAGACCTGAGCGGAGACCGCCTTGCTGCCGTCCTTCACGCACCTCGCCGAGATGGTCTTCGCCACGGCTACGGTTGCCGAGCCGTTCGCGACGCCCACCGTCTTGCCGCACAACACGGAGGACTGCGGGTACTGGGACTTGTCAGCGGCCCGCACGATGCCGGCGATGCCGCCCTTGAGCATGTCGACGAAGACGACCTGCTTCCGACGCTCGGGGAAATCGCCGAACGACGACGCCAGCATGTCGTGGCGGCCGGCGTTCAACGCGGGGATCAAGCCGTCCCAGGAAGCGTTGGAAAAGCTCGCCTTGAGCCCGAGACGCTCTGCCACTGCTGTGGCCAGGTCGATATCGATGCCCGAGAGGGTCGCCCCGTCCGGTGCGTAGAACTCCATCGGCACAAACGGCACGTTGGTGCCGACGCGCAGCACCCCGGCCTGTTTGACCAAGCTCGACGCGGCGCCGCTCGCGGCCGTCGGCGGCTTGCTCGCGTCATAGCCGCACGCCGTGAGGAGGGTGGCTGACGTCGCGACGAGGACGGCGGCGACGTACCGCAAGGAAACAGGCGTCATCGTGGGCTCCTACGCCAGGGGGATTGTGGTCGCCAGGCCCCGGTCGAAGGGGGCGGCGTGGGATCAGCGTAGGAGGGCGAACCAGCCACCGGTACGGAGCGATCTACAAAGGATTCGGCTTCCTGCTGATAAAATCTCCAAACATGGCAAGCGGAACCCCGGACCTGACCGTGCCGGCCGCCGATGGTTTCCCACCGGCGTCTCTCTCGGAAGTGCTCGTGAACGTCGGAGCGGACCTGTGGCTGGTGCACCAGGATGACGACCCGCTTGTGCAGTCGATCGTGCTTCGCGAACCGGCCGACGATGACAAGTTCATCCCGCGGGGCGCGGTGCTTCTCGCAGTCGGCTTCCCCGCGCAGGGGCCCGCCTTCACCGAGCTACTGGTCCGAGCCGGCGAGGCCCGAGCCGCCGCATTGATCGCAAAGCCCGCCACGATCGATCCCGAGTCTCTGCGCGCGCTGGGCGAACTGCACAAGGTCAACACTGTGCTGGCGCGCCAGTCCGGCGATTGGCTGCAGCTGGCGACGCTCCTCAGGACCAGCGTGTCCATCTCCGCGGCCGACGGTGCCGCGGGGGCGCGGCTTGGCGACCTGTTCACCTTCGCCAACGCTGTGGCCACCATGGCCGGCGGCGCCACCAGCATCGTCGACCCTGCGGGCCGGGTGCTCGGCTTCTCCAACCTCGCCGATCAGCCCGTCGACGAGCAGCGCCGCAAGGCCACCCTCCTGATGAGCGAGGTCGATTCACCCTCGACCGACCCCGACTACCGTCTCATCTACGCCAGCACCGGGTGTGTCTTCGTCCCTGGCGACGCCGAGACCTACGGACGTGTCGCCGCCGCCGTCCGCAGCGACGGCGAAGTGCTCGGCACCATCTGGGTCATCGTGACCGACCCGCAGCAATGCCACCACGCCGTACGAGCCCTGGAGGAGCTGCTGGACGCCGCCTCCCTCCACCTCCACCACGCCCGCTCCTACGTCGACGTCAAACGGCGGCGGGAAGCCGACCTGCTCTCCAACCTCCTACGCGACCCTCAGCAGGCGTCCGCGTGCGCATTCGCGTTGGAAATCGCCGACAAGCAGTGGTACCGCCTTGCCATACTCACCTCGACCAACCCGCCCCCGCACACCACTGAAGTCGCCTCTCACCGGCTCATCCAACGTGTCTCGACCTGGCTGCACCTCATCCAGCCGAACGCGATCGTGGCGGAAGTCGACTCCCATCTCGTCATGCTCTTCAGCGGCCGACACAGCCAGGAGTGGACGACCCTCCAACACAACCTCGACGACTTCCTCCGCCGTGTCGAGCTCACCGCACCGTCACTGGCAGTCGTGGTGGGCCGTGAACTCCACGACACTCACGAGCTCAGCAACGACTACACCTACCTGCGCACCCTGGTACGGCTGACGGCACTCGGGCTCCTGACCCACCGCCCCAGCGGTGCCGTCGTGCTCATGGACGAGCACCTTCCCCAGCTCGACCTGGCCATGATCGCCGACTGGCACCGCTCGACGAGTCGACTACGCGTCCCAGTCCTCGAACGGATGAGGGAGATGGACCGTGCACGCGGCTCCGCGTACCTCGAAACCCTCAAGACTTATGTCGAAAGCAACAAGAACATTCCCGCTACAGCGGCTGCCCTGAACGTCCACGTGAACTCGGTCCGCTACCGCATCGACAAGCTGCAGACGATCTTCGATCTCGACCTCAACGACATCGACGTCTTCGCCTGGCTCCTCCTGCAATTTCGCTTCGCCGAATTCACCGCGCATACAGACCGCCCCCGCCCTTGGGGTGGTTGAGCCACTCCCGTGCAAAGACCGCCTGCGGCGAACCAGCACCCGCCGCCAGCGCGCGGAGCGGTCGCCGGTTCTGGAGCACGGAGCCGTTGGGCCACTGTCTCGCCAGCTCGTTCTCGGGGCACTGACCTGGACGGTTATTCTTCGATGGCACAAGCCGTCGTCTGTCAGTCTTCGGTGGCAATCGGTCGGGTTCGATGGCGCAGGACAGCGGGCGTCCTGCGCCATCGCAGCTTGATCATTGATGACGAAGACTGACCTTGCAGATTCGATCCCTACGACGTCGACCGGCTCGACTGGGTGTCTGCCTCTTTGAGCTGATACAGCTCGGGCACGGAGACCTTGATCGGCTCTTGGGTGGTCCGAGCGATCACGACGACTGCGGGCTCAGTCGGGTCGGGGTTCTCCTCTCGGTGCGGGACGTACGGGGGGACGAGAAAGAAGTCGCCTGGGCCGGCGGTGAGCCGTACCTCCTGTGTGCCGTCGTGGTAGACGAACACGGGGTGACCGCTGACCACGTAGATACCAGCCTCCGAATCGCCGTGATGGTGGTTGTCCGTCGAGCTCAGCGGCGGGTTCTCCACCAGGCCCATCCAGAGCTTCTTCGAGCCGACTGTGCCTCCGCTGATAGCGGCGTAACCGTCCAGTTCGCCAGATGCAACGTGGTGGACGCGGTTGTTGATCGGCGCGTGGTGACCGGAGTCCGGTGCGGGCCCGGGGCCTTCATGAGTACTCATTGTGCAGCCCTTCGGTTTCGATTGCTTTGACCGGAACCAGACTGCAACTTCCTTACTGGAGCGTGCAATTACTGTTGCTGTTCCGGCAAAGTGCACACGTTCGGCACATGGAAATCCGATCAGCCAACCCGGTGGTGGTCTCACCTCGAAGCCGATGCCACCACCGGGCACAATCGCTCGTCGCATCATCGAGAGACGCACAGGTCGACGATGTCGTCGGCGGTCCGGGGCGGGTGGCAGTCTTCGCCCGCTGCCAGGAGGAGCTCGCCGAGATCGGCGGCGTTCGGCTCTTTGTCCCGTGCATGCTGCAGGGCGACATGGACTTGCCACAGGGCGTCGGTCTCCCACGCGGGCACTGCTCGGAGGAACACCGTGTCGGTGGTGTTCCTGGGGCCGGTGGCGAGCGAGTCGGCGGGGGCTTGGGGAGGACGGTGGCGAGGTTGTCGATGGTGTCTGCCGCGGCCCGGTACGGAGCGGCTGAAGAAGGAGCTGCCCACGGCCGCGAAGGCCGCCGTCGGCCGCTCGGGCAAGCTGCTCGACGCCCATGCTGCTGCCGCGGGCGGTCCGCGAAACCCACCCGGATCTGAAAGTCGTCGCCCGCGAGGGCTGGGGCCCCAACTCGACGACGCTCTGCAGAACGGCGAACTGGATGTGGCCCTGTCCCACCCCCTCCCCGACAGGCCCGCATATCGCCGCAGGCCGTTGCGCCAGGAAAACTTCGTCGCGGTCGTCGACGCGAACCATCCTTCGCCCGGTGGCACTCCATCGCCCTGGCAGAACTCGCCGGCCAGACGTTCTGCTTCTACGCCCGTGACCTGACCCCTGTGTACTACGACAAGCTCACCGCGATGCTTGCCCGGACGGGCAAGCAGTTCGACTTCCGCGAGGACCGGTTTCCGGACTGCGCCACATCAGCCTGGGGGACGAGAGGAGCTCCACCTTCGTTCCCGCCTCCATGACAGAAGTCCTCGGACCGTTGACAGCAGCGCTCCAACTGACCGACGTCACCTCCGCCATGGATTTTCGACCTGGTCTGGCGAGACGATCAGGCGACGCCTGCCGTGCGGGCCTTCCTGGCCGTCGCGCTCCGGCTGCGGGAAGAGGCAGCATGGGCATGACGGACGGCCTCGACGCGGCGCTCGGTGCCTCGCCCGAGGGGGTCGCCGGGCTCGATCACCGCGATGCCCGGTGGTGCCGCGGTCGCAGCGACCCTGCTCCACATCTCCCCAACGGCCGTGGTCGCTTTGGCCTCCTCCTCGGTCGCGTTGACCGCCAGCGCCTTTGCGGTGGGGCGGTCGCCCAGGCCCGCATCGCGGCCGAGCACACCACGGGTGCCAGCACGTGGGCGTGCGTTCCCCGCCTCACCGGGCCCCGGTGGAAATCACAGGCCGTGTGAGACGGAAGCCCGCTGACAAGATGTGAGACACAGTAAGAAGCCACTGGTCAGTGGCCTGTCGCAGGAAACGGAGCGCGAGAACGTACACGATTTGTGCAGGGTCCGCGATCTGATGCGCATGGTCGGCGGTCGACGCGTACTGGATGCGCACATTCGGGTTTCGGTGCGCAACGACTACGGAACGTGAGTGCCGGTCTGCGGCGGGGTGCGGTCTAGGGTGTGCCGTGATCCACTGAAAGAGCAGACGTGATGGCGTCCGTACAAGGGCGTAGGACGAAACAGCCGACCCGCAGGGTGTCGGAAGGGGCGTCCACATGGAGATCGTGGTGGATCTTACGCGGTGCCAGGGATACGCCCAGTGTGCTTTTGCCGCTCCGGATGTCTTCGCGATGCGCGGGGACGAGGCGCTGCTGTACGACCCGGATCCGGACCCCGCGCAGCGGGAGAAGGTCGCGCGAGCAGCGGCGGCCTGCCCGGTCCAGGCCATTTTCCTCGACCGTGAGGACGCCGGGCACCGGCTGCCCGTGCCCGAGGCGCAGGTGGCCGCCCCACGCCCTGAGGCGGCGTGCAAGCAGACCGGCAAAATCGTCATTGTCGGGGCGTCTCTGGCTGGCCTGCGCGCTGGACTGGTGCTGCGCCGGGATGGCTTCACCGGCTCGCTGACCATGATCGGGGACGAGCCTGATCCCCCTTATGACCGGCCGCCACTGTCCAAGCAGGCTCTCATGGGACAGATCGATGCGCGTCGGACCGCACTTCCCCGCCGTGAGGAGTTCGACGCACATTGGCGGTTGGGGGTCGCGGCCACGAAGCTCGACCTGGGCGGCAAGCAGGTGGTTCTGGCCGGCGGCGAGAGGGTGGGGTTCGACCGGTTGCTCATAGCCACCGGGGTGCGGGCCCGCCCGTGGCCGAATGAGGCCGAGGCCGGGCTCGACGGGTTGTTCGTGCTGCGCACCCAGGCCGACGCGGAAGCGCTGCGGCGGCGGCTGGAAGCACGACCCGGCCGGGTGCTGGTCGTCGGTGGCGGCTTCACCGGCTGTGAGGTCGCCTCCGCCTGCCGCGAGCTGGATGTGCCGGTGACGGTCACGGAGCGGGGCCTGACCCCGTTGGTCGGGGCGCTGGGCGCGGTGATCGGCGGCGTCGCGGCGCAGATGCTGCGTGACCACGGGGTCGATCTGAGGTGCGGCGTTCAGGTCGAGGCGCTGGAAGGCGATGGGGCCGGGCGGCTGCGGCAGGCCCGGCTGTCCGACGGCAGCGTCCTGGACGTCGATGTGGTGGTGGCCGCGCTCGGCAGCCTCCGCAACGTCGAATGGCTGGAAGGCTCGGGACTGGCGGCAGGTGTGTGGGGTGTGGCGTGCGATGCGGGATGCCGCGCCGTCGACGTCAACGGCGTCGTCACCGACGATGTGTTCGTCGCGGGCGACGTGGCCCGCTGCCCGCACCCCGTCTACGACTACCAGTACCTCTCCCTGGAGCACTGGGGCAACGCCGTCGCCCAGGCCCAGATCGCCGCACACAACATGATCAGCGCCGAGGGCGAACGATGGCCGCACCTGGCACTGCCGGAGTTCTGGTCGACTCAGTTCGGCACCGAGATCAAGTCGGTCGGCGTTCCGACCTATGCCGACCAGCTCGTCATCGCCCAGGGATCGGTGGCCCAGCGCAGGTTCGTCGCCGTCTACGGCTACCACGGGCGCATCACCGCCGCAGTCGCCTTCAATCAGTCCAAGTGGCTGGAGTTCTACGCGGGGTTGATCGACCGGGCGGCGCCCTTCCCGCCGTCCTTCCGCATCACCGACCAGCCCACCGACGCATGGCCGGTCGCGGCCGAGGTTCCGGACCGGCCCACCCCTCACGCCACCGTCGTGGTGACCGGTCACGGACCGAGCGAGCGGCGGGCCACCTTGGTCCGCAGAACGTACCTGTGACCCATGCCCGAGCCGCTGCACGTCCGGACCTCCGAGTTGCGGGAGATGCCCCCATGACCCAGACCAGCACCTGGCAGCAGATCCTCGACTACTCGCACCGCGCCGACCCCTACCCGCTCTACGCCGAACTGCGCAAGACACCCGTGGCACGGATGGAGGACGGGAGCTATGTCGTGAGCACCTACCGGGAGATCGTCGCCCTGCTCCACGACCCACGGCTCAGCTCGGACATGCGAAACCTCCCCGAGTTGGCCGCCGACACGTCGGCCCAAGCGGCCGAAGAGGGCACTCCCACACTCCCGCCCACCTTCATCCAGACCGACCCTCCCGAGCACGACCGGCTACGGCGCCTGCTGACGCGGAACTTCGGCCCGCCCCACCGTCCCGATCGCATCGACAGCATGATTCCCCACCTGTTCGAGATCGTGACCAACGCGATCGACGGCTTCGCGGGGAAGGACCGGTCGGGCACGACCCGGGTCGACATCGTCGACGACTTCGCCTACCCCTTCCCGGTCACGGTGATCTGCCAACTGCTGGGGGTGCCGCGCGAGGACGAAGCACGATTCCAGGCAATGTCCGACGCGGTCGTGCGCGCCACCGACCCGACCACCGGAGGGATCGCGGAGCGGCAGCGCCGACGAGCGGAGGCCATCGCCGTCCTCGGTCAGTACTTCGCCGAGCTCCTCGGCGCCCGCCATGGCCAACGGGGCGACGACCTGCTCTCCGGGCTCCTCAGTGGCGACGGCGACGAGGCGCCGATGTCACCCGAAGAGATACTGAGCAACGCGGCTCTGCTGCTCGTCGCCGGCCACGAGACGACCGTCAACCTCATCACCAACGGCATGCTCACCCTCCTGCGGCACCCCGAGGTGCTGGACCGGCTACGCCGCCGGGACGAACCCGATCTGGCCGCCCGGGTGGTCGAGGAACTCCTGCGCTACGAACCACCGGTGCAGTTTCTGTCCAACAACCGGAACACCCTGGACGACATCGAGATCGCCGGCACCACCATCCCCAAGGGTTCACCGGTCACCCTCGTGCTGGCCGCCGGCAGCCGCGACCCCGACTTCGTCCCGGACCCCGACCGCTTCGACCCCGATCGCGAGCACAACGAGCACCTCGGCTTCGGCGGAGGTATCCACTACTGCTTCGGTGCCCCGTTGGCCCGCCCCGAGACGCAGATCGCCCTCGCCGAGCTGACACACCGGCTGAAGAACCCCCGACTCGTCGCCGACCCACCGCCCTACCGCGCGAGCCCCGGTCTGCGCGGCCCCCGCCACCTCCTGGTCGAGATCGACGGCGTCAACCCCGCCCACCCATGACCGCGCACCGCACCCACCTGGGCACACCCCGCCGTACGTCGACTTCTGGTCCTCACGATGAACGCGTACTGGTAGCCCACCGACCGTGACGTGCCGTCGAGGGTGACGTAGCGCAGGGCAGTGAACTGGGCCTCGATCCGATTCAGCCAGGAGGAGTTGGTCGGCGTGTGGGCGATCTCGACGTGGCAGCGTGAAAGTGCTCGGCCGGCCGCCGGAGTACGTGGGGCAGAGCGCGTCGCGAGGCGTTGAAGTCGTGGATCACATTGCGGACCGGGTCGTCACTGGGGAATGGCACCTCTGCGATCTTCGCGACCGGAATGCCCTGAGCGGACAGCAGCACCATCTGCGCGCCTCGCCAGGTCACCACCGAACCCGTGCCTCGGCGGACTGTCCGAAGCAACCGTCGGCCCTCGTCGTCATCGATCTCGCGAACACGCACTCGTATCGCCACCTGCACAGCTTGGTGGGCCGATGCCACTGGAGCGTCAGGTTCAGGAGGAGTCGTTGGAGCCGGCCGCGAGCGTCTTGCCCACGGCTCCCGACCGGGTGACGCCGTCGACTGCCACACAGATACCAAAGACACGATCGTGGCTGGTCCAGCCGTTGACGCGGCCACGGTTGTTGCTGATCTGCACCCGCTTCCTGGGGAGGTCCACGGACGACACCAAGTGCAAGTAGACCGTCCCTGCGACACGGGCGAGGACGATGTCCCCGACCTCCAACTTCGACGGGTTGACCGGAGCAACGACCACCTGCTGCCGACTGCGTATCAGCGGGACCATCGAGGAGCCGCTGGGCCGGAACGTCACGGTGGCCCCGCCAGCAACCCTGCCTGCCACTGCATCCAGTACGCCCATCCGATGATCGTGGCAGATTCCCCTGCATCACCCCACCGGTTTATTGCTCCGCACTCCACCAGCGAAGGGAATGTCGCCTGATACGGCACTAGCATCTGCGCGCGCAGGTGGTGGAGCGGTTTCTGGACGTGAAGAAGCTTCTGGTAGGCGGATTCAGGACCCAGATCGCCTGTCCTACCAGGAGCTTCCTCGCGCTATTCCATCCCACGGTTGATCGGCAGCAGAGCGCCGTCCAGCATTACGAACGCCTTCGTGTAGGCATCATCCCAGGCTGGGCACCATCCCGGATCGATCTCTGTACGTGAGCTGGGGTCTTCTCAGTTTTAGCGGTTGGCTGCGTTGTTGAGCGTGGCGGCTGGGATGGGCGGGGAGAGGTGCTTCGGGCTCTCGGCCTGGGGGGCTCTGCACTTTGTTCGGGTGGCGTGCAGGTGGTCTGGGCCGCTACTTGAGGAGTGGGGTGCTTGCGTTCTCGGTCGGTCTTGGTCAGGAGAGGGAGGCATGCGTCGCCTCCCTCTCCCGCAGTCTCGCCGGGGTGGCCGACGCCCGCTGACCGGCGCGATGGGGTCGTGTCCGTGAGGTCCCGTAGAGAAGGTGTCAGTGCGCGAGCGCGCTGTGCCCGTAGCTGAACAGCGGTTCGGCGGTGTCGAACGGGACGTCCTCGCGGGAGTCCTCGACGGCCCGCATGGAGGACGGGAGGTCGAAGGGGAGGGTTCCTTCGGCCACCGCGCGGCCGAAGGCCACGTCGAGGACGATGTCGTCGTCGGCGCCGAAGCTGCCCAGGAGCAGGGCTGCCTCGGTGGCGAGCCCGGTGAGGATCGCGGGCCGGTCGAGGTGCACGTCGACGACGGTGGGAACGGTCGCGCACAGCGCCCGCAGCCGGGCCAGTTCGGCGGCGGGAAGTTCGAGGGACCCGGCGTGGAAGTGCTGCTCCAGGAATCCCTCCCGCTTCTCGTACGGGGCGGTCAGGCGCAGCACCGCGAGGTCGGCCTCTTCGGGGCGGTCGACGAGGCGGCCGTACCGGGCGGCCGCCTCGGGGGCGATGTTCTCCACGTAGAGAGCCGGCACCTCGGGCAGTGTCCTCGACGTCTTCGCGCGGCCGGTGAGCTGGACGAGGGACCGCAGCTGGACCCGGCGGCCCAGGAGACGGGTCTCGGCCGCGCCGACCAGGGTGCTTGCCCTGTCGGTGTCGACATAGGGGTCGTCGAAGAGGCCGAGGCGGAACTTGTCGCGCAGGATGCGGCGTACGGAGGTGTCAATGCGTTCTTCGCTGACGGCGCCGGAGCGGACGGCATCGACGATCCAGTCGGGGCGGGTCTCGCCGCCGAGCTGGTCGATGCCGGCGTCGAGCTGCATGATGACCTGCTCGGCGAGGGAGAGGTGTTCCACTCCCCAGTTGCGGGGCGGGAGTTGGACGATGCCGGGGATCTCCATGCCGGTGAGGGAGTTGAAGTCGGTGCACACGACGCCGTCGAAGCCGTAGCGGCCGCGGAGCAGCCCGGTGATCACTTCGCGGTTGAAGTTGGCGGCGACCTCGGGCAGGCCCCTGCCGGTGGGGATCGAGTAGCAGGGCATGACCTGGGCGGTGCCGGCGGCGAACGCCGCTTCCCAGGGCCTGAGGTGGTATTCGAGGTTGTCGCCGGGGAACGCCTGGTACTTGCCGTAGGCGAAGTGGGAGTCCTCCCCGCCCGCCTGCGGGCCGTGGCCGGGGAAGTGCTTGGTCATGCAGGCCACGCTGTCCGGACCCAGGGTGTCGCCCTGCATGCCGCGGATGTAGGCGCCGAGCATTCGCGCGGCGCGGTCGGCGTCCTCGCCGAAGGTGCCGCTGATGCGGGCCCAGCGCGGTTCGGTGGCCAGATCGGCCATCGGATGGATGGCCAAGCGGATTCCGACGGAGCGCAGTTCCCGGGCGGCGGCCGCGGCGAACTCCTCGACGAGTGCCGGATCGTCGGTCGCGGCCAGGCCGATCGGTTCGGGACCCGGGCTGAATCCGCCGTCGGTGTGAGCCGTCATGGGGTTGGCGGTGAATCCGTGGCGGGGGTCGGAGGAGAGGGTCACTGGGATGCCGAGGCGGGTGGCGGCGGCGAGGTCCTGGACGTGGTTGTTCCACGCGGCCATGGTGCCGGCGGAGGGAACCTGGATCATCGCGAAGTGGGTGATGTGCCGCTCGGCTATGAGGTCGGCGCCGGACGGCATGAAGGTGTTGTCTCCGGCGGCCATCCGGCCGTGGCACATCTGACCGGCTTTCTCCTCCAGGGTCATCCGGCCCAGGAGGTCCTCGACGCGGTCGTCGACGGGCAGGCGGGGGTCCTCGTACGGCTCCATGGTGCCGTTGTGGTTGAGGTCGCGAAACGGTGTGCCGTCGGGGTGGAGGAGGTAGGAGGTCACAGTCGTGCCTTTCGTCGCGGGGCGTGGTGGATGGCGGGTGTCAGTCGCGGGTGAGACGGGGGTGCCGGATCAGCGGGGTGAGCGCGACGGCAGCGAGTGCGGCGAGGGTTCCGCCGAGGTAGAGGGCGAAGTAGTTCTTGCCATCGGCCGCCGGTCCGACCGGGTCCGTGCCGAGGCCCAGGAGGAGCGGGGCGAGCAGGGGGGCGATGGACTGAGGCAGGGATTTGGCGATGTTGAACACGCCGAGCCAGCGGGCGGCGTCGGTGCTGGTGGGCATGACGCGCAGGACCAGGGCCATGTCGACGGCGTAGAAAGCGCCGAGACCGATGGCGGCGACGGAGGTGGACAGGTAGATCGGCCACACGGACGCGGACAGCATCTTGATGGTCATGGCGGCAGCCATCAGCAGGCCGGACCCGACGACGAAGGCCCGGTAGGCGCCGGTGCGGGAGGCCAGCTTCCCGAAGACCGCTGCTGCGACGACGTTGCCGACGACGGAGAGCATGCCGGTGGTCGAGACGAGGGCGGCGGCCTCGGCCGTCGACATCTCCAGGCGGGACATCAGGTAATAGAGGCCGAACGTGCCGATCAGGGCGTTGGCGCCCTGGAGCAGGAAGCGCTGCAGCCAGACCGCGGTGAAGGCCGGGGAGGTGCGCGGGTCGAACAGCAGGCTGGTGAAGACCGAGCGCAGGCTCACCGGGGTCCGCCCCCCGGCGGGGACGGCCTTTTCGCCGCGCAGCAGGGTCCACGACACGGTGGCGCCCGCGGCACCGGCGATGCCGGGGATCAGCAGCAGGGCCGCGGTGTTGTCGGGTATGAGGCCGACGAGGAAGAAGGCGGGGAAGACGGAGGCGAACTGGGCGGCTCCGAACAGGCCGGACACGGTGGCCTGTTGCGCGGCCGGCACCCGGTCGGCGATCACGGCCGCGAGAGCGGCGAGCGCCGCGTTGTACGCGGCCTGGGCGAGGATCCAGCCCAGCATCAGCTGGGCGGGCGAGGATGCCGTGGCCATCACCACGGCGGCCGGCAGCCCGGCAACGAGACCGCCGAGGATCCACGGCCTGCGTCTGCCGAAGCGCCCTGTGGTGCGGTCCGACAGATGGCCGAAGACCGGGTTGAGGAGGAACGCGGTGACGGCCCCGGCCGCCATGACGGCGCTCAGCACGCTCTCCTTGGCGTCCGGTGCGATCTCGTTGACCTTCAGGCTGAGCGAGGCGACCAGCGGCATGGCGAAGCCGATCCCGATCAGGAGCTCGGTGAAGACCAGTCCGGCGATGACCCGGCGCGGAGCCGGTACCTCGTGCCCGGGAAGGCGGTCGGAAGGCGGTGGTTCCGGGGCGGGGGTCTTGCGCAGCATGTCGGTCATGCGAGGGGTTCTCCTGCCGGGCGGGAGGGCGACGGGGAGGGGGAGAGGGCGGGTCGAGGCGCCGCAGCGGTGGTCGCGGGCAGGGTGGCCTCGACGGCAGCCTTGGCACGGAAGTCGTGGATGGTCGTGGCCTCGACCCCGCAGCCCAGCAGGAAAGCCTCGGCGCTGCCGTGACGGACCCGCATGGTCTCCAGGAAGACCTCGATCGCTTCGCGCGGGGCCTGGAGCAGCGGCGCGGGAACGATCGGCCGTCCCGCCGCCCCGTACCCCTCGTCGTCGCCCGCGCCGTCGTTCAGGGCGATGCGGTGCCGGCTGGCGAGAGCGGAGAGGATCTCCGGGAGCGCCGTGGCCGTACGGACGTAGTCGTCGGCGATGTTGTCGTCGGGCACTCCCGCGAGTTCCAGCAGCAGCGCCACCAGGAGGCCGGTGCGGTCCTTCCCCGCGGCGCAGTGCACGAGTGCCGCGCCCGGTCCGGCGGCGGCCCGGACCGCGTCGGCCAGGGCCGAGGGGGCGGACTCGGCGAGGGCGGCGTAGAACCGGCCCAGATCGGCGGAGGTCCGCAGGGAAGCGATTCCCGGGCCGGCGACGGCGTCGGTGTCGTCCGGAGCGACGGGAGCCCGGACGACGGTGATGCCTGCCTCTTCGGCGGCGGCCCAGTCGTCGTCGCCGCGCTCGTCGGGGCTGCGCAGGTCCACTACGACGCGGATGCCGTGGGTGTGCAGCTCCCCGACGGTGTCGGCGTTCGCGACGGGATCGGGCTGGGCTGAGCGGAACAGGATTCCCGGGCGGATACGGTCGCCCCGGGGGTCGGCGACGGAGGCCGGGTCGCGGAAGTTCAGCAGCGGCATGGGAGCCTTCCTGAGTCGGGAACTGCATAGAGACGAGTAAGACATCTAGATGTCTATATGCCCTGGGTGGGGTTCCGTGTCGAACTCAGTGGTCGCTCTGCTGAACCTTGGATGAACGGGCAGTTCGCCGGGCCCCCTTCGTACGCGATCACGCAGGTCGCCCGCCATCCCGGCTCGTAGAATCCAGGGGTGTCGAACCGCAGAAGAACCGCCCCGATCTACCTGCAGCTCGCCCGGAAGATCCAGGACCGGATCGACTCCGGCGACCTCCCGGCCGGCTCCCGGCTGCACAGCGAGCCGGAACTGTGCGAGGAGTTCGACGTCAACCGGCTGACAATCCGCCAGGCCATCGCCGAACTCGAACGCGCCGCTTCCGTCGAGATCCGCAGGGGAGTGGGAACGTTCGTCCGCGCCCCCATCGCGCGCGTCTCGATCGCGGTCGACCCGCGAAGCCAGCGCTTCGACCTGGGCAGCCTCACCGCTGCCATCCCCCGCGGGGCGGCCGACGCCGGTGACACAGCGGACAGCGGCGAGCGGATCACCGCCGTCATCCCCGCGCCCCGCACCCCGGCCGACACCGAGGCCGCCAGTCACCTGCGGTGCGACCCCGCCGAACTCTCACGCCTGGAGAGCATCATCGTCATCGGCCCCGAGCCGTGGGGCATCAGCAGCTACTGGCTGAAGTCCTCTCTCCTGCCCGAGGAGTTGTCCGTCCCCGGACGAGTGGACAACGTCGTCCGAGTCCTGGCCCAGAGCGCCGGCATCGTCCTGGAATACGACTGGCGGGCCTTCAGCGCCATCGGAGCCGACATCGGCGACGCCGATCTCCTCGGCGTCCCGGCGGGCACCCCGCTCCTCGTCCGCGAAGGCGTGAGCTGCACCCCAGACGGAGAGCCCGTGCTGTTCGTACGGCGCCGCATCAACGGCGAACGCGCCCGCTTCGTCCTCAACTTCCGCCCGGACGCCGAGGGCTGAGGGAGGGAGCGGACGGCGGTCTGTCCCACAGGCGCGGACCAGGGCGCCCTCGGCGAGCTCCAGACCGAGCGGGAGATCGCCCCGGGAAGTGATCCGGGGCCTGCGGCAGACCCGCGTCAGATGCTGCTCGACCGTACTCACCCGGCAGGCACGTGCGGATGGTCGTGCCGTAGCGCCGCGCCGGGCGACCTCGATGGTCTCGGGGTTGCGGATGGCTGTGCCGGCGAGTGGTCGGTGGTGACCGTCTTCTCGTTGTCGGTGAGTACGTAGGCCGGGATCCCGCCGATCCGGTGGAACGTGGCGTCCGGACACGCGGTGAGCGCCGGGAGCGTCGTGTCCCGTGATCGGTGCTCCGGCCGGGCAACCGGAGTTCGCCGAGTGGGCGGCTTTGCTGGGCGACGACGGCTCAGCGATCCCGTTCTTGCGCTACCTGCCCGAGCGTCTCAGCCCACTCGGTGCACGAGTCGAGACGGCCCTCCGTGAGCGGCTGGGCGAAGCGCCCTCCTTCGTCGCCTTCGAGGGCTACGACACGGTCGCCGTCCTCGCCGATGTGCTGCGTTCTCACGGCACGGACCGGGCGCGCATTGCCGAATCCTGGCCGCGCGTCGCTGTCGAAGGCACCCGCGGGGAGATCCGGTTCTCCCGCACACCGGACATCGGCGTTTGGCAATGGGCTTGGACGTCAGTCCAAGTCGTTGACCGGTATCCGGCGGAACCCGATCGCTTTCGGATCCTTCACGCCAGCTGAGAGAGCAAACAGGTCCGACTGCCAAGACCTGTCCGACTTGAGGCTGTCTACCTGTCGCGCGGGTAGAACCACAGCTCGAAGTCGTATTCGGTCGTCACAGGTACTCCTGGATGGTCGGCCGCTGTAGCACGCGCGGCAAGGGCAGATCGCCGTCAGTGGTGATCACGAGCAGCCCCATCGTCGGATCAGAGGTGCCGGGCAGCTCTTGCTCAACACGCCGGACCTGACAGAGAAGTCGTCACTGACCACGCCGCGCGCAGACCATCGGGGGAGAGCGCCTGTGAGGCCGGCCACGTGCGGGCCAAGGTGGACTTGCCTGCGCCGGAAGCGCCGATGAGCGCGATCAGCCCGTTCTCGATGATCCGGAAGACCTTGGCCCCGATCTTTCATGACTGGCCGTCAGCACTGGTCGACGGCCGATCTGCGTGTGGCGGTGTTCCTCGGGCGTGACGGCGGCCGGACTGTCGCGTCGGAGGGCCGCGCGGGCACCTGGGAGTCGGGAGATTTGCGATGCCGCGACACGACGCGGCCGCCCCCGGTTCGGCCCTGCCTCGTCGTCCCCGAGCACGTGGCGGGGGACGATGGCCGGTGTCAGTGTTGCGGAACGGGATCGGCGGGCGACATGAAGCACGGTGAGGGGCAGGACGCCGGGATCCCTGGTCGGCTGGACCGCAGACTCTTCCTCGCTGCGGCAGCGGGCGGGGCGATGGCTGGCGGTGTGGCAGTGACCGGTTGCCACTCCTCCGGGACCGGCGGGTCCACCCCGCCCGGCGCCGGCCGCCGCGCCGAGAGAGGGGAGAACGCCCGGACGGGGGACTCCGACTGGCGGGTCCGTTCGATGGGACCGCCCGGGGCCATCGAGGGCTATGCCGACAAGGTGAGTGTGTTGCCGGGCGAGGAGCTCGGCCTGCACGTCTCCACCACCGCCCCGGCGTTCCGGGTCTCCGCCTACCGCGTCGGCTGGTACGACGGGGCGCAGGCGCGACTGGTCTGGCGTTCGCACCGTGTTGCCGGGTCGGTCCAGGGCCGTCCCCGGCTGCTCCAGGCCACCCGTACCGTACGGGCGGATTGGCAACGCACACTCCCCGTCCGCACCAGCGGCTGGCCGGAAGGAGCGTATCTCCTCCGGCTGGACTCGGAAGATGCCCACCAGCACTATGTGCCACTGATCGTCCGCTCGGCGAGCGCCGTGGGCAGAATCGTGTTGATGCACGCCCCGGCAACATGGCAGGCGTACAACCTGTGGGGCGGCTACAGCCTTTACCAGGGCGAGAACGGCGCGTACGGCACGCGGTCGCTCGCTGTTAGCTTCGATCGGCCCTACGACGGCAACGGCGCCGAGAAGTTCATGGTTTACGAACGGGCGGTGGTGGTCCTGGCGGAGAAGCTGGGTGTCCCGCTCGCCTACACCACGGGCCTGGACATCCATCGCGACCCCGACATCCTCCACAACGCGGCCGGGGCTGTCTCGCTGGGACATGACGAGTACTGGACGCCGCAGCAACGGGCGTACGTCACCCGGGCGCGCGACACAGGTACGAACGTGGCCTTCCTCGGGGCCAACGCCTGTTTCCGCAGGGTCAGGCTGGAGCCGGACGCCACCGGCGCCGACCGCACCGTCGTCTGCTACAAGACCAACTACCGGAACGACTCGTTTCTCGCCGACCACCCGGACATGCCGACCAACGACTTCCGCCAGCCGCCCGGCGCCTCCCCCGAGTCCTCTCTGACCGGTGTTCTCTACGAGGGCTATCCCGTGGACGCCCCGTATGTCGTCCGCCGGAGCGACCACTGGCTCTTCGAGGGGACAGGCGTGAAGCGAGGAGCCTCCTTCGACCATCTGGTCGGGGTGGAGTACGACCGGGTCACTCCCGGCATGCCCACCCCGGCACCGCTCGAGATCATCGCCCATTCCCCCCTCGTCTGTAAGGGCCGGCCCAGTTACGCCGACTCCGCCTACTACACCGTGCCGAGCGGGGCGGGCGTCTTCGCCTCCGGGACGATGCGATGGGTCGAGGCTCTGATGGCGGGAACCCGCGAGAACGGACGCAACCACGGCATGGACGCTCGTACGGGAGCTTTCGTCACCCGCAGCACGGAGAATCTGCTCCACGCCTTCGCGGCGGGCCCGTGCGGCCGGAACAGGCCAAAGCCCAGGGATGATGTGAGAGACGTGTACGCGTCCGCACCACGCTGACACCCAGCGGTACCACTCCGCCGTAGAACACCTTTCGCCACGGGCGAAGTCGAGCACAGCCGGATCGTGCGGCCACAGGCTAAGGGCTGTCCCGCTTTCCCACGACAAGTCTTATCAGGCCACTTGGTAGGGTTTGCGTTTTGAGCGGCTGACAGATCTGCGGCCCTTGGACTCCGGGGAGGGCCAGATGACATTGAAGCTCGTGTACGAGAATGTGGGTACACCGGATCTGTACCGGCGTGGCCTCCGCCCTGAAACGGCGCCGCTTGGGGTGCTGCTCGTAGACATCGAGGCCGACCTGGTCATCCGGGATGGTGACCAGGTGGTGATGGCGGAGGGGCTGTTCCCCGTGGCTGAACTGGCGCGCGCCCTGGTGGGCTGGCTGGACGGCGACCGCGATGACTTCGAGTTCGACTCGATGTCCTACGCGGAATCGGGCGAGGTGCGGATCGCGGGATCTGCCGAGGGATGGCGGGTCGGCTCCGTCTCCGCGCCAGGCTCGTGGACCTCGCCAGTCGGCTGGGATGTGCTCGTGGCGGAGATCGCACAATTCGTGACGGCCGTCCGCAAGGACGTGGTGGCGCTTGGCGTCGAGCCCGGCCTGATCCCCGTCCTTTGAGGCAGGCCCGGTAGCGCTCCGACCGATGGATGATCTTGCCATGTTGGGTGTGATCACTGCGTCGGAGCCGTCATGGATAGTGCCGTTCACGGGAATGAGTCCGTGCTGCTTCAGCAAGTTGGTATCCGCGTTGCAGCGTGAGGGTGCCGACGAGATCCGGCGAGGACGCCCCTGTAGCCTGCCACTGTCGGATCGCATTCTGCTGGTGGCGACTTACTGGCGCAAGAATCTGACGATGCGGCAGCTCGCCCCGCTCTTCGGTGTCTCCGAGTCCGCAGCCGGCCGCATCATCGACCATCTCGGCCCGCTGCTGGCCCTGCGACCCCGACGCCGCTTCGCCAAGGACACCGTCCTGATCGTCGACGGCACCCTCCTACCCACGCGCGACCACACGGTTGCTGAGCAGTCGAAAGACTACCGGTACTCCACCAACCACCAAGTCGTCATCGACGCCGGCAGTCGCTTGGTCGTCGTGGTCGGCGAACCTTTGCCAGGCAACCGCAACGACTGCAAGGCGTGGGCGGAGTCCGGGGCCAAGGCCGGCGTAGGCAACACGACGACGATTGCCGACGGCGGCTACCCGGGCACCGGGCTCGTGATGCCCCACCGACGCCGGAAAGTCGAAGACCTGCCCGAGTGGAAGCAGGCGCACAACAAGTCCCACAAGCAAGTACGCGCCCGCGTCGAGCATGTCTTCGCAAGGATGAAGACCTGGAAGATCCTGCGCGACTGCCGCCTCAATGGCGACGGCGTCCACCACACCATGAGTGGTTTCGCGCGACTGCACAACCTGAACATCACCGGATAGGGGAGCGAGCCGTCAGCGCAACGGTGTTCGCACCCCTCAGGTGATCATTGCGGGACAAGCCTCGCCGCCCTCGCCGACCCACGATCGAGGGCCTACTACGACAAGAAGATCAGCCAGGGCAAACACCACACCCAAGCACTCCTCTGCCTCGCCCGCCGGCGAGCAGACGTCCTCTTCGCGATGCTCCGCGACGGCACCTTCTACGAACCCCGACCTGCCCCATCACCTTGACCAAACCCATAGGGGCACCCCCGGGCGCTGCGCCGCGAGCAGCGCACTGACAACGGGCTGTCGGTGCCGTGTGCTTGGATCGCCGCCATGACGAAGGACGACGACATCCAGCAGACCCCGGAGGGCTCCGCCGAGCTGTGGATCGGGGCGGTGCCCTCCCTCGGGCCCGGTGGGCGTGATGTGTTTCTGGGGCTCGGTTCGCACGCCGACGAGCCCGGAGCCCGGCTGGCGCGGCTTCTTCTCGACCGGGGGCACGAGGGTGAGGAGGGCGTTTTCTATCTGCTGCCGGAAGATCTGGCCGCCCGCTACGAGCGGACCGGTGACCGGCTCGCGGTGACGCTCCTCGCCCGCCGGGACGTCCTCGCCCACAGCCTCCGGGCGCGCCCGGAGGAGGGGCGCGTACTGCCCGGAGCACTGCCCTCCGATCCGCTCGACGCCGACCGGGTCGTCCTGCTCCGCCGCGAGCTGACCACCGGCTTCGTCCCCGTCGAGCAGGGCGGGGAGTTCCAGCCGGTCCTCCTCGTCGACCACACCGCCGGTCCGGATGCCGGGCCCGAGAAGCTGATCGCCCTGTTCGAGGAGGGCGAGGCGGGCATCGCCGTACTCAACGCGGAACTGCTGCCGGACCGGGCCTGACGTTCCAGTGCAGGACGGTTCGGTCGGGGCCGAAACGTCCCGTCGGTAGCGTGCCGAACGCAGCCCGCCGGCAGCGAACCGGCCCCGCCAGGTGCGCACCGTGTCGACGTGCATGCGCGTCTGCGCGGCTATCCGGGCGTTGGAGCGCCCGCGGGCCGCCAGCAGCACGATGGTTGCCCGCTGCCGGGCCTGATGCGGTCTTGCGGCCGTAGGCCATCTTCTTCAGCCGGTGGCGCTCGCAGCCGCGCCAGACCCGCTACTGAGCCGAAGCACGGTAGGCGTCACAGAGGCAGGTTTCTGTCACCAAGGTCGATAGCGGAGGCAGGGTACCGGGCAGGGGGTAGCGTTCCGGCATGACGTCAGCGCTGCCTCGGTTCCCGCTGTATCCGATCCGTGGCGTGTGTGTCCTGCATCAGAAGCAGAACTGCGCGCCACATTTCGCGGAGATAGAGGTGGATTTCGAGCCCGCAGCCGAGGGTTTCGCCTTCGAGGTAGCCCAAGAGCTGACGGTGGAGTACGAACCTGTCGAAAACTTGCCACGCTTCTTCGCCGCTGCTGCTGTGGGGATCGAGGAGCAGCTGAGCTTGCCCGAGCACGGAGTTGTGATCGCCACTCGGGTGGTGCTGCGGGGTGCCCGCGCTGATACGTTCGGCTCTCACGAACTGGCGTTCAAAATCGCGGGCTACCTTGCCGCCCGCAAGGCTTTGGCGCGCGCGTTGCCCGCGACTCTGAGCGCTGTTCCTTGCGACGGCGGGTAGCTCAGCCCTCACTGTCAGCCGGACCTCAGGTGGCAACAGGCGTGCCGTCGTGGACGGGGTGACAAGTAGCGCGCCGACTTGGTGACCACTCCCGTGCTTCGGTCAAGCGAAACCCCAGGTCAGTACCAACCTTGGTGACAGCTTTCGTGCTTCGGCACAGCAGGTGAGCCGAGTCGCGATGGTTGTCACAGAGGCAAGCTTGTGGGGACCACGTTGGGCCCTTCGTGACGGCGGTGGACACCCGTGCTGGAGCATGATCGGCAACGAGAAGGGGGCCACCCCTGTCGGGTGACTTCTTGCCCGGCTCTGTGCGGGATGTGAGTGTCCCAGCGAGGGGCACTAGGGGGGCCGATAGCGTGTGCGTCACCGGGCCCTGCTGGCCCGTGTCCCTGACAGGCGCGGTTCAGAAGGGCCCGGCCCTTGTGTGATGGCAGGCCAGGTTTCTTCGTCCAGCAGGAAGTACGGTGTCGATGGCGGTTGTGGGCTTCGCCCTCACCAGCCTGCTCGCACCCGGTGACGCACTACGAGGCGGCGGCAGTTGACCGAGCCGACCGACCCGTCGATCCTGATCATCCCGACCGACCCGGAACCACCGTGCCCTGGAGCTGACATGGCTGACATGATCGTGCCCGACCCCGTCACGCGCGACATTCTCGCGATCTTCGAGAACGTGCGATCCCGGCTGTTCGAGCGTGTGAAGGACCTGACCGACGCCGAGTACCGCTGGGAGCCGGTGAGCGACTGCATCAGCATCCGCCCCGGCGACGACGGCGTCTTCCGCGTCGCCACGCTATTTCCGGAATCGAGTCCGGAGGCACCGGACCCCTTCACGACGATCGCCTGGCGCATCTGGCACATAGGCAGCCTCTGCCTGCGCGGCTATGTGATCCACTTCTTCGAGGACGTCCCCGAGCTCGGCGACCGCCACGAGTGGCCGGGCACCGCGAAAGAGGGCGTCCAGGCGCTCGCCGAGGACTGGGAGCACTTCATCTCCCGTATCGCAGCCCTCGGCGACAAGCGCCTGCTGGCGCCGATAGGCATGGGCCCCGGCGGTTGGGCCGACGAGACCTATCTGAAGCTCGCGCTGCACGCTCTGAAAGAGGTCACACATCACGGCGGTGAGATCGGCCTGCTGCGCGACCTGTACCTGCGTGAAGGCGTCTGATTTGGCGGTGGGCGACCTTGTCCGGCGGCCGGGGTGCGGATGGCCAGGTCGTCGATCCGGTGGCGCTCGTCGAGATCGATGACGTCGTGGGGCACCGGGTGCCCTGGGCGCTGTGGTCGGCCTCGGTGGCCTGGAACCGGTAGGAGTCGGTGCCGGTCTGGATCAGAGTGCATCGGAAGGTGATCCGGTCGGCGATGGCCGCGCAGAGCCGGGGTTCGATGAAGATCGAGTCCCACTCGTTGAACGGGGAGTTCGTCGCGACCGCGGTGGCCTTGTGTTCCTCCCGCTCAGTGAAAATCTGGAACAGTAGTTTGGCGCCCTTCTTGTCCAGGTTCAGGTATCCGAACTCGTCCAGACACAGAAGGTCGACCTTGCTGTAGCGGGCGATCACCGAGGACAGGCGCTTGGCCGCATCCGCCTCGGCGAGTTCGTTCACCAGCGCAGAGGTGGTGGTGCAGCGGACGGTCAGGCCGGTTTCGGCGATCACCGTACCGATCCCGATCAGCAGATGGCTCTTGCCCGTACCGGAGTCGCCGATAAGGACCAGCGGGCGCCCGTCCTGCACCCAGGTCGGGTTCTTCAGCTCGCCGATGGTCTCGGGTGTGACGTTGGGGTTCTTCTCGAACTGAAAGAGCTCCAGCCGCTTGGGGCGGGGGGAACTTCGCCTGCCGGATCAGCCTCTGCTGGCGGCGGACATCCCGGTCGGCGCGCTCAATCTGCAGCAGGTCCAGCAAGAACTGCTTGTAGGAGGTCTGCTCGCGCCGCGCGGCGGTGGCGGCCTCGACGAACCGTTCCCGCATGGCCGGAAGCCGAAGGTCCCGGCAGAGCCCGTCGATGGCCGCGTCCTCGGGATCGCCCAGCGGCATCCTGGTCGGCGGGACCTGCCCGTCCACGGGCGTCTCGGTGTCGGCGGTCTTGGTGGGGGTCATGCGCTTGTGCCCTTCTGCTTCGGCGGCGACGCCGCCGTGCGCGTGGTGGTGACCGGCTTCAGCAGCCGGTCGTACTTGCTCATGTCCGGCAGCCCCGGCCGTAGATCCGGCGGCATGCGTTTGGTGTGCAGGGAGATCACCTTCGCTCCGGCGCCCGCCTGCTCACCCCGGCCGCTTTCGTCTTCCACGGCGTCGCTGCCGGTCACAGCGACGATGTCGGCGGCAGAGCCTTCGGCTTCCTCGGTGTTCTCGATCGCCTTGCGGGCCTCGATCGCCACCAGGTCGGTGCTGATCGCGCCAACCTTCAACACGGTGGCCATACCCGCAATCACCGCCGCCGCGGGCAACTGACGGTGCAGCAACAGCACCTCGATCAGCATCCGGGTGCCCTCGCGGTTACCGCACCGCTTCTTCGCTGCCGCCCAGAACGCCTCGTGGGTCTTGGTGAACACACCCTCGGCGCGGGCCTGCGACAGTGCTGCTGCACCGGCGAACGCACCGGGCTTGACCAGCAGGATCTTCAGGTAGTCGTCGAGGATGTCATGGCAGGTGTAACGCCTGGTCAAACGCGGGTGGCGGGCGACGACCTTCCGCCCGTCGAAGATCCACACCTCGTTTGCCTTCAGCTTCACCCGCACCTTCATGCCGATGAACCGGGCCGGCACCGAGTAGTAGCACTGGCGCACGGTGACACGGCCGTTGCGGTGCACCACCGGCGTCAGGTCGATCCCGGTGTCGTACTCGTCCGTCGGCAGCGGGCTCAGCAGCGGCCTCTCGGCCTCGAAATCGAAACCGATCGAGGTCGGACGCCCGTGGATGTGCCGGGCGTCCTCCTCGGCGTCGATCGCCGCCAGGAGCTCGTTCAGCTCGGCGAGAGACTCCACCTCCGGGGCCGGGACCAGGTGACGGCGGCGGAAGCGTCCGCCCTCCTGCTCGACGCCACCCTTCTCGTGGGCGCCTTCTTCTCCTGGGACGCAGTAGAAAGGCGTGAAGCCATACCACGACCGGAACGCAGCCCAGCGCGCCGACTTGGTGCGCGAACAGCCGAACAACACCTGATTGACCGCCGGCTTGAGGTTGTCGTAACGGATGCGGACCGTCGGCGTTCCTCCGAGCGCGGTGAACGCCTCCACGTGTCCTTCCAGGAAGGCTTCCTGCGAGCCGGTCGCGTAGACACTTCTCTGTACTTCACTCCGACGAGTGAAGTACAGAGCAAGGTGCCGCCCCGGTCCAGTCCGGGTGGGCTGGACCAGGGCGCATGCGGGATCTGGGCGGCACCGCGCCCGTGGGCACACTGTCTTTGTCGCGCCTCCGTCGATGATGTGGTCCGCCCCGGTGGTGCTGCCGGCGAGGGGCGAGGCGAGGTAGGCGACGAGGGCGGCGACCTCGTCGGGGCTTACGAGCCTGCCGGTGACCATGCCCATTGCGGTCGGCGGGTTCGCAGGATGGCGGGCACGTCGGCGGCAGTCACCGTGCCCTCGGCCGCCAGGACGGCCAGCAACTTGTCGTCGCCATGCACCAGGAGCCGGCCCCGCAGTCGCTTGGCAGACGTCCGCACCAGCAGTGCGGGGAGCGCGGCCTTGAGGGCTTCCTCCCGCCACTGGTGGGCCCGGGAGTCAAAGTCGTCTGGGCTCTTCGCCGGGGTGCACAGGGCCTCGATCACCGTCTTGAGGGCTTCCTTGGGGAGGTCCTCGCTCATCGCGAGATCCCGCCACAACGGGTACGTACGGGCATTGACCATCCTCGGACCCCCTCCCACTCCTGACCCGGCGTCATCGCCCGGTCGCTATCCGTGGAATGACCGTACGGCGCAGCCGGGCCCGAGCGGGCGCGGTCCATGAAGTCGCCTCGCTCTCGTGTG
This sequence comes from Streptomyces sp. NPDC059832, assembly GCF_042731715.1. Lineage (NCBI taxonomy): Bacteria > Bacillati > Actinomycetota > Actinomycetes > Kitasatosporales > Streptomycetaceae > Streptomyces > Streptomyces sp. NPDC059832. Next base: position 2,348 of record NZ_JBHWIY010000037.1, on the reverse strand, counting down.
CTGACCCGGGCCGCGGCGGGTCAAGAGCGGGGGATGAGTTCGGGCTTCGAGGAGACAGCGGTGTGCGGCCACATCACCGCGCCAGGAACCCGAATGTGACCGGCATGGCCGTGCTCTGCCTGGTGGGCCGCGTGGACGCGGTCCAGGAGCGCGGTCAGGGCAGTCGGCTCGAAGGTCGCTCAGTGGCTTTCGGTCAGTTCGTGGATCAGGGTGCTGACCCAGATGCAGCCGAAGGTGCGGTGGGCGTAGTCGATCGCGGCGAGCACCAGGGCCTGGCAGGCGGTCATGTTGGCGGCCGCTACAGGGCTCAGGGCCCGGCGGGTGAGGTCGTCGTCGTCCAGGGTGAGGCGGCCGCAGTCGCAGAACCCCATGCGCTGGGCCAGAGCGAGGGATTCCTCCTGGAGGAGGAGGTCGGCGATGGCGTCGACGGCCACGAAGCCGAAGTCGATCGCGACCTGGTAGGCGTGATGGCACACGGTCGGGGTCGGCGGCGAACTCATTGGTCAGCGGTGCGTGGGGGCGGGTGACAGCTGGCGGCCGCGGTGCGCGACGGCGAGGGCGTGAGGACGGCATACCGCGTTCAACAGGTCCGACGCGCGGACGGACACCGCTGCTTCCCCCGCTTGGCCCACCGCGCACATCTCGCCTGTCTCGGGACCATCCCCGCGGGTGTGGGGAGCAGCGCTTGATCGCCCGGCGCGGGGGTGCGCTCGCCGCTGCTCCCCGTACCCGCGGGGATGGTTCCTTGGCACGGCTTGTGGGCAGCACGGGACGACGAGGGTGTCTCCTTCGCCGAGGGAGTCGAGCGCCTTCCGCAGTTCCTCGCGCTCGGCATTCTTACCGAACTTCGTTCTTCTTCTTTCGGGTGTTCTGCCGCTCTGTGACGTAACTTAGGGATTCTTGAAGCGTTCTCACCTCGTCCGACCGATCCACAGTCTGACTGAAGGCGAGGAGGCTCGGGTTGGCAGCGCTGGCGGTCGTACGAGACCTGCGCGAGCACTGGGCGCCCGCGTCGGCGGAGGAGCTGGAGCAGTACGAGACCGACGTGCTGTCGGGGTTCGTGCTCGCGCGGGCCTCGGCGGTCCTGGCGGACGGCACGACCCGCAGGAACGTCGGGCACCTGAAGCGGATCAGGACCTGGTTCGGTCGCCCGTTGTGGGACATGGAGTCGGCCGCCGCCGACGCGTACTTCGGTCATCGCGGAGTTGGAGCGGGACGGCCGGTTGACCAACGTGGAGCTGGCCAACCGCATCGGGCTCACGCGGGTCCTAGTCTGAGGCGGGTGCAGCGCCTGGAGGCCGACGGGGGTGATCCGCAGCTACCGGGCCGTCATCGACCCAGCGGCCATGGGGCACTCCTTCGAGGTGCTGATCAATCGGACGCTGGAAGCGCAGGATGCGGAGACCGTGGAGCGTTTCGAGGGAACGCTCGCGCAAGCGGAGGAGGTGCTGGAGCTGCGCAGGTTGTTCGGCACGCCCGACTACTTCGTCCGTGTAGCGGTCGCCGACCTGGGTGCGTACGAGGCGTTCCTTAGCCGGCGTGTGATGACCATCCCCGGGTCAAGGGCGACACATCGCACTTCACGATGAAGACCGTGAAGCCGGGATTTCTTTGTCATTCCAGCGGCGTCGTCATGGTGGGTAGGGCCAACGCAGCAACTGCGGTTCTCGCGCGCGGTACGGGGCGGCACGGCCGCCGCCTGCCACCCGACGCCGGTTGCACACGGCTCGCTCCGAGCGCTCCCTTCGTCGGTGTCGACCCGCTGCAAGGACGGGAGAGTGATCGACTTTAACCAACGCCCCATTAGTCGACACGATCGTCGAGCAAATCTGGATAAGCTCGTTCGCTCCAACTCGAATAGGAGTTAGGTCACATGAAGAAGCGTTTCTTGCTGAGTCTCGTTACGGCCACAGTGGCCGCCTCGGCATTGGCCACAGGGGCTGCGGCCACGGCTAACGCAACCGGTCCCCGCAACTCGCCCGCTCCAGCTATGACCCCTGCCGGTGACGGTGCCTGCGACCTGGGATATGTGTGCGGATGGCAAAACCCCTTCTTCGAGGGGCCAAGGAACCTGTACACCACGACACCCACAGATTGCGTCAATACGGCGGCCGTGGTGCAATCAATCACCAATGCGACCGGGAGGCCGCTGAGGGTGTGGAGCGATTCGAACTGCACGGGTGCTAGCGATGTGGTAGATCCGAACCAGTCCGTTGGGAATTTCAGCTACACCATCTATTCGGTTTCCAACGCCTAACCTCGAATTTTCGTGACGGTCCGCCGACGGGGTCGGTGGACCGTTTTCGTGCCGTGGGCTGAGGTTGTGCAGGCCGAGGGCCCGAGTGTCG
>NZ_JBHWIY010000036.1:0-77920 GCF_042731715.1 Streptomyces sp. NPDC059832 | reverse complement strand
TACGACGTCCACACAGTCGGCAAACCAGGCCCCTCGAAGCGACGGACGAAGAAGTCAACGACCCCACGTCCACGCCGCACAGGTTAAAGACCAAGTTAGTTGATGTCGCCTTCCTCCAGGGTGCCACCCGCGTAGGAGCTGCCGCCGACCTTTGCCTTCACGAGAACGTAGCGGAGCTTTTCGTGCTTCAGCGCCGCCTCCAGGTCGCGCGCCAGCTTGCCGTCCCGCGGGGACTTCGTCTCCCGCTCTTTCATCGCCTCGATGATCGTCTCCACGTACTCCCTGGTCATCTGCTGGACCATCTTGTTCTTGTGACGGCCCTTCCCCTGACGCCAGCCGGGGTTCCCCGTTGGCGCCTTGGCCTCGACGATGAGCAGCGTGCCGTCGGGGAGCTTGTACAGCTGGTCGAACTTATCAGCACCATTGGGGGTTTTGGGCAGGGTGATCCACTGGGCTCCCGGGAATTCCTCCGGAATGACGTGGTAGCGTGCCGTGCTCTCGCCGAGCCGCTCGGCTATGCGGCTGTTGTTGGGCGTGACGCCTAGCTCTTTCCGGTATTTCTGCAGCGCCTTGTCGAGTGTCTGCCCATTGGCCGCGCTCTTGTTCTCCTCCCACTTCAGCTCCGCGTTGGTGAGATCCACGGACGTATTGCGATTGTCAGCGATCTTGTTGAGCAGGTCGCTCCGTTTTCTGTCACCGACCGAGGCGGGGCCGAAGAACTTCTTGGGGGACAGCTTCGCGCCGGGAGCCGAGGGCAGCTTGTCCTTGGAGATCCAGTGGTTCTCGTTGTCCTTGGCGAGTATCGGCAGCGTGACGCCGTTCTCCGTGGTCTTCTCGCTCCTTCGGCGGCCGTCCTTCTGGTAGTTGGCGAAGTACCAGACCGGGTCGTTCCTGACCTTCCAGACCATCTCATCCCGGATGTACTTGTGGGGGTCGACGGCACTGCTCAGCAGCTCGTTGCAGGTGAACACGCTGTTCGTACGCTTCGGGGTGCCGTCCGGGCCGGGCGGATAGGTGGTGAACACGGCCGCGTCGAAAGCGGGCCCGCCCGCACCGTTGCAGTACTTTTCGAGCTTGAGCTTCTTGAACTCCTTCGCCAGTGCCTGCCGGTCACTGCCGGCCAGGACGGTGGAGGCGTTCGGGTCGATGTCGATCCAGGCGACCTTGTCGAAGCCGGGCGGGACCACCCCGGTACCGGAGAGTTCGTTGATCGCCGCCGCGAAGGCCTTCACGACCGCGTCCGTGCCCCCCGACACGGCCTTGCGCTGGATGGTCTGTTTGCCAGTCAGGTTCTGGAGGTCGGCCTTGTACTCATCCAAGGAACCCTCGGGCTTGTAGGTGTTGCCCCAGACGACCTTGTTCCCCGCGCCCGCCAACTCGCTCGCATACTGCAGCGCCCGCCGGTCGGAGTCGGAGAGCTGGGCTGTCTTCGCTTCCAGTTCGGCAATGCCGCTCTCGCCGGAGACTCTCAAGTTGTTGGTGTTCACGACTAGGTCGTGGAACGGCTCGAACGCTCCCTGCTGCTCCAGATTGGCCACCGTCTTGCCGGCATTGCTGAGTCGGCTCTCGCGGACCTCGGGGCTGGTCTGCGGACCGATGTCGGCCGTCATGGCGTCGAGGAGCTGCAGGACGGGCTTGCCCTTGCTGTCGTTGGCCCGCTGATCGCCCAGTGGCTCATTGAGCTTGAAACCGCGGCCCATCAGCCGTTTGACGAGCGCCGGGTCCTCGCCCATGACGCTCGCTTCGTAGAAGACTACGGACCAGCTCACCGGGATCGTCTGGCCGGGCGGTGCCGTATTCGTCGCCGTAGCCGTCAGGGTGCGGTTCCCGCCGGGAGGCACGGAAACAGGACTGTTCAGGGGCGTCTGTCCGGCTACGGTCACTATCACCGTGCCGCTGGCGGGAGCGGTGCCCTGGTTGGTCACGTTCACGGTGGCCGGGCAGGTCGGAGTGCTGCAGTGCGATGCTGTGAGCTGTACGGCCACGTCCGTCTGGGCCGCCACACGTTGGCTCAGCGGTTCGGCCTGCTCGTGCGAGGTGTCGATCCGGCGTACGTTCTCCGTTGTGCTTCGTACCTGGGCCTTGTCGGGCTCGCTGACCGCGGACGACAGGGCCGGGGCGGGCGCGGGCTCACCGGCCGCCGTCGGCACCTGACCTGCGGACTGCACATGGCGCGCGGACCGTGCGGCACCGTCCTGCGGGCCGGAGCGGAAGACGGCAGTGTGCACATCCGAGGCGTCCGGCGCAGGTTTGGGTGTGGCGGCTCCTTGAGATCCAGCGGAACCCGGCAGGCCGACCGATAGCGGCCGGTACGGAGGGGACGCACTCACCACGATGCGCAGGGTGCCGTCGGTCAGTACCTTCGCCGGACGGCCGTTCACCGACGTGGCCCCGCTCTGGCGCCACGTGGACGGCCGCCCGGACGGACCGTCGGTGTCCTTGCCCGAGAGGGCGTCGGCGAGCGCCGTCGGAGTCATCCGGGACAGCTCGGCCAGGCCGATCACCCCCTGCGGCGGGTCGGCCACCCAGATGTGGGCCAGCGCTTCGGCGCTGCCCGGCTCGTGCTCGAACCACCACTGGCTGTTGCCGCGCAGAAGGGTTCGCCTGGGGCTCACAGCGAGCTCCGCGTATGCCCCAGAGTCACGGCTCAGGGTTCCGTACGTAGTGCCGTCGCGGGCGACCGTCAGACGGAAGCCGATGATCGCGCCGTTGCCGTTCACCGTGATCCCCGCATAGGTGACCCCGCGCCAGGCACGCAGGCTCTTGGTGGCCGCCGAGGCCAGCTGCGGGGGCGTCTTCTCGCCTGGCCAGAGCACAAAGGTCATCAGACCGGCGACGAGCACCATGACCAGCGCCAGGACGCCCCAACGCCAGTACCAGCGACTGGACTTAATCACCCGGGCAAGCGCTCCAGCCGCCCGGGACGCCCGACTGCCCGCTGGCGGTGGTGGTGGCGGTGGCGGTGGCGGTGGCCAGAGGTGCGGCGCCTGCGGGAGATGTGGTGGGAACGAAGGGTACGGGGGAAGCGGTGGTTGCAGAGGTGGTTGCTCGGACGGTACTGATGCGCTGTCTCGTGCGTCCACATCTGCCCCCGGTTCCGGGGCCGGGCGACCTCACCGGGTCGTGGCGTGATGGTCCCGATTCCCCATTCCTGATTTCCATCCCAATCCCCCTTCCAAACAAGCTTGTTCGCGCCACGTGGCAGGTTCCAGCCGCTCCCTGAACCCTACGGTCACTGATCACCTCACGGTCCAGGCCGGAGATCGGCACGAGAAGCGCCGACCCGGGCTCTATCAACCAGGTTCTGACGAGGCGACGAGGGATCAGCGACAGGACGGTGCCGTGTGTGGCGGTCTCGTCAGCGGCATTGGACTGGTCGGCATCAGCTGAGGCATAGAACGCCCAGCGGCCAGATGCCAGGGCCGAAGGGGTCTTGCAGTCTGACACGACGGGCAACTCGTCGAAGTGCTCGGCAGCGAAGGTGTGATCCTCTTGGAAGGTCAGGGACGTGCCTGCCTCGCTGGTCCATCGCCCCTCCACCTGATCCGCTGAAACCTCTGCGGCATAGATCCCGCAGCCCAGCCGCAGGACACCGTCAGCGCGACCACCAGCCCTATGAAGGCGATCGAGCGCCACAACTGTCGGCTCACGCCAACCCCTTCCCGTACCTCCGGGCGGCCGCCCTCCTCACGGCCTCATCGACCGAACCCCAACTATATTTGAACGCGATCAAATCGCGTAGTGCTCCGCCAGCAAGGCAACAGGCAGAACGCAAGGACCCCGGCCAGAGTTGGCCAGGGCACCATCCTCCAACCATCACCCAGCGTGTTCTCATCACGGAAGTTGAGCCAGAACCCCTTCTCGCGTACAGAGCCACGAGGTCTACGGGGGCAACCCAAAGCTGTGCTCCGCGCTGGAAGAGCGCCAGGCCGACTACGTGCTCGCCGATGCCTGCTCGGCCGAAGTCACCACCGGTGCGGGGAAGTTCCGCGCGGATTCCCTGGCCGCGAAGGTGCCCAAGCGGGCCTGGCAGAAGCTGTCGGCCGGGGCCGATGCCAAGGGGCACCGCTTCTACGACTGGGCGGTCATCGATCTGGCCGAACCCCGCCCCGGCAGCCGCCAGCTGCTGATCCGCCGCAACCGCACCACCGGTGAACTCGCCTACTACCGCTGCTTCTCACTCGGCCCGGCGCCCCTGAACACCCTGGTCCGCGTCGCCGGATCAAGGTGGCGGGTGGAGGAGACCTTCCAGCATCCGTGCGTCCGGGGGCGCTCCTGTGTGTGCCGGTGTTCAGGGCCGCTGGAAGACGACCTCGGGGTTGTCGGGTGTGGGGCCGTCCAGCAAGGGCTGGTGCCGTCCGCGCAGGTGCTGGTCGAGGAAGGTGCTGACGTAGTCACGGGTGATCCGGACCTGCCGGTCGGTGGAGAGCGTGACCGTGGGGTCCAGCGTCACGCCCAGCCGGTCCTCCAGGACGGGGACATCGGTGAAGCTGGAGTGGCCGGAGCCCTCGACGCCGATCCAGCGCTTCCAGCCGTCCAGCCGCTGCCAGCCCTGGTCCCAGGACTCGTCCTCGCCGCCGGGGGAGTGCGACGCGGTGCCCAGCATCATGAAGGGGCGCCCGGCGAGGCCGGAGGCGGGAACGCGCTCCTGGAACGTGCCGTCCATGTTGATCCCCGCGTCGAAGCGCGGGTCGGCGAGCATCGCGGAGGCGGCTGCGCTGCCGCCGATGGAGTGGCCGGCCACGGCGACCCGGCGCCGGTCGATCATGCGGGAGCCCTCCCAGGCGGGACGGTGGCCGGTCAGCCGGTCCAGTACGAAGGAAAGGTCGGCGGCCCGACCGGTGGAGACGAGCCTGCCCAGTTCCTGCCGGGCCTCCTCGCTGGGCGCGGACGTCATCTTCTCGCAGGCCACGCAGGTCAGGAGCCGGCCGTCGGGCAGCTCGGTCCCGAGGGACTCGTAGGCATGGTCGACGCTCGCCACCATGTAACCGCGGCTCGCCAGGTCCTCGGCGAGCGAGGTCACCGTCGCCCGGGGGTTGCCGAAGCCCGGGGAGAGCAGTACCAGGGGGAAGTGCCCGGGGGCCGTCCGGGCGCCGGTGCGGGCATGCGTGCCGAGCGAGCTGAGCGTCGCCGGCTGCACGGTGCCTTCCAGCCCGATGCCCGCCAGCAGCAGGCGGGCTTCCCCGGTGCTCATGTACGGAGCGGTGGCGCCCGGCCGCCCGGGGCGGGCGGGGTAGTACAGGGACACCATCAGTTCGCGGTCCCCGGACTCAGGCACCCAGGGGTCGGTGCGGTCGTGGTCGGTGAGGTGGAGGATGTCGCTGCCGACGGCGTACGGACCGGTCGGGCGGGGCAGTTCGAGCGTGGCGGCGGCGGCGGAGGTGGCCGGGGCGGGCGCGGGGCCGGGTGCGGCGTGGGCGGTGGCGGCGGGCGTGGCCAGCAGGGCCATGGTGGCGAGGGCGGCGGCAGCGGTCCGTCCGCGGAGTCTGATCGTCATGCGAAGGACACTAGGCAGCCGAATCGGACAGGGCATCAGCCCGGAGGGCGATCTCGTGGGGGACCAGGGGCATACGTACGGGATACCGCAGAGGCAGTGGGCGGGCGACTACCGACCATCGTGGCCGGGCCGCGTCCCTTCCGTACGGCGGCGGACAGGACCGCGCTCGACACCACGAGACCCCGGGCGCTATCGCCCGGGGTCTCTCTGCGACATGACGTGACGTCTGCCCTGCCGTCAACGATTGGCCATGGCTGGTGTCACGCCCACTCCACCCCGAGCTCGGCGAGGGCGGCGTGCTGCTCGGGGGTGAGCCGGTCGCGGCGGCTTTTGGTGTTGCTGATGAACACGCCGAGCTTCACGACGTGCTCCTGGCCGTCGACCTCGACGGGCTCTTCATGCTTCCTCGGAACTGGCCGCTCGTGTCCTTCGCGGTGGAGGTATTGGGCGAGGGCTGCGACTCCTCGCCCGAACGGTGCCGACAGACCACCCGCTTCCTTGGCCGCCCCTGCTTTCACCGGTGCCGGTTGGGGCTCTTCGGGTGTCACGCCGAGCCCGGTCAGCCGTTCCTGCTGCTCGGCGGAGAGCTGTGTCCAGTTGCTCGCTTCTCTTTGCCGCGTGAGCCATCGTCCGATGTCGTCGCCCTCGAAGAGCACGCCGGGCTGGATGGCCGGCAGTACGCCGTCGGCGTCGACCAGGTCGGCGAGGACGCGGTAGTGCCGCTGCCAGTCCAGCGGCCAGGGGCAGTTCCAGTCCGGGTCGATCGCTGTGAGCTGCGCCGCGCGCTCCGCTGCCCGCTCGGGGTCCTTGCCCAGGCCGTTTTTCTGGCCCTTCCGGCGGAGGTTGGCCATGTGCTGCCCGATGGGCATCATCGCTTCGCCTTCGCCCCAGACCGCGTCCTGACGGGGCGGGAGGGGGCCGGTGGCCCGCCGGTAGGACCGGAGTGCGGCGAGTTTGTTCTCCCACGCCTCCTCGCCCGGCTCCCAGACCATCCCGGCCTCCGGCGCGTCCAGGAGGACCTTGCGCCGGTCCTCCAGCTCCCCGGCTCGCAGGGCCTTGCGCTGCTGGTGCACCCACCGTCCGAGGGGGAAGTCCTTCGTGACGCCGACCTCGACCTCAACGTCATAGGGCACGGCGTGGACGCCGGTGATCTGGTTCTCTGCCCGCCACCGGAGCAGGGCCTGGTAGCCCTCCAGCCACACCAGCGACTCCGGCCGGTACACCCGCGTCCGCAGGAAGGCCGCGATGGTCGCCGCGTCGCGCGGGCTGGAGAAGTGCAGCAGGGCCGACTCGGCAGCGGCGTGGGTGTCGCCCTGCTCCTGGTCCTCGCCGTCGCTCTCGCCGCCGGTCCCGACGATCCGTCCTTCCTTGTCGCGCCGGATGTGTACCTTGCGCTCGCCGCTGGTGAGGGCGCGGGAGGCGAGCTGCTCGACCAGGCGCTCATCGTGTGAGCGCAGGCCCTGGAGGACCGCTACAAGGGGGCGGAACGAGGCGCTGGCGACCATGTCGGTCGGGTTCTCACCGGGCTCCAGGAACACCGGCACGATGATCCGCGCGACCTTGGTGCTGCCGTCCTTGTTGAGCCGGAGCGCCCGGCCGATGTTCTGCACGATCTCCACCTGCGAGCCGCGGGTGTCCGCGAAGCACACCGCCTCGACTCCCCGCTCACCGGTGATGTCCACGCCCTCACCAAGCACGCGAACGCTGGCGAGGAAGGCGCGGTGGACACGGCGCCCGGCGGCGTCGATGCCGTTGGCGAACTGGCGCAGGACCTCGCGCCGCTCGTTGACGAGGTGGTCGCCGCACAGCCACGCCGACCAGACCCGGTCCGGGGGTACGTGGCGGCCGGCCCCGAGGAGCTCGTACAGCTCCGCGCCGATCGACGACGCGGGGAGTTCCTTCACCTTCTTGTCCGCCTCCGCCAGCTCCTCCTCCGACATCTCGGTGGTGTACAGCTCCGCGGCTGTCTCGGGCAGCTTCTCCGCGAACGTCGCGGCTTCCTCCACCTTCTGGTGGAAGGTCATGACCGTACGGAGGTTGCGATGTGTCGGTTTCATGTCGGTGAGCTGGTGGCAGTGACGGTTGATCAGGTGGGCGTCTTCTTGCAGGTCTCTGGCTTATGGCGACGGCTGGCTGCTGACACGAGGTGGTGCTTTGCGTCTCGGTGGCTGACGTGGAGCGGTGCATTTACAGGTGGCTCACTGTCAGGAAGGCGGTACATCGAAGTCAGTGGTTGCTGGGATCCTCCCTGCATGCATTCCGACTCGCTCCGCTTAGCACAGGCGACCACCGCGCAGGACATCGGCCAGGACCGGCGCCAGGCCCTCATCACCTGCTGGATCGATGTCTCCAACGTCGGCGGCGCTGCTGGCTTCCCGTTCCCTCCCATCGACGAACGGGATGTCGCCCCGGCCCTTGAGACCATCCTCGAAAGCCTCGCCCCCCGAACCAGCCGCCTCTTGATGGCCCTCGACGATGACGAACTGGTGGGCTGGCTCAACATTCGCCGCGATACCTACGCCCTCATCGCCCACTGGGGGACGCTGCATCACGTTCAAACCCACACCAGCAGACGTGGGCAGGGGATCGGCAGCGCCTTGGTCAAGGAAGCTCATCGCATCGCGCGTGAGGATATGGCCCTTGAGCAACTGCACCTGGCTGCACGTGCTGGAGAGGGGCTGGAGACCTTCTACGGAAGCCTCGGCTGGAAAGAGATCGGGCGCTGGCCAGGAGCCCTCCGCTTCGGGTCCGGCGACGATCGCGACGAAGTCCTCATGCTCATCGATCTCTGATCTGAGGAAATGACACGTTCCTGAGACTGCAGCTGAACGACACGACCTGAGACAGCGAGCACATCCCCAGGTCACAGCATCGGCATCTGACATCAAAGCTGCGACCCTACAGCCCCCGACGCCCCCTCAAGGGGCCCGGGGGCGCCTCTCGCTGACGATCAACCGGGCTCTTCGCAGTTGAGGGTGTAGCGCCGATGAATGTAGTGCTGTTGAACGGTTGGATGTGAGGCGTCAGGACGTGCGAGAGTCGTAGTTCTCGCGGTTTGCGAGGACCTCGGCCATGTGCGTCTGCGCCCAGTTTCTGAGCCCGCGCGTCATGTGGTGGAGCGAGAGGCCGAGGTCGGTCAGCTCGTAGGAGACGGTGACAGGGACGGTTGGCGTCACGGTACGGATGAGCAGACCATCGCGCTCCAACGAGCGTAGCGTCTGGGTCAACATCTTCTGGCTGACCCCAGCCAGAAGACGAGAGATCTCGGAGTAACGCATCGCCTTCGGAGCGTCTGCGTGTGCTGCACCGGGCTGGCGAGGGCTGTTGTCGCCGCCCAACGCACACAAGATCAGGACGACCCACTTGTCCGAGATTCGGTCGAGCAGCTGCCGGCTGGGGCACCCTGCCAGGAACGCGTTGTACTCCACCTTGGCCTGAGCCCTCTTCTGGGCCGCCTTGATCGTCGTCACTGATCGCACCTCTCACCAATGGGTGGGTTACGCACTCCAAAGTGCCTACTTCCCGACAGGAAGTTTCTCTCCAATGCTGATGCAGGGAGGCAGCAGGCGCCACCCCCAAGTGCACGACGAAAGGCAACAAGATGAGCACGCCCTCCCTCTCGCTTCCCGGCGGCACCTGGGCTCTGGGTGACCTGACCGTCACCCGGTTCGGTTACGGCGCCATGCAACTGGCCGGCCCGTGGGTTATGGGGCCGCCCGCCGATCGCGAGGGTGCCCTGGCCGTTCTGCGTGAAGCGGTCGACGTCGGTATCACCCACATCGACACCAGCGACGCCTACGGGCCACGCGTCACCAACGAGTTGATCCGCGAGGCACTGCACCCCTATCCCGAGTCGCTGCACATCGTGACCAAGGTGGGCGCGACCCGCGACGAACAGGGTGGCTGGCCTACGGCCCGGCGGCCCGAAGATCTGCGCCGCCAGATCCACGACAACCTCAAGTCCCTCCGGCTCGACGTACTCGACCTGGTCAACCTCCGACTCGGCAACGCCGAAGGCCCCCAGCCCGGCTCACTCGCCGAGGCCTTCGAGACGCTCGTCGAACTCCAGCAGCAGGGCCTGATCCGACACCTCGGGGTCAGCAACGCCACCGAGGAGCAGGTCACCGAGGCACAGAGCATCGCGCCGATCGTGTGCGTGCAGAACATGTACAACCTCGCCCACCGCCACGACGACAAGCTCATCGACCGACTCGCCACCGACGGCGTCGCGTACGTGCCCTTCTTCCCCCTCGGGGGCTTCACCCCGCTCCAGTCCTCGGCGCTCTCGGCGGTCGCCGCTCGATCGGAGGCGACACCGATGTCCGTCGCACTGGCCTGGCTGCTGCAGCGCTCACCGAACATCCTGCTCATCCCCGGCACGTCATCGACGGCACACCTGCGCGAGAACATCGTCGGCGCGGGACTCTCCCTCTCTCATGGGGACTTGGCCGAGCTGAACGACATCGGCCGCTGAATGCCCCAGAGCTGAACGGCTCACAAGCCACGACCGAAGCCACCGTTCAAGTTCCGGCCCCGGGCACCCTCGCGCGATCGGGGCCGAAGCAGGATGATTCGCCCTCACCTGGATGACTTCAGATCATCAACCGTCAAAAACTTGTGTCACACCGACGGTGGAAGCTCATCCCGTGTCGGTGGTCCGGTAGGTGCGATCTCTCGGTTTCGTGTCAGTGAATGGTGTGACAGTGGCGGGTTCCCCGTGTGTTGCCTGGATGTACTGGTCAGTGAGTCATACGTCGGGCTCGCCGGACGTGCTGCCACTGTCATGAGATGAGAGATCGGGGGTGTCGGTACTGTCACCGGGCTGTATAGGCGCAGGTCGCGTACTGACACGAAATCGAGAGAACGCACCCAAGCCGTAACAGGCTACTGAACGCTGGTGGGGCACAGTACCGGCTCTCGCTGTGCCCCACCAGCCCCACGTTGTGCACAAAGGGAGAAATCTCCAATGACCGACAATCTCGCATGGGTCGCCGACGCCTGGCACGGCGTAAGCCCGAGCGCCACCGACTTGTACATCACTTGCGCCCGCGGCCTCAGCCCCCAGCAACTGGCCGAGCGCATGGCCGACCACGAGCCTGTCGAGGTGGGACCCGCCCTCACCATCCAGGAAGCGCACCGCATGGTCGACCTCGCGCAGATCTACTGCGTGGGCCGCATCGGCCAAAGCGGCGACTGGTCATTCATCGTGGAGTGCGTGGGCAGCGAAGGCTGGTCCTTGGACCCGGCCGTGTCCCTCGGCGCCGAGATTCTGATCCTCGACCCACGACCAGACGACCCGCCCTCCTTCTTCAGGTATCTCGCCGACGGCGAGGTACAGCTGCACTTCGAGCCAGGCTTCGGCTACGAACCCGCCGGAGCCCAGCCCGACCTGCTGCGCCCGGCGCTGGAGGCCGCCGGAGCCATCCCGCCGGAAGACTTCATCGACGCACTGCTCGGCAGGGACGAGGAGTTGCCGAGCGTCGAAGAGAAGCGTCGAGCGCTGAAGGCCGTCGGCGAGCACTTCGGGCTGTCACTGCCACGGCAGGCGATCACGAATGGACAGCTTCCTATGGTGGTCACCCGCACCTCACCCCCGTCCTCCTGGTGACCAGGAGCGTACTCACAGGATCGAGGCGTCGGGCGGTCGGGAAAACCGGCACGGGCGGTGCGAATGCTGCCGCGGCGACCAGCCACACACTTCGCACAGAGGGGTCGTTCCGTTCCTCCCTGCGTTCGGGAAGGAACGCCCCTCGCCCCGTGGGGAGTGCAGAAGTCCGGGGGAGACTCAGGCGGCTCAGTCGAGGCTGACAGTTGCAATTCGCCGCCCCCGGTCGTCCTCCTTGTCAGTGAGTACATAGATGTAGCGGTCCTCGCGGACGTATACCTGGTCGTCCGTGGAGTGGGCCCGATCGCTAGTGATAGTTCGGCCGTGTTCCGGTCCGTACTGCAGCAGTATCTTCATGGCGTGGACCGTACAGTTCACGAAGCCTTGCGTCTCGGCGGCTGGGCCGGGGCACTGTGGGGGTGCCGGTACCCCGCCAGCCACCGCACATTGGCCACCAGCACCGGATCCGGCGGGTTGTTTTGATCGCCGAGGTTGGGTAGTGGCTCGCGTCTCGTTGAGGCTCGGGCCTGCGCGGCGCAGAAGCACTCATGCAAGGAACGGTGCGGTCAGGTTCGTGGTGAGTGCTGCCAGCCGTGCGCGGGCCTGCGCATCGTATGCCTGTGGGTGTGCGGGCTGGTCGTCGTACCGATCGAAGTACTGTCCTGTCGTGTTCTCCAGGTTTGGGTCAGCGATGAGACGTAGCGTCGGCTGAGCACCGTCGTCGAAGCTTGCGGCGGGGGTGAAGCCGCTCTGCCGGACCATGGAGGTGTCCATCAGGTGGGCTGGGTGCAGTGCGTTGACGGTGACCTGGTGGGGCGCCGACTCGGCTGCCAGGTCGAGGGTGGCTCGCTGATGGCCGCCAAGAGCAGCGCCGTGCGCACGGCCGACCTCACCGTCGCCCAGTACGCCGCTCTGTTGCCCCTCGCCCAGCACCCCGGGATCTCCGCTGCCGCGCTGGCCCGCGACTGCCTGGTCACCCCGCAGGCCATGACCGGGGTGCTCAAGACCCTGCAGGTACGCGGGCTTATCGAGCGGACGGCACACCCCTGGCACCGGAGGGTCCTCGAGACCCGGCTCACCGAGGCCGGTCAGCATGCCCTTACTGCCGCCGATACCGAGGCAGTGCGCATCGAACGCCACCTTGCTGATGAGTTCACCGCCGAGGAACAAGACATTCTCCGCGCACTGCTGGCCCGCTGCGTCCAGGCGATCGAGCGAGACCGATGAGCTCGCGATGCAACGCCTGGTGGGCGCGTGCCACTGTGGAGTCCACGCTGACCAGCGACAGGTCTACCTGTCCCCGTCGTGCCGCCTCGCTGATCATCTCGTCCATCAGTTGTTCGAAGACGCCGGCGTCCCGTCACTGCAGAAACCGGTGGTAGACGGTCTGCCAGGCACCGTACTCGGTCGGCATGTCCCGCCAGGGGCTGCCGGTGCGGAACCGCCAGATCACGCCTTCGAACCGCGGCCGCAGCCGCTCGGGGTATGGGCCGAACCCGCCTATCGGCACGAACGGCTCGACCAACTCCCATTCATCATCGGTGAGTTCAGCACGCGCCACGCAGGCGTTCTACCAGCTCGGCCGAGTTACCCGGACGCCGGACCTCACGCCATGATCCAAACCAGGAACACTGCCTAATGGGATTCGTGATGACGAACGTCGCTGCTATGTCGTTCGCCCGCTGGTGGTGGCGCCCGCCGTGGTGAGGAGAGCGACAGTTGCGGGGTGGGGGCCATTATTCGCCCAGTCCAAGGGGGACCAGCCTGTGCCGTGATCTTCCTGCACATTCGGATCGGCACCATGCGCCAACAGCTCGCGCACTGTCTCGGTGTGCCCCCAGCATGCGGCTGCACACAACGGAGTGCCCTCTGCGCCGATTCCGCTGCTCTCGGTGTCAGGGGAGGCGCCGGCAGCCAGAAGCAGGCGGGCGATCTCGGCTTCTCCGTTCACGGATGCGGCGTACAGAGGGGTGGTGCCTTCGCTGTCGGCTTGCTCCGGGTCGGCCTCAGCCCGCAGTACCGCCTTCACGACAGCGGTGTCACCCAGCGGAATTGCGTTGAAGAGGCGCCGGGAGAGCTTCTTTCGCTGCCGCTGGTTCATGAGGGCCGAGGTTAGCGACTGGGAGCGTGGTGGGGCCAGTCATATCCATTCGTTGATGGCCGCGACCAGCACTGTTGCTTCATAGCGGACCGCGAGTTTGTCGTATCTCGTGGCGACGGCTCGGTTCCTCTTGAGGCGGTTGATGCCGCATTCGACCGCGTGGCGCTCGCGATAGTCGATCTTGTCGAACTTCGGCGGGCGACCGCCGCGCGAGCCGAGCTTCTTGCGGTTGCGGACGTGGTCGACCTTGTCCGGGATGGTGCAGCGGATGCCGCGACGCCGCAGGTGGGCACGGTTCTTGCGGGAGGCGTACGCCTTATCGGCGCGGACCCGGTCCGGGCGTGTACGCGGTCTGAGGTGACCCCCGGAGTGTGGACACAGGGGTTCATGCTGCGAGTGAGAGTTTAGCTGTCTTGTGGTGGTGCTGTTCGAACTCCATCGGGGAGAGGTAGGAGAGCGCGCTGTGTCGGCGTCGGGAGTTGTAGTGGGTGAGCCACCGGAATATCTCGAGCCTTGCCTGAGACATCGTCACGAACACTCTCCGGTGCATCGTTTCTCGCTTCAGTCCCTGCCAGAAGCTCTCGGCCAGGGCGTTGTTGTAGCTGGATTCTGCTGCGGGTGCGGAAGCGTCCACCGCTACAGCATGGGCAGCCAGGGCTGCGAAGATCTCGATCAGCCGTCCCCCCGCCGCTGTGTCGATGCCCCAGGCCCGCAGATTCTCGTGACCGCGAGCCTGACGCCACGGCTCCTGGTCTACCAGCGGCAGCAGGATACGGCCCAGGTGCGCGCATCGACGCCACATCTTGTCGTGGTCCGAGGTCATGATTGATCCCCTCTGCGGAGAGTGGAGGGCCTTCAGTCGTGCAGACCTACCTTGCATCTTCGGCGGCCGTGCCCAGGCCCGCCGTCGTCTCGTCGCGCTGTTGATGTTCACCTGCACACCGGAACCTCGGTCAAAAAGCGCGGGAGGAGCGACGGAGTGTCGCCCCTCCCGCGCGTTTGCGGTGGCGGTGCCAGCCGTCTTCCTACGCTTGCGCGACCGCTTCGAGCGGGCTGAGTGCTCCGGCCCGTCGGGCGGGCAGGGCGGCGGCGGCCGTGCCGACGGCGAGGGAGAGCAGGACCACGAGGGCGAGGGTGGGCCAGGGGAGGGAGAAGGAGTACTGCGGGATCGCGCCGTTGGCCAGTCCGCTGACCTTCCACGCCCCGAAGAGTCCGCTGGCCAGCCCGAGCAGGGTGCCGAAGGCGGCGACGTAGATGGCTTCCAGGCGGATCATGCGTCGGATTCCGGCGCGGTCCATGCCGATGGCGCGCAGGACGCCGATCTCACGGGTTCGCTCCGAGACTGACATGGCAAGAGTGTTGACCAGGCCGAGCGCGGAGATCAGTACGCCGATGGCGAGCAGCGCGAACACCAGGGTCAGCAGGTCGCCGGCGACGCCGGCCTGCTCCTGGACGAGCTGGGCGCGGTTTTGGACCTTGAGCAGCGGGCTGTCGCTCACGGCGGCGCGCAGGCGCTTCTCCAGGTCGTTGGAGACCGTGCCGTCGGTGGTGCGTACCAGGATGCGCTGCACGGAATCGCGCAGAAAGGCGTACTTCTGCACGTCGGCGCGGTAGCCGAGGACGTCGTGGGCGGTGGGGTTGTCCTGGTAGACGCCCACAACGGTGTGGGGCTCGTCGTGGTCGCCGGTTCCGGGGCCGATGTTCGCCTTGATCTGCTCGCCGGTGGTGATGTTGTGGTCGAGGGCGAAGCTGTGGGAGACGGCGACCTTGCCGGGGCCGAGGTCCTTGGCGGCGCCGCTGAGGAAGTGGAGCTTCATCACGTCGTCGACGGTCTTCGGGTCGACCCCGGAGATCGTCTTGGTGAGGGGGCCAGCGGAGATGGTGGAGTCCGCCACGGCGGAGACGGTCCGCACCCCGGGCACGTCGGCGACCCGCTTGGCCGCGGCTGAGTCGATGGCGGTGGTGGTGTTGCGGGTGCTGATGACGTAGTCGGCGCTCAGTCCGGCGGCGGCCTGGACATCCAGGGCCTGGTTCGTGGAATGGTTGATGACCGCGAGACCGGAGACCAGCGCCGTACTGATCATCAGGGCAACGGCGGTGGCGGCGGTGCGGCGCGGATCGCGCAGGGTGTTCTCACGGGCGAGGTCGCCCACGACGCCGAAGCCGGTGGTGAGCCGGCCGATCAGGCGGATTACCGGACCGGCGAGCAGCGGGGCCAGCACGATCAGACCGGTCACGAGGATGCCGCATCCGAACATCGCGGTCTGGAGGTTGTCGTCGTCGGCACTCGTCGCGTCGCTCAGCGAGAACAGCAGGCCCGCGCCCAGAACGACCATGGCCAGGCCGACCGCGCTGCGGACGCGGGAGACCATGGCGGACGGCGGCTGGTCGGCCGTGCGCATCGCCTCGATGGGAGCGATCCGCGCCGCGCGCCGCGACGGCAGCCAGGCGGCGAGCACGGTGACGCCGACGCCTACGACGAGCGAGGCGAGGATCGCGGCCGGGCCGATCACCAGCGGCCCGCTGGGCAGCAGGTCGCCGGAAGTGTCCAGCACGTTCGGCAGTACCGTGGCCACGCCCAGGCCCAGCACGAAGCCGAGCACGGACGTGGCGAGACCGACCAGGGCCGCCTCGGCGAGGACCGAGTGGACCACCTGGTGGCGGGTGGCGCCGATCGCCCGAAGCAGCGCGATCTCGCGGGTACGGCGTGTCACGAGCATGGTGAAGGTGTTGATGATGAGGAACGTGCTGATGGACAGCGAGACCACGGCGAAGAGCATCGGAAGGCGTTCGTAGCTCTTGGTCTTGCCCGCGATGAAGACGGACTGCTGATTGGCCTGGGCGATAGCGGTGGTGGCCTCGGCCCGGTCGGCCGGCAGCACGGCACTGACCCGGTTGGCCAGCTCGAACTGGTCGGTGCCTGGTGCGGCGGTCAGGTCGATCCCGTCGTAGTGCCCCGGGGTGGCGAATAGCTTCTGGGCGGTGGTCTTGTCGAACACCGCCAGGGTGCCGCCGGCGTTCACCCGGCTGTCCTTGGTGGACACCAGGCCCACCAGGCGTAGTTTGAGGACCGGTCCGTCCGTGGCGAGGGTCACGGTGTCGCCGAGGGAGTAGCCGGCGGCCGCCGCGGTCCCGCGGTCCAGCGCGACCTCAACACTGTCGCGAGGGGCGCGGCCCGACGTGAGCGGGTAGCGGCTGTCTGTGCCGTCGGAACCCGGAACGTAGGCGACGCCGAAACGGCCCATCATGTTGTCGGCCCGCATCGGTGTGCCGTCCTTGGCGGCCAGGGTGACCGACCCGTTGGCCATCGGGCGGACGGAGGCGACACCAGCAACGGCGGACAGCTTGCGCACCAGGGCGTCGTCCAGGGCCCCGTACTGCTCGTCGATGGAGGCGCCCGGAGCGGATTTCGGACTCACGCTCACGGCGATGTCCGCGTAGTTCTTGGACATGGCGGCGCGGTAGGCGGCGGTGGTGGAGTCGGCGAAGACCAGGGAGCCGGAGATGAACGCGACACCGAGACAGACCGAGAGCACGGTCATGACCAGACGGGTCTTGTGCGCGAGAACGTTGCGCAGGGCTGTTCGCAGCATGGCGGGCTTTCGAAAGTATGGGAGGGAAACGGCGGGCTGGTGAGGGCGGTCAGCGGGTGCGGCGGCCCTGGGACTCGAACGCGAGCATCCGGTCGAGCACGGCGTCGGCGGTCGGGGTGTGCAACTCGTCCACAAGCCGGCCGTCGGCGAGGAAGACCACGCGGTCGGCGTGCGCGGCGGCGACCGGGTCGTGGGTCACCATCACCACGGTCTGGCCCAGTTCCCGCACCGAATCGCGCAGGAAACCCAGCACCTCCGCGCCGGAACGGGAGTCGAGATTGCCGGTCGGCTCATCGGCGAACACGATCTCCGGATGGGACACCAGGGCGCGGGCGACGGCAACGCGCTGCTGCTGGCCGCCGGAGAGCTGGGCCGGACGGTGCGCGAGGCGCCCGGCCAGCCCCACGGTGGCGACGACGACAGCCAGCCACTCGGCGTCGGGCTGCTGGCCGGCGAGGCGCAGCGGCAGCGTCATGTTCTCCAGCGCGGTCAAGGTGGGCAGCAGGTTGAAGCCCTGGAAGACGAAGCCGATCTTCTCCCGACGCAGTTCGGTGAGCTGACGGTCATTCAGGCGCGCAAGTTCGACACCGCCGATCCGGGCGGAACCCGAGGTGACCGGGTCAAGGCCCGCCATGCAGTGCATCAGCGTCGACTTGCCGGATCCCGACGGACCCATGACCGCGGTGAACCGTGCCCGCGCGAACTCCACGGACACCGAGTCCAACGCGGTGACCTGAGTCTCGCCCTTCCCGTACACCTTGGTCAGGCCCGTGGCACGGGCGGCCGGTTCGGTGTCAAGGGCACCGGGGGAAACGAACATCTGTGACATGAGGACTCCGCCTGGGGAACGACGGCCCGCGAGCATCCCGCAGGCCAGAGGGGCATTCCCATCCTCAAAGCTCTCACCTGCACAAACATCGCCCCAGAGGCGGTAGTTGCGGTCCATCGAAGGGCAGAGACGAGCTGCCTGTCCCTGCCCTTCGACAGACCTTCACCGACTCATCTCTGCCTTTGGCCGGACCCGCGGTGTTGGCCGGACCTACGACGGGCGGCACGGCCGGGGCTCCGGGGACGTGGACGGCGCACCTGGCCCACCGAATGAGTCCCTCACGTGGGCCATGCGGGTACGCGGAATGGTCCGGGGTCAGGGGCGCAGGCCGGCGCGATGCGCCAGGAGGGCCGCCTGCACCCGGCTCGTCGATCCGGTCTTCTCCAGGATCGCGCTCACATGCGTCTTCACCGTGCCGATGCCGATGACCAGCCGCTCCGCGATGCCCTGGTTCGACAACCCCTCACCCAGCATCGCCAGCACCTCCCGCTCACGCACGGTCAGCCGGGCGATCCGCTCGTCCTGCAGGGCCACGCCGTCGGCGTCCGAGATGCCGCCGCACAGCATCCGGGCAATCACCGCTCCGGTGACCCCGGGGGAAAGCACCGCGTCACCGGCCGCCGCCGCCCGGACCGCACTGATCAGCTCCTGCGGCCCCTCGTCCTTCAGCAAGAACCCCGAGGCTCCGTCCCGCAGCGCCCGCAGCACGTTCGCCTCGTCACCGAAAGTCGTCAGCATCACCACGCGCGGCGCCGGATCGAGCGCGAGCAGCGGCCGGATCGCGGCCAGCCCGTCGCACCCGGGCATCCGGATGTCCACCAGCGCCACATCCGGGTGGTGCGCGGCGGCCTCCTCCACCGCCCGGTGCCCGTCAGCGGCTTCGGCGACCACGTCGATGCCGTCGGCGTGCCGCAGGATCAACCGCACCCCGTGCCGGATCATTGCCTCGTCGTCGGCGAGCAGGACACGGATCGGCCGGGTGGGCTCGGTCATGGGGTCTCCCAGGGCGGGGTGTCCCGTACGGACGGAACGGTGAAACGGTCGATGGAGATGAGACGTTGTGAAGCGTTGAAGCAGTAGCGGGTGACGCCGAAGGAGCCGGACCGGGGGCCAGGGCCTTCGAGCGGGTAGACGCAGCCCACCGTGCCGGCGGGCCGCGGCGGTTCGTGCCCGGTGGCCGCAGCGCGCATGGCCGGGCTGTCAAAGACCCCCTTCAACTCCTGGTACGTCATACCCAGACGCGGCTCCACAGGCCGGGCCGCATGCCTGGGCTGGCCGTACACCAGGGCGATCGCGAGCGTCATCAGCACCCACAGCGCCGCCGCCCCGAGGGCGAGCGTCAGCGCCCCGGCCGTCCGCGGCTCACGCGACAGCGCCGCCGCGGCGTCGGTCGCGGCCGATGGGGAAGCCTCCGCGCCGCCCCCGGACGGTTTCCAGACGACCGCGTCGTCCGGTTGCGTCGGGATGTCTGCGACCACCTGGAACCCGCCGGGCGTCAGCGTGCCGGCCTCAATGGTGCCGCCGAGCAGTTCGACCCGCTCGCGCAGGCCCGTCAGGCCGCGCCCCGTCCCGGTCTCGGACGGTGTGCCGGCCGAAGCGGGGGACGCACCGTTGCGGACCGTCACCCGCACGGTCCGGTCGCCCTGCTCGACCCGTACGGTGACATGGGCGGCCGATGCGTACCGGTGCACGTTCGTCAGGGTCTCCCGCACCACCCGGTGCACCGCGCGCCGCACCCGCACCGGGCATGCGTCGAGGTCGGGGCCGCTCCATTCCAGCCGCACGGCGATTCCGCCGTCGCGGGACTCCGCGACCAGCGCCTCGACGTCAGCCCGGGTACCGGTGGCGTCGGTGAGCGCGTCCGGGCCGGTGTCCCGACCGAGCGGCCCGAGGACCCCGAGCGCCTGCCGCAGTTCGCGCATCGCCTCCCGGGTGGCCCGCCGTACCAGGACGGCCTCCTCGCGCAGCTCCGGCGCGGCCTGGTCAAGGGCGAGTTCCAGACCGCCGGCGTGCAGCGAGATGAGACTGAGCCGGTGGCCCACCAGGTCATGCATCTCGGCAGCGATCCGGGACCGCTCGTGGGTACGGGCCTCCCTGTCGGCGAACCGGCGGGCCCGCTCGGCCGCGTCGCCGCGATCGCGCAGCGCCTGCAGCAAACGGGCCTGCTGCCCATACACCGTACCGACCAAGCCGGGAACGACCACGGCGGTCACCGCCAGAACCAACCCGAGCTCCAGGCCGTAAACGGCCGAGCCGGGGCCGCACGAGGGGCCGGTCGCGGTCCCGGATGCAATGATCAGTAGGCTCGCGCCGCCCAGCAGCCGGACCCGGTGGCGCGGCAGAACCGTGTCGAGCGCCACTGTGTACGCGGTGGCCGCCATCACCGGGCCGACAACGGTCGCCGCCCCGGCAAGCACGGCGAGGACCAGGAGCACGGCCTCGGGCCAGCGCCGCCGCAACGGGAAGAGCACCACGGCGACCGCAACCACGCACAGCTGGAAAACGGGGTGCGGCAGATTCCACAGCCGCTGGGCGACCACGAACAGACACAAGGCGGCGAGGGCCACACCGGCCGTCTCCACGATGTCCCGGCAAGCCCCTCCCGGACGCGCTGGGGTGTCCGGCACGGGGCGGGCGGAACGACGGAAACGGCTGATGAGGGGCACGCCATCCAGTATTGGTCGCCACGGGCGCGCGGGCGTGGGCCTCAGGACCGATCCAGCACTCTGTCTTTCGGTAGAGCCCAGCCCATGCCGTGCCGTGGGCACAGGGCGGCAACTCCCATGCGCCGGACTAAGGTTCGCTCGCCAATCTGGGCCTCGCGGGGCTGACCCTGCTCGCGGTGCTGCTCTTCAATCGCTTCTTGCGCAGCTTCCTGCGGCGGAGGACCTCCAGACGCTCGCGCTGTCCGTCCGTCAGGGCCTCCCAGACCTCGGGCTTCCGCTGCTTGGCCAGCAATTTCCCGATGTCCATCCCCTTGTCACCCAGCGTGGCCCCACCACAGAAGCTGAGCCAGAACCGAGTTCGGGAGGCACCCTCTGAGAATGATCTTGCTAAGGGCTGTCCCGTAATCCCTGGTGGATCAGCGTGCGGCGTCAGATGCGGTGCATCGCAAGGCGGAGGGACGCCCGAATACTGGATGTATTCGGGCGTTCCGACAACGCGGCGAGGTGCCGTAGCTGTCGTCGCACGCCCGCCAGGGATTACGGGACAGCCCTTAGGGTCCACCCAAGACCTGGGGCGTTCAACGCATGGGAGGTGCTCAGGCGATGACCCCTGAGGAACAGGATCTGGTCATGGGCCTGGTGTTCGTACCAGGTAAAGGCCGGACGCGCACGCTCGACGAGGTGCTCGCCCACTTCGGCGAGTCCGACGGTGGGGCCCTGGCGCTCCGGCTGCTCCGGGATGCCATGGAGCGCCGGGACGCCGACGACGTCGCGATGGCGTTGATTGTCAAGGCCGCCGCCGGCGCCTCGGGCGAGGAGTTCCTGGAGCCGTTGATCGAGCTGTCCCGTGCCGACTGGCACAGGCGCCACGAGGACATCGTGTCCATGCTGGGCAAGCTCCGCTCGCCCAGGACGGTGCCGACGCTGGTCTTGGCGACTCGCTGGGTTCCCGAGCACCTGGACTGGGATGAGAACCGGGCGCTCGCGGTGAAGGCGATCTGGGCGCTCGGCGCCATTCCCGGTGCGGAGGCCCGGGGCAGCCCTCGAGGGGTTGCGTGACGCCGAGAACGAGATCATCCGTGAGAACGCGGTGAAGCAGCTCGCACGCCGCGGCGAGCTCTGACCGCGGTGTCGTAGCCGTTCATCCGGAACGCCCGGCCGAGTTTCCTCGGCCAGTCGTTCCGACCAAGATTAATCTCGCCAGGATTGCCTGCACCTCAACTACTTACGAGATGTCGCACAAACCACCCGCCGGGCCGTGAGTGACTCCCCGAACTCATCGACATTGATCAAGGAACCGGCCCACGCGGTGACTCCCGAAGCCGTCAACAGACGACTTCCTTTCTCGGGTTCTGGCACAACTTCTGTGATGACGGCCGGCCGATCGCTGCATCGGCTCGGTAAGTGAGCGGAAACGGCAGGTCAGCAGGTTGACCCGGCGCGAGCACGAGTACAGGCGGTGCGGCATCACGGAATGTGTGCCAGAACCCGTTCTCGTGAACAAAGCCAGCCGGGGACCGGACGGCGCGAACGCAAACACAACAACCGACCCCGCCCGGACACCCCCGTCGTCGCCCTCGCCGAGCCCACCAGAACAGCCCCAACCCCACGAGCGAAGTCCTAAAACACCGGTATTGCAGCTAGATGATCTATTCCAAGGGGTCAGTTATCGTAGGCGGTCAGAGTGCTGGCCGGTGTGGTCGTTGTGCCAGATCGCGGTGGTCAGCGCGAGGATTCGCTGTATGACGCGGGCGGTGACACCGCCTGGTGTGCGCCCTTGGTGCTGTTCGAGGTCGAGCTGGCCCTTGAAGGTTTCGTTGACCGACTCGATGACCTGCCGCAATGGCTTGATCAGCGGTGCGCCGGGTGGGCGGGCTGGAAGCCCGAGCTCTCCCTCCGGGGGGCCTGACCCGCACCTCGGACTGGATCGCGGCGAACCTCCACCTCTTCGCCCCGGACCGCTACCAGGTGTCGGCGTGGGCCAGTAGCGTCGCCGTGGATTGCTCGACGAGGTCCTCGGCGTACGGCGGCAGCGGGCGGCCGGCGCGCAGATGTTGGCGGATCACGGACAGTGGCAGGTCGATCAGGGCCAGGGTGACGCGGTCACGGTCCTGGGGGCCAGCCGCGCCGAGGGCTTCGGCGAGTGTGGCGAGGGAGCCGAACACGCGCTGGTTGCCCAGGTCCGCGCGTTCCTTGTGTTCCTCGGACCAGTCGGCGCGGCCGAACTCCTCGGGTCCGTACAAGAGGAGCGAGGCCTCCTGCGGGTGGGCGCGACTCCAGGAGACGACGTGCCGGGCGGCGGCACGGGCGGCAAGCCGGGGGTCGGGGTCGCTGCCGAGCGCAGCGAAGTACCCGTCCTGGAAGCGCTCGACACTACGCAGCCACACCTCGGCGAGCAGGGCCGCCCGGCCGGGGAAACGGTGGTACACGGACCCGCTCGGCGCGCCGACCGCCTGGGCGACGGCGGTCATGGTCACGTCGGCTGGGCCGCCGGAGGCGGCGAGGAGGACCGCCGCGTCGAGGATCTGGCCGGTGTCGAAACGGGGTGGGCGAGCCATGAATCAGAGGGTAACCTCCAGAACAACTAGAGAGACCTCTCTAATTTACTTCTGGGGGAAGACCCATGCCCGTCTACAACGTGCACGAACGCGTGCTGGCCGCCGAGGCGAGTGAGGTGGGCGCGCTCATCGACAGCCTGTCCGGCGGGACGGCCGACTGGCCGGACCGGCTGTGGCCGCACCCGAAGTGGCCTGCGGTGGAGTTCGACCGCCCGCTGGCGGTCGGCGCGGTGGGCGGCCATGGACCGGTCCGCTATACGGTCGCCGCGTATGTGCCGGGCACCTGGGTGCGGTTCGCCTTCAGTGGGCCGCGAGGTTTCGACGGCTTCCACGAGTTCGCGGTGCTGCCGCTCGACGGGGAGCGTACGGTGCTCAGGCACACCCTCGCGATGCGGACCGGCGGCCCGGCGCGTCTGAGTTGGCCGCTGGCCTTCCGCTGGATGCACGACGCCTGCCTGGAGGACGCCTTGGACCGCGCCGAGGCAGCCTGCACCGGCACGGTGTCCCAACCATCCCGCTGGTCCCCGTACGTCCGCCTCCTCCGCTCGCTCGCCCGCTGACGGCACGACCTACAAAAGGTCAGTGATCGTAGGCGGTCAGTGAGCGCAGGATGGCTGGCCGGTGTGGTCGTTGTGCCAGATCGCGGTGGTCAGCGCGAGGATTCGCTGTATGACGCGGGCGGTGACACCGCCTGGTGTGCGCCCTTGGTGCTGTTCGAGGTCGAGCTGGCCCTTGAAGGTTTCGTTGACCGACTCGATGACCTGCCGCAATGGCTTGAACAGCGGTGCGCCGGGTCGTTCCGGCTCGCCTTTGCGGGCCGGCCGCAGCCGTCGAATACTCTGCTCGGCCAGTTGATGTTCGAACTCGCGGCCGAAGTAGTTCTTGTCGCCGATCAGCGTCTGTCCGGGCCGGTCGGCGACGAGGTCCGGCTCGGCGGGCGAGCGGGTCCAGTAGGGTCTCGCGCTCGTCGGCCTTGGCCCCGGTCAGGGCGAAGGCGATCGGCAGGGCACTGTCAAGTTGAGTGAGTGGTCTCCGGGCTGGGATGGTGGCCGGGTTTGTTGATCGTTCGGGAGGAGCTGGTGGTGGAGGGCGCCGGGGACGGGCCGTCGTACAAGGGGTTCCGGTTCCCGGCGGAGGTCATCTCCCACACCGTGTGGCTGTACCACCGCTTCCCGCTCTCCTTCCGCGAAGTCGAGGAGCTGCTTCTGGCCCGCGGGTTCACCGTCTCCCATGAGACGCGTCTCTTGAGGCCTGGTGCGATGTGCACCGGCGCTTCTGGACCGTGCGGGCACCCCGGTCGATGATCACACCCTCGTCGTCTGTCTGGCCTTCCGGGTGGCAGAAGACAGCTGATTGCCCAGTCCGCCCCTGTGACGCCCTCCCCAGTTGAACCCGCACTGGGCCCTCCGGGTGCTGGTCGGACGAGCGTCCAGCGGCGGTGACCCCGACGAAGGAACCGAGACCGAAGAGCACCAGGGCGACAGAGATCCACAGTTTGCCCAGCCCGGCGGTGTCGGTCACGACGGGGCGAGAAAGTGAAACTCGACGCGCGGTGCCCCGGACGGCTCGTCCGGGGCACCGCGCACGCCTTCGCCGGGCACAGCCCGCTTCGGCGGGCGCCATCACCCTGGCCACGCTGCACATGGCGCGCGACGCGGGCCACCGCACCGCCGTCCTCCAGGCGTCCGAGGACGGCGAACCCGTCTACCGCCGCCTGGGGTTCGCCACCTCGGGACGGTTCACCAAGTACGCGCTCACCCCCTGACACCACCCGCGGCAAGTCCGGGGTTTCGTGCGCGCTACCGGTCGGCGGATCCGGACGGGGTCGCCCCCGTCCGGATTCTTGCTGCGTCACCCCTGCCGGTGCTCCCACCCTCGGTCGGTACGGGTCAGTTCGCGAAAGCCTGCGGCGGTCAGTCGCCCGATCGCGTCCGTGTCGTCGGCCGACTCGTAGGCGAGCACTCGATCGACCCCGGCCAGGCGGAGCCACTGGGCGGCCTGGGCCAGGAGCCAGTCCTCCAACCCGTCGGCGCGGTGGTCCGGCTCGACGACGAGATCGCCGAAGTCGGCCAATCCCCCGTTGCGGGCGAGCCGTTCGGGCCGGTCGAGGGCGGTGTCCACCTCAACGAAGCCGAGGACGCGGCCGTCGACGTGGGCCGTCAGCCGGGTTCCGCACTCGCCGAGTGTGCGCCGCAGGGCCAGTCCGGGCGTCGATGGCTCGGCGGGCGGCGACGGCAGGTCGGCGACCTCGGCGAGCAACACCACCTCGGTGTGGCCGGTGTGCCGGAAGCCGGCCCGCTCGTAGGCTGCCCGCACGTGCGGCCACGCGTCGGGCAGGCCGTAGACCCCGGGCGCGGGCAGGGTTCCGTCGGCGTAGCGGACCCGCACGTCCCAACGCGCCAGCCGGGCCAGGCACGCGGCCATGAGCTGATCCGCCGCCGTCTCGGAGTCGGGCCGGAACGACGCGGGCGGGCGGTGGACGAACCATGTGATCTCGCCCGCGCCGCGATGGTCCGGGCCGACCTCGGCGTCGCCGCGGTAGCGCAGCAGATGCGAGGCGGCGACCACGGCCCCGCGCTGCTCGGCGACCAGGGTGACCCGTTCCGCCACCCACGGATCGGTGACGAACTCGTCGGGCCGCCGGGTGAGTTGCCCCAGAACGGTATTGACGGACACGGACACGCCGGGTACGACGGCGGCGACATGAGCGTTGACGAGCTCGGTCAACTGGTCGCGATCGTCACGATGAAAGGGGCGCACGATGAGAGCAGGCATGGAGGACTCCGAACGGGATTTGCTGCGAAGAAGGAGGCCGCCATGCGATGCGGTATGCCGTTGATGGTACCTCACGCGGCCAGCCGACCGCGCGCCAGCAGGTGAAGGTGAAGGCCGCGCCCTCGCACAGGAACACGAGCCGCAGTACCGCTGCCAACCCGACAACCACACCTCGGTGGCGGCGGTCGGATCGGCCGCCCTGACCCTGTTCGGAACCTGGACGCCGTTTCACCGGACTCGCCCGCGTAGGCGCCACCCCCGATTCCCGGAACCGGTCGACGCCCGCGAATACGGGATCACAAGCAGAACCTGGAAACGGACTCGCATGAAGAAGCCTGTCAGCGGCACATCTGTGAAGTGGAATGGCCCGGTTCGGCGGGCCGCACTCTGTTGAGGTGGCTCAGGGGCACTGCGCCCCGACTGAGGACCCGAAACCCTACGGACCACCAACAAGATCGAGCGTTGACCGGTACATGACCTGGCCGGCCTTCATCGCTAGCCTCAGATGCTTGTTCGGTCGGGCGAGTACGGTGACATTCTCCAGCGGATCGCCTTCCACCATCAGGATGTCGGCGTAGGCGCCGGGCGTGATTTCGCCGATGAGGCCTTCCAGGCCGACGAGTCGTGCGGCCACGCAGGTGGCGGAGCGAATGATGTCGATGGGGGGGGTTGGACTTCGGCACGGATCGTGAATTCCTCGGCCTGGTGCACGTGCATGCCGCCGAGCAGGTCTGTGCCGAAGACGATCTCGACGCCCCCGCGGTGGGCCAACTCCAGGGCCCGCAAGCCGTATTCCAGTACGTGGGAGACCTTGCGATGACTGTCGGTCGGCAGGCCGTGCCGTGGTCCTTCGGCGGCCAGTGTCCGGTAGGTGACCAGGGTCGGCACGTAGAAGGCCTTGTGCTGCTTGAACAGCTCGATGCTGGTCTCGTCGAGCAGGTTGCCGTGCTCGATGCTGCGCACGCCGAGTCGCAGTGCGCGGTTGATGGCGCGTGCGGTGTAGGCATGGCCCGCGACATACCGGTTGGCTGCCTTCGCTTCCTCGACTGCGGCCCGGATCTCGTCGAGCGACAGTTGGGTGGAGTCCACCCTGTCGGTCGGGGACGCGACCCCACCGGACAACATGAGCTTGGTGTGGTGCGCACCGGTACGCAGCTGATCACGGACGGTCTTTCGGATCTGGTCCACACCGTCGCACACCACGCCGACGGCCGGGCAGTGGGGGTGCTCGTCGGCCACGGTCCGGCCGCGGTGGCGCATGTCGGCGTGTCCACCGGTCTGAGAGATTGCCTTCCCCCCGAACAGCAGGCGCGGGCCGGGCAGGTACCCTTCGCCGACTGCCTCGGCCAGGCCGTAGTCGGCGCCGCCCAATGATGTCTGTTCTCGGGGCAGGGATATGAGGAGGTCGGACGGCTTCTCACGCAGGGCCTGGAGCAGGAACGCCGGTGGTCGAAGACGTGGCGGGTGCCCACCAGCGGAGCGATCGGACGGGCCCGGCTCCGGCTGGGGGCGGAACCGTTGAAAGCGTTGTTCGCCCGGGTCTGCCAGCCGGTGGCGGTCCGGGAGACGCAGGGCGCCTGGTTTCGGGGTCTGCGGCTGGTGGCGGTGGACGGGACGACATTCGACCTTCCCGATACGGAGGCGAACGCCACCTTCTTCGGGCGGCCGGGAACGGGACGTGGTCAAGGCAGGAGCGCGTATCCGCAGGCCAGGACCGTGGCTCTGGTCGAGTGTGGTACCCATGCCGTGTTTGCCGCCGAGGCCGCGCCACTGGCGGTGCATGAGACGGTCCTGTCCCGGCGCCTGTTCCCCTCGCTGACCAGAGGAATGCTGCTCCTGGCGGATCGGGGCTTCCTCGGCTTCGACCTGTGGCGGGGGCCGCCGCGGCGACCGGCGCGGACCTGTTGTGGCGGGTCAGGAGCAACGCGGTCCTTCCTGTGGTGACCGCGTTGTCCGATGGCTCGTACCTGTCGCAGATCGTTGCCGCCCGGGACAAGAACCGGCGAGCCGACCCGGCAACGGTCCGCGTCATCGAATACATCCTGGGCCCTCCCGGAGAGGGCACCGTCTACCGTCTGGTCACCACGCTCCTGGACCCGGCCACCGCGCCGGCCACAGAACTGGCCGCACTCTACGCCGAGCGCTGGGAGATCGAGACCACCCTCGATGAGATCAAGACTCACCTGGGTGGCCCCGCTTCGTCCTGCGCTCCCAGCATCCGGCCGGGGTCGAGCTGGAGATCTTCGCGTTCCTCCTCGTGCACCACGCGTTGCGCGACCTCATGCACCAGGCGGCCCAGCTGCAGAGAGAGGACCCGGACCGGATGTCCTTCACCCGCACCTTGCGCGTCGTCCGCCGGCAGACCACCGGCCAGGCGGGATTTTCCCCCCTCCCGGCTCGCCCGGGCACTGACGCAGACCCTGCGTGAGATCACCGAACGTCTCCTGGCACCAAGACGGTTACGGTCCAACCCGCGAGTGATCAAACGCAAAATGTCCAACTGGCCGCTCAAGCGCACCGAACACAACAACCGACCCCGCCCGGACACCCCCGTCGTCGCCCTCGCCGAGCCCACCAGAACAGCCCCAACCCCACGAGCGAAGTCCTAAAACACCGGTATTGCGCCTAGAGGACTTGTCCGGCCGATCACCTGGCCACAAGTTCCGGGCTGTGGCCACTCGCTACGGCAAGCGTGGATTCGTCAATCTCGGCACCCTGACCGCCGCCTCGGCCGTCGGCTGACTCCGCATGTCATAGCCCGTCAGGCTCATCGCCCAGCACGCGGGCGTGCAGGTGCATGTCGTGTCGGCCGTCTTCATGCACGGCGGCACTGCGCTTGGTGCCTTCCAGGAGGTAGCCAGCTTTTATGGCGACCCTGCAGGATGCCGCGTTGCGTGTCGAGTGGTCCAGCTCCAGGCGGTGGAAGCCAATCTCGTGCAGGGCCCAGGCGGTGAGCGTGGCGAGGGCACCGGAGGCCACGCCGGCGCCTCGGGCCGCCGGGAGCACCCAGTACGCGACGTTGGCGGTGCCGTCGTCGAAGTCCAAGCCGCGCAGGGCGATCCGGCCGAGCACCTCACCGCTGTCCCGGGTGACCGCCCAGTGGCCGCCCGTTTCTCGTTGCCAGTCCTGCCGGTAGGCGTCGAACCACTCCTGGACCTGCGTCTCGGTCAAGGGCCGTCGCGTGTGCCAGCGACGGATCTCGTCGTCACGATAAGCGGAGAGGAACCCTGGCGCGTCGCCTCCTTCCCAGGGGCGCAGCAGCAGACCACCGAAGGCCGTGAGCACAGGCTGAGGGGACCTGGCGAGCGAGCCGGAGGAAATGACGGGCAGCGTCGAGAGAGCGCGAGTCATGGAGCCATGATCGGCCGAAGGTGGCCCCACACGTCAAGGTCACAGGCTCAGCTCTTCCAGCGATCGGCCGGACAAGTCTTAGCCTCGATCCGCCGACGTGGTCTGGAAGTGATCTTCTGACGGGCTTCTGAGCCGGTTTGGGGTCGACCGATGGGCATGGGCGTGCCTATTGGAGAACAGGGGCCACATCGCCCGCGGTCGGACCCGGGGCACGGAAAGTACGCCGGTACGCCGACGGTGCGACCCCGGCCTCCGCTGCCAGGTGCCGCCGCAGCGAGGTGGCGGTGGCGAAGCCGACCTCGTGGGCGACTCGTTCCACCGGCAGGTCGCTGGACTCCAGCAGGTGCCGTGCCCGCCGCAGCCGCTGCTGGGTCAGCCAGCGGCCGGGACTCAGACCGGTCTCTTCCTGGAAGCGCCGGGCGAAGGTACGGGTGCTCATTGTCGCGTGCGCGGCCAGCTCGTCCAGCGACAGCGGCAGTTCCAGCCGCTGCAGGGCCCAGTCGCGGGTCGGCCCGGTGCCGGTTCCGCTCGCCGGCGGCAGCGGCCGCTCGATGTACTGTGCCTGCCCGCCGTCCCGGTACGGCGGCACGACGCAGTAACGGGCGACCTGGTTGGCAACCTCGCTGCCGTGGTCCTGGCGTACCAGGTGCAGGCAGACGTCGACACCGCTCGCCGCCCCCGCTGAGGTCAGTACATCACCGTGGTCGACGAAGAGCACGCCGGCGTCAAGCTCGACCCGGGGAAACAGTTCCCGGAAGTGGTCGGTGAGTGCCCAGTGGGTGGTAGCCCGGCGCCCATCCAGGAGACCGGCGGCAGCCAGCAGGAAGGCGCCCGTGCAGATGGACACCAGACGGGTACCGGGGCGGACGCGGGACAGGGCATCGAGGGCCCGCGAGTCCGCAGCGGCGGCCGAGGCCTGGGTGATCGCGTACGGAGGGATGATCACGGTGTCCGCCTCGGCCAGCACTTCGGGACCGTGTGCGGGGGTGACGGTCAGGTCCGAGTCGGTACGCACGGGCTGCCCGTCCACGCTCGCGGACAGCACCTGGTAGCGGCCATTGGCGGAGCCCAGGACCCGGTGAGGTATGCCGAGTTCGAAGGGGTAGATCCCGTCGAGAACAAGGACGACCACCTTGTGGGCGCCGGGCCGCGGTTCCGGGCGCATCAAGAGCTCCAGCTCTGCCGCACGGCCGGCGAGGTCCCTGTCCCGGGAGGGCGCGGCTGAGGCGGGGTGGACGCTGGGAGTACTGCCACCGGGAGCACGGCGGGCAGCAGGGTTGATGGGCATGGCAAGAATGTATCGAAGGCTGACCTTCTTGCCATCGCCCTGGGCCGGACCGTACGGCCAGGATCGAGGCATGACTTCAACGGAGACACTTGAAAACCTCAACTCCCCTGACCCGGCGGCCGCCACGGACTCCTCGAATCCTGCCGCCCCGGAGGGCACCCCCTTGATGCTCGCCCTGCACCAGACGGCCCTCGGCGGCCCCGAGGTCCTGCAGCTGACCGAGCTTCCGCGGCCCGCGCCCGGGCCTGGGCAGATCCTCGTCGCCGTGCACGCGGCCGGACTCAACCCCACGGACTTCAAGCACCGCGCCCTGAGTATTTTCTTGCCGCCCCCGCCGCTGACCCTGGGTTGGGACGTCTCCGGCACCGTGGTGGAGACCGGCTTCGGCGTCACCCTCTTCCGGCCCGGTGACGAGGTGTTCGGCATGCTGCCCTACCCGCACGGGGCCGGTTCTCATGCCGAGTATGTGACCGGCCCTGCCCGCGCCTTCGCCGCCAAGCCCGCCGGCATAGACCACGTCCAGGCGGCCGCTCTGCCGCTGGGCGCGCTCACCGCCTGGCAGGCCCTCGTCGAGACCGCAGACCTCCGGGCTGGCCAGCGGGTCTTGATCCACGCTGCGGCCGGAGGGGTCGGTCATCTCGCCATACAGATCGCCAAGGAGCGCGGCGCGCACGTCACCGGGACGGCGAGCGCACCCAAGCATGACTTCCTGCGCGAGCTCGGCGCGGATGTCTGTATCGACCACCGCTCTGAGGACTTCACCAACACCGATGAGCGCTACGACGTCGTCCTTGACGCCCTCGGCGGCGAGACCGCCACCCGTTCCGTGAGCGTGCTCCGGCCCGGCGGTGTCCTGGTTTCCCTCCTGCCGGGCGACAAGGACACCCAGGCCAAAGCGGAGAAGGCGCAAGTCCGCGCCGTCATCCTGCTCGTCGAGCACGACCAGGCCGGAATGCGCGCCGTAGCCGAGCTCGTCGACCGGGGAAGTCTCCGCCCCCACGTCTCCGGCGCCTTCCCCCTCGCCGAAGGTGCCCGGGCCCACGTTTTGGGGGAGACGGGCCGCACCACAGGCAAGCTGGTTATCACGGTGCGCTGAGGCCGGGATAGCTCGGGGGCGTCCCGGGCCGACCATGGGCCTTCGGTCGATCGCGGCTTCACACCGGCGCGGTGGGAAACAGCGCTCCGGGGGCCAGGTCCAACCTGGTGGCGACGACGTCCTTGGGCGGCGTGAGGTCCAAGTGCCAGTCGCCGAAGCGGCGTATCGTGCGCGTGATCAGCGGGCTGACGGTGGCCAGGTCGTCGGGGTCCACGAGATGGCCCTCGGCGGCGAGGGCGTTAGCGGCATCGGTAATGTCCAGCGCGGTGGAGTAGATCGCACAGTTAGCAATCAGCTCGTTGAATTTGACGACTCGCTCCTGGTAGTCCGGGTCGTTGTGGCCGATTAGCCGTCCGCGGCGGTCGCCCCCGGCGCGATCTCGACTTCTACCTCCAGCTAACGCCGGATGCCGCATCTGTCCGGCGGCACCAACGGCGAGCCCTGCGCCCCGCGGAGGAGTACCGAACCCCCACCGACAACGAGTGGGAGGACTTCCTCGGACACTTCGGACGCCGCAAGCTCTCCGTCGGCACCTGCGCCCGCGCCTATGGCACCGCCTGCATCCACGAACACGCTTGCGTCCGGTGTTCCCTCCTGCGCCCCGACCCTGCCCAGCACAGTCGGCTGGTTGAGATCCGGGACAACCTGGTCAGCCGGATCGTCGAAGCAGAGAACGAGGGCTGGCTCGGGGAAGTTGAAGGGCTACAGGTCAGCCTCGCCGGCGCAGAGAACAAGATCAGACAGCTGGAGTCCAGCCGAGGAGGGCCGACCCTTCTAGGCATGCCCGCTGTACCAGCGCGCAGGCCTGGTCCGCCGAATCCTTGATCAGTATGGTGACAGGATCACGGCTCTGATCTCGCTGCTCGCTGCGCCGGCCGTCATCGGCATACCAACCGCCTTGGTGTGGCTGCTGGGACGGCGCGCGAAGGTGCCCAGTTGGATCCTGATCGTCTTCTTGCTGGCAGGTTGGCTGACCGTGTTGGTCGGCTGGGCTCTCTCACAGCGCGCTCAGCCGAGCCTGTTTCCTGAGACCTCGCCCTGCTACGGCACGCGCGGCACTCCCGTCTCGCAGTACTTCCCACCCGACTCGTTCTGTCGCCATGCCGACGGGGAGTTGCGGACGGTCAACGGGGCGAACTCCAAGCTCCTGTTCTGGAGCGCCGCCAACACCACCTTGGCAGTGATGATTGCCGCAGCTTTCGTCCAACGTCACCAACGATCTCGGTCGTGATCGCACCAACACAGGCGAATCCTTCTCCGTGACCGTGATCACGCGAAGCGGGCGGCTACGCGGGTGGCGAAGCCGCTTGGCCTGGGCACCAGTTGGGTCACGAACCTGGAGGGCATGGACAACGGCCGCGCATGGACGCCCGTCACCCGACACGGCATCGATGTCGTGGTTGCCGGAACCAACAGCGAGCAGTTCGCGATACTGCTCGCGCTGGGTGACGACTAGCGGGAGCCAGGCCCCTCACCTGGGCTG
Organism: Streptomyces sp. NPDC059832; assembly: GCF_042731715.1. NCBI lineage: Bacteria > Bacillati > Actinomycetota > Actinomycetes > Kitasatosporales > Streptomycetaceae > Streptomyces > Streptomyces sp. NPDC059832. Next base: position 45,078 of record NZ_JBHWIY010000036.1, on the reverse strand, counting down.
ATGGCCGGCCCGGCCGGATAATCAGCTATGGCTCAGGCCGCTCGCAGTGAGAGCATGCACGTCATGCACGCCTGGGATTCGCTGACGATCGCCGAACAGACACTCATGCGTCGTGCCATCTCGGGGTACTCCCTGGCCGGGGTAGTCCAGAACTATGGCGTGGCACTTCGCTGGGCCGGTGCTGCACAGGCTCCGCCCCTGCGCAGCTTCACAGAGGACGAGCAACGCGCCCTGGTCCCACAGCTCGCCGACGTGGCCCTCGATCTCGCCGAACGCAGGCTGCTGACCGTCCACGAGGGGGAAAGCCACCGCGCCGTCGCCCCTGTCCTGGTGGCAGGGCCCGAACTCCACGAGGTCCTCACCGATCCGACCAACTGGCTGTGGACCGCCCGCCCTCACCGCCGCTTCAGCCTCGCCGCCCCGCAGCACGTGCGCGAGCACTGGTTCGACGGCGCACATCCGACTGCCGACACCAGCGCGCTTCCCACCTGGGACGAGCTGAGCGTTGAGGAACGCGAAGTCCTGGTCTGCGCGGCCGAGGCGAGCGGCATGCTCACCGGGGCGTTCGGCATCTGGGAGGATCCGCCGGACGACCTGGACAGCGCCGAGCGCCTTGCCTGGGTGGACCGGCAACTCGCCCCGCTGCTGCCCTTCGTCCGCAAAGGCTGGATCGAGGTCCAGCACTGCCCCGACGAGCGCAGCGATGCCTTCACCGTGATCCCCCTCGACGGACTCCGCACTGCTCTCACGGATTCCGCCATCCGCTACGAAGGCGATGAATGGGGCATTGGCGTCGGCTGCATTTTCACCTACGCGGGACTAGCCGTCTGGCGCGGTGGGTGGAGCAGCGAATGGGGACGCCGCCTCAACTTCGACTGATCCCTGCCCGCCGCCGCACCCCAGTCAGCGTCGTCCACCCCTGTCCCACGACACCCAGTCACGGCGCCCCTGCAGGAGTCTGCGGCGCGACACGCCCGGACACTTCGGGGCGCCGAGATTGTCGCCCACTACTTTTAGCAACTCGCCTGCGAGCGGCCCCGTCGGTCCGTGAACTGGGTAGTTCGGATAAGCCTGCATCCGCTGCTCGATGCTCCGGCCCGACCCCGCCCAGCGGCCCCGGCTGGTGGAGATCCGCGACAACCTCCTCGCTCGCATCACCGAAGCTGAGCAGGAGGGCTGGCTCGGTGAGATCGAGGGACTCCGGGTCAGCCTCGCTGGCGCCCGTGACAAGCTCGCCCAGATTGACGCCACCACAGCCACCCGGCCCACCGACCTCGGCATGCCGACCTTCCCGCACGTCGCGGGACAATGCTCAGATCGAAATTCTTGAGCGTCCGCCCCAGAGCGCGAAATGTGGCTCGCGGATCAGGTGCGCCAGGGGCGTGCGTATCCTTCGCGTAGCGGTCCGCCGAGCAGATCGAGAACTTGCTCGGCTGCAGTCGCCAACGGCGCGGGGTCGGCGCGATCGGCCACGGCTTGATGGCCATCCAGCAGAGCCTTGCCACGTACCGGGTCCGCACTCAGCAGTCGGCGGGGCAGCCACTTGCCAATGCCCGTCCAAGCACCGTGGTGGGCGGTGAGCAGGTGTGCCGCCTCACGCAGGGTGAAGTCGGCGAGGGAAAGCTGTTCATACCGATTGGCTGGCGGGGTGTCGACCAGGTCGTCCATGTAACAGGTAAGGCCGTAGCGACTTCGTTCCCTTTCCGCCGACGTGAGGGGAGGAGGACCGCCCGCGAGTACCGCGCGGGCCTGATCGCACGTTCGAGACAGATGGCCGTGCGGGTCCATCAAGGGCAGGCCCTGGTCGTAGATGAAAAGGACCGTGCCTCGGCGGCGCGCCCTGTCCCACTCGAAGAATTCCGGCACGTCCGCAAGGGTGTTCAGGAACAGCTCGGCCAGACGGCCCTCATGACGTATCACCTCACGGCGGCTAGTGTCCGAGTCCGGCAGAAGGACCGCCACGTCGAGATCACTGGTCGAAGCAGCGCGACCCTGGGCAACCGAGCCTCCTAGCACTGCACCCAGAGCATGCGGGAAGCGCGTAGTGACCAACCGAAGAGCCTGGGCGGAAAAAGTGCCCTGATCATCCATGGGCGCTCATCGTGCCATCCCCAGAGGATGCCGACCAGGGGCCGATGCGCCACGTAGTTCAGAGAAGTGACCAGGCCAAAGGAAATGGCACCAGTCCACAAGGGCCGCGACATACGTACCTCCAGGCCCCCTGGCGGGTAGTGGGAGGGGAAGCGGACCAGCGCGTCGGGAAGGAAGGCGCGCTGACCCCGCGCGGAGACAGGGGCGCGGCCGGGCCACCTCCCGTACTCCGATCCTTGTGCGATGCGGGCGTGATCGCATCACAGACACATCGGCCCGGTCGTGCCGGGGTGGTCCGTTTCGGCCCTTCTGACAGGTCTCCCACCCGCTCAGGACTGCGCCTCGGATTCGGTGACGACGAAATCGTGAGCAATGCTCAAGACCTCTGGATCGGTTCCAGGAGGGACGCGGAGGGCGTACCTTCCCGAATGATCCCTTGATGGTCACCGAGTAGGCCCGTGTTCGCAGCGCGGGTCGGGGAAGCACGCCCATGCTCAGCGTAGTCACCGCCGACGGCACCACCCAGTCCGGCTCCCTGATCGACGAGATCGTGCGGGAGGGCGCCCGGCGGATGCTCGCCGCCGCGCTGGAGGCTGAAGTCAACCAGTACATAGCAGAGTTGGCTGCTGAGAAGGACGAGGTCGGGCGCCGCCTGGTGGTCCGCAATGGTCACCACCGGCCCCGCACCGTGGTCACCGCGGCCGGACCGGTCGAAGTCACGGCCCCGCGTGTGAACGACAAGCGGGTGGACGCGGCCACCGGCGAGCGGATGCGGTTCTCCTCGAAGATCCCGCCGCCCTGGTGCCGCAATTCGCCCAAGGCCGGCGAGGTGCTGGGGGTTGAGGAACATCGGAACGAAAACCGGCGCTAAGCCCTGGTGATGCTCAGGGAGGCTTTGACCTGGGCTTCTGTGGCAGCGGAACCTTCGGCAGTCGTTGTTGATCGACTGTTTGGAGGTCCGGGGTGCCGGTCGAGTTTTTGACGGATGAGCAGGCTGCCGCGTATGCGGCGTTTCGCGGGGCGCCTTCCCGCACGGAGCTGGAGCGTTTCTTCTTCCTGGACGACGCGGACCGGGAGCTGATCGAGGGCAAGCGGCGGTCCCATAACCGCCTGGGCTTCGCGCTACAGCTGACGACTGCGCGGTATCTGGGGGTGTTCCTTGATGACCCCACGGACGTGCCGGCGGAGGTCGTCGACTACCTCGCCGAGCAGCTCGACATCGGCGATGCGTCGGTGCTGAAGGCATACGGAGAGCGGGAGAACACCCGCCTGGAGCACGTACGCGAGCTGCGGCGGGTCCTGGAATACGAGGAGTTCGCCGAGGCGGAGGCCGACCTGCGGACATGGGTGGACGCGCGGGCCTGGACGACTGGCGAGGGCCCGAAGGCCCTGTTCGACGCGGCGGTCGGCCAGCTGCGTGAGCGCCGCGTGCTGCTGCCCGGCGTGACGACGCTGACCAGGTTGGTCACCTCGGTGCGGGAGACGGCGAACCAGCGGCTGTGGGACACCCTGTATGGGATGTTGAGCATCGGCCAGCGGGCGGTGCTGGACTCCCTGTTGACCGTGCCGTCTGGCGCGCGGGTCTCGGAGCTGGACCGGCTGCGCCGGGGTCCGATGCCGCGGCGCCTGGCGGAGTTGTCGCGGTACGGGGTGGACGGCAAGGCGTCGCTCCTCAAGCGGCACGGCGACTCGCGCCGTCTGGCGACGCTGCTGGCCACCGCGGTCTACCTGACGACTCGTGCCGTGGACGATGCCCTGGACCTGCTCGAAGTGCTGATCGCGACGAAGCTGTTGGCCAAGGCCGAGCGGGAGACGGTCAAGGAGAAGATCAAGACGCTGCCGAGGGTGGAGCGGGCCGGGGCGAAGCTGGCGACCGCGTTCCAGGTCGTCTTCGACACCACGAGCGAGCAGGTCGACACCGACACCGGAGAGGTCAGCCCGCCGAAGGTGGAGACGCTCACGGCGATGTGGGAGCGGATCGAGGCGGTGGTGCCGCGCGCGGAGCTGGCCGCCGCGATCGCCGCGCTGTTCGAGCTGACCCCGCCGCTCGACTCCGATGCGGACGAAGCGTGGCGGGCGATGCTGGTGGGCCGGTTCGGCACCGTCCGGCCGTTCCTCAAGCTCCTGGTCAAGGTCGTCGACTTCGGCGCCACCCCGGAAGGGATGCCGGTGCTGACCGCGCTGAAGTCGCTGCCGGACCTGATGGGCCGCAAGAAAGTCGGCCCGCAGGAGATTGACACAGATCTGCTTGTCGGTTCCTGGCGGCGCCTGGTCCTTTCGGCGCCGCACCTGGAGCCGGGCACGGTGGACTGGAAGGCGTACACGTTCTGCATCCTGGAGCAGTTCCACCGGATGCTGCGGCGGCGGGAGGTGTTCGCGAAGAACTCCTCCAAGTGGGGCGATCCGAGGGCGAAGCTGCTGGCCGGGGAGGCGTGGGAGCAGGCCAAGCCCACCGTGCTGGCCTCGCTGAACCTGCCCGCCGGGGCGAGCGAGCACCTGACCGCGCGGGCCGCGCTGCTGGACGGGACGTATCGCGAGGTCGCCGGGAGGCTGCCGGACAACGCGCAGATCGTGTTCGACGACGACGGACGGCTGCACTTCGCCGCCTTGGAGTCGGAGCCCGAACCCGCCTCGCTGCTCGATCTGCGGGCCGCGGTGAACGCGATGCTGCCCCGGGTGGATCTGCCCGAGGTGCTGCTGGAGGTGTTCTCCTGGACCGGTGCCGACCAGGCGTTCACCTCGGTCACCGGCGGCGAGGCCCGTCTCAAGGACCTGCCGGTGACGATCGCGGCATTGTTGGTCGCGCACGGCTGCAATGTCGGCTATACCCCGGTCATCGGGGCCGGGGACGCGCTGAAGTACGGGCGGCTGTCCCACGTCGACCAGACGTATCTGCGTCTCGCGACGTACCGGGCGGCGAACGCCACCCTGATCGAGCACCAGGCGGTGATCCCGCTCGCGCAGGCGTGGGGCGGGGGTCTGGTCGCCTCGGTGGACGGCATGCGGTTCGTCGTCCCGGTGCCGTCGGTTTATGCGCGGCCGAACCCGAAGTACTTCGGGCGCCGGGGCGGTGCCACCTGGCTCAACATGATCAATGACCAGGCGGCCGGGCTCGGCGGGAAGGTCGTGGCAGGCACCCCGCGCGACTCGCTGTACGTGCTGGACGTGCTCTACGACCGCGACGGCGGCAAGCGCCCGGAGATGATCGTCACCGATACCGCCTCGTACTCCGACATCGTGTTCGGGCTCCTGACCCTGGCCGGGTTCGCGTACGCGCCCCAGCTTGCGGACCTGCCGGACCAGAAGATGTGGCGCATCGACCGCGCCGCCGACTATGGCGCCTTCCAGGACGCGGCCCGCGGCCGGGTCGACCTTGCCCGGATCGAGCGGCACTGGGAGGACATCCTGCGGATCATCGGGTCCATCCACACCGGGGCCGTGCGTGCGTACGACGTCATCCGCATGCTGTCGCGGGACGGGCGCCCCACCCCGCTCGGCGACGCGATCACCCACTACGGGCGGATCGCCAAGACGGTGCACATCCTGCGCCTGGCCGACGAGCCCGGCTACCGACGGCAGATCAAGGTGCAGGCCAACCTCCAGGAGGGCCGCCACGCGCTCGCCCGGAAGATCTTCCACGGCCGGGCGGGCCGGGCAGCTCTACCAGCGCTACCAGGACGGCATGGAGGACCAGATCGGTGCGCTCGGCCTGGTTCTCAATGCCCTGGTGCTCTTCAACACGCGGTACATGGACGCCGCCGTCACTCAGCTGCGCGAGGACGGATTCAATGTCCGCGACGAGGACGTGGCCCGCCTCTCCCCGTTCGTCCGCCACCACATCAACATGCTCGGCCGGTACTCCTTCCAGCTCCCCGACCTGCCCGGGGACCTGCGTCCGTTGCGTGAGCCGGACGCCACCGACGAGGAATGACGCCCGGCGCCGGTCCCGGGCTCTCGTCTCTGACCCCAGCCGCAAAGTATCGGTCGAGCTCGTTGTCAGTCGATGGCCTGGTAGAGCGTGGTCCAGAAGTCGTTCATGGCACGCGGCGAATCCGGGGTGGACAGTCCGACCTGGGTGAGCAGGACTCCGGTGAGCTGGTTGGTCCTGTCTGCGTAGGCGGTGGTGCCGGTACCGCCGAACCAGCCGAACTGGCCGATGGGCGCGTAGTCGCCGCGATAGGTGCGCACCGCCATCCCGAAGCCCCAGCCGCCGTTCGACCCCTGGCCGGACGACAGGTGGGCGACGTTGCTGAACATGGCCTCCCGGGCGGCTAGTTGCTCGGGCGAGAGACGGTTGGTGGTCATCAACTCGACGGCGGCCCGGGACAAGATCCGTTCACTCCCGTGCATCCCGTGGTTCAGCAGCATCTGGAAGTAGGCGTGGTAGTCGTCGGCGGTGGAGACCAGCCCGCCGCCGGCGCCCTGGAACGCGGGAGGCACGCTGGACCTTCCCCCTGCCGCCTCGTCCCACACGAGGAACTCGCCGGTCTGCGGGTCGGGCCCGTACAGCGGCGGCAGTCGGTCGATCTTGTCGGCGGGCACGTGGAAGGCGGTGTCCTTCATCCCCAGCGGATCGAGGATGCGTGTCCGCAGGAACGTCTCCAACGACTGTCCCGTGACCCTGGAGACGAGCACACCGACCACCTCGTTGCTGAGGTCGTACTGCCACCGCACTCCGGGCTGGTACTGCAGCGGCAGTTCGCCGAGGCGGCGCATCCACTCGTCCGGCTCCGGGGCCGGCCCGGATGCCACGCTGTAGTCGAGACGCTCGAAGGTCGCGGCCCTGATCGGGGAAGCCATCGACTCGAAGTCCACTCCGAGCCCGAACGTGGAGGTCAGCAGGTCCCGTACGGTGATCGGCCGGTGTGCCGGCACGGTGTCGTCCAGGGGTCCGTCGGGCCGCTTCAGCACCTGCCGGTCGGCGAGTTCGGGCAGCCACTGGTCCACGGGGTCGTCCAGCCGCAGCCGACACTCGTCGAGCAGGATCATCGCCGCCGCCATCGTGACCGGCTTGGACGTGGACGCCATCCGGAAGATCGTGTCCCGGCGCATCGGCGCGCCACCGTCATGACGCATCGTCCCGATCGCTTCGACGTGCGTCCGGCCGCCGCGGCTGACGAGGGCGACAAGGCCGGGAATCTTCTTGGACTCGACGTGCTGTGCCAGCACCTCGCGCAGCCGGCGCAGCCCTGCGTCGGAGAAGCCGCTGTTGCTTGTTCCCATGATGAATCTCCTGTTCACGGTGTGGTTCTCACGGTGGCCCTGGTGGCTGCCTGGCCCTTCGAACGGCCATGTGCAGAGCCTGCAGCCTTGACCCAAGGTCAAGGTCAACCCCCTGTACCGATCAAGGGGTGACAGGCACCGATCGCAGGCGTCCCGGTCCTCTTGGCAGCAGGGGGTGGGCTGGAACTGGTGCGCGCTATCCTCACCCTGGTGATCATCCGGACTTCCCGGCCGTCACCGACGCGGTGCGCGAGACCGCAGCCGCCCACGATCCGGAGGTGCGCCGAGCCGATGACAGACGGGCTCACGATCGGTCAGGCGGCGGCGTTCGTCGGTGTCACGATCAAAACCGTGCGGCACTATCACCGGCTCGGTCTGGTCGCCGAGCCGGAACGCGACGGTTCCGGCTACCGCCGTTACCGATCGGACGAGCTGTACCGGCTGGTCCAGGTCCGGACCCTGGCCGCGGCCGGCGTGCCGCTGGCCGAGATCGGTGACCTGCTCGACGCCGATCCAACGACGTTCGCCGCCACCCTGGACGACGTCCACCACCAGCTCACCGAACGGATCGAAGACCTGATCGCGCGCCGCGACAGGCTGCACCGTCTCGACCACGGCGACCGCGCCCTGCTGCCCGACCGGGCCTGCGCGGTCTTGGAGCGGCTCGCCGAACTCGGCTTCGGTCCCGACTACGTGGCTGGTCAACGGGAGGCTCTGGTGCTGGCCCAGGCACTGGTCCCGGAGATCTTCGACAGCTTCCTGACCCGGCTTGAACATTCGCTGGAGGATCCCGAGTCCGTCGAGCTGACCAAGCGCGGTTGGGATGCGAGGGCCTGGGATCCGGACGACCCGCGGATCGAGGAGTTGGCGTCCACGCTGGCCGACAAGCTGCTGACCCAACGGGCGCTGCTGGCGATGCCGACCGGGTTTCAAGACCAGTCCGACGCCGCCTCCCGGTACGCAATGGTCAACCACCACCGGGAAGACCAGTCACCGTCCATCGCCCGGTTGAACACGCTGGTCGAGGCGAACCTGCGCGCGGCCGGCATCACCGTTCCGAGTCAGTGACGGCCGCCCAGCAGACCCGGCACTGCGGCGAGACGCCCGCCTCATCCCGCCGCGTCCGAACCGGGATCTGCTCGGCGGACGGCCACGCGTACAACCATTGACCTGCACAGCCGTCACAGATGCCGTCGTATGGCATTCCCCGTACCGGTCCCCCGCCTCAGCCCGGCGCGAGCAGGCTGGTGACTTCGGCGATCACCTCCGGGGAAGGGCGGAAGTACTTCCTTACGTTCTCCGCCTTCTTGTGCCGGGACTTCGCCATCAGCATGAGCAGACTTGCCCCGCCCTCACCAAGATGGGTCAGACCCGAGTGCCGCCACTCATGCAGATCCCAGCCGGTGCCCGGCTCACAGCCGAGGGCAGTGTGCTCGTCCAGCAGCATCCGGGCCTGCCCGTACGAGAGACGTGCGAGCCCGGTGGCCGGGCAGATGTCGCGCGGGTTGACGACCTTGCCGGGGCCGGGCTTGCGGTGGGTGACGAACACCGGGCCACGCGTACGTCCCTTGAGCAGCCTGGGCAACAGCCGGGCAGTACCAGCGTCCCAGTAGACCGTCTCCAGGACGAAGTCCTTGCGGACAGCGCCGCGGCGACGTGTACGAGGACGGGCGCCTTTGGCTTTCACCGGGGCCCGGCGCCCGGCGAGGTCCAGCTCCTCGATGTTGACGCCCAGGATCTCCTCCGCGCGGGCAGTGGTCTCGTAGAGCATCCGCCACAGCGTCTTCTCCCGCAGGTGCACCTCCCGCCGCGCGATCAGCCGGTCGATCGCCATCTTCGAGCGGGCCGGGGTTTCGGAGTCCGGTGGGGTGAGCCGCTTCGCCCAGGCAGGGACCGCCGGGCCGTCGTACCCGCGCTCATCGCACCAACCCAGCCACGAGAGCACCGACGCACGCCGGGCGTTCCAGGTGTTCACCGCAGAGCTGCCCCACAGCAGTTCCAGGGTCTCGCCGATCTCGTCGTCCGCGACGGACGCGAGCGGCCGGCCCTCACCGAGCCGCTCGGCGGTCTTGCCCACCCCGATCCCGTAGTTGCGGACCGTGTTCGGGTTACCGAGCGAGTCGAGGAAGACGTCGGCCGCCGTACGGACGGTCAGCACCTTCCCGGCGGGCAGTTGTACGACGGCTGGCACCACTTCCCCCTTGCCGCAGATAACGGGGCCGCTTCACGCACGGCCTGGCGGCTGTTCCCGCAGGTCGCGATCAGCCTTCCCGCAGATAATAGGGCGTGATCTGCGGGACGACTTCAGACGGGTCCCGCCGTCGACGCTCCGTCAGCCATCCACCAGGGCCGATCGAGGCTTAGCGCCGGTTTTCGTTCCGATGTTCCTCAACCCCCGTGAGGCCCGTGAGTTCACGGAAACTGAAGGGCCTTTCGCGGGAACTCGAGGACGGACGGTCGTGTTCTCGTGGGTTCACGCCTTGGGTTCAGGCGAACACGCGGGGTGGGTGCGGAGTGGACCCACCCCTGGGTGCCTCCCGGAAACGGTGCTGACACCGTAGGAGTCATGAGAGCAGAAGGAACGACACCGGAACCGGAAACCTCCGTCCAGAGTGGACTCACGTCCCTGGGTGAGGTGGCGTGTCGATATCAGGCGGATGAGATACGCCCGGAGGAGCTACCGATGATCGCTGCTGAGGCGCTCGCAGCCGGACTGGACACCCCGACGTTGTGCGAGCTCGCCGGTTGGCCTCGCAACGCGGATGCCCGCGACATTCGCGAAGCGTTCGAGCAAGCACTTGCCGAGGCCGGGATCGGGCTGCCGGATCGGGGTTTGGCACGGCGCCACGCTTTGCGGCGGATGGCGGCGAGACTCATCGCTGGAGAGATGACTCCCGCCGAGCTGGCGACGGACGACTGGTGGGAGACGGAGGCCGAGACCGCGGCGGAGCAAGCCTTCGTGGCGCTGATCCCGCAGTGCGATTGCTGCATCGAGTACACGTTGGGGCTTGACCAGCAGACGTGGGCGGCCCAGCTGCGGAACGCTGCCCTCGCCCTGACGTCGTCTCCGCCGATCGGCCCCGGATGCTGACTCTGCCTCGCGTGCTCATCCTCAGCAAAAGCGTGGACCGGCAAGCAGGTTTCACTGAAGTGGCTGTTCAGCGGCCTGGTGCAGCAGTGCCCGTGCGGAGTCCGCGTAGCGCATCGCGGTCTTCTCGTCGAGCCCGAACACCTCGGCGAGGTGGAGCGGGTCGGGCCCGTGGGTCAGGGCCTCTTCGAGTTGGCGGTCGACGCGGAGCCGTTCCAGCGTCGCGTCCTGCCCGCGCATCGCGGCGCTGATCCAGTGGTTGCTGGCGCGGCTGGCCTTCGTGGCGGTCTGGTTGTTGATCAGTAGGTGGAGGTTCGCGGTGCTCGGCCACCGGTTTCGCCGGTGCTCCAGCCAGTCCAGCAGCAGCTTCAGGGTGAGATCGTCGAGCGGGCGGACACGTCCGGCGATGGTCAGCCGACGGTTGCCGATGTCGAGGTCGTCGAGCATGAGGTTGGCGATCTGGGCGACCCGGGCGGCGTGGACCGCTCCGAGGGCGAGGATGAGCCGCGTCGCCGGGGTGGTGGCCGCCGCGGCGGAGCGGTCGACCTGCTCTGGGACGAGCGGTTGCAGCACGGCGTACTCGTATTGCCCGACCTTGATCCGACTGGTGGGGTTGCGGAAGATCAGCCCGTTCCGCTTTGCCCAGGTGAACAGCGAGCGCAGGGCGACGAGTTGGTCGTGGCGCTGGTGGCCGTGCAGTGTCTTGATGTAGGTGAGGACGTCGTCGCGTGTCACCTCCCGCAGGTGGTCGTAGGGGTTCGACCATTCCAGCAGGGCCGGGCGGACTCGGTTGAGGTAGAGCCAGACCGTTCCTTCCCGTCGCGGGAGGCTGCGGGGGCCGCCGTCGCGCAGGACGCGGGTCCAGCGCTCGGCCTCCGAGCGGATGCCGGGTGCGAGACCCTCCAGCCTCTCGGCGAGCCAGCGTTCGAAGGAGGGTTCGCTGTCGTCCTCGAAGATCCCCATCTCGTCCAGGACCGTGATGGTGTGGCCGACCGGCAGGTCCAGGGCCCGCAGCGGGGCGAAGATCTCCGTGTGCCGGATGACGTCGCCCTCGACGTAGCCGGTGAGGACGAGGGCCAGGCCGCGGTTGACGGCGAAGCGGATGTTGCGTCCCCAGCCGCGGGTCTCGGCGAGCCGGTGGGCTAGGTACTTTGCCCAGGCCAACCACGGGCTGGCCAGGTCGGCGTCGGCCAGGGCGAGACGGCTGTAGTCACGGGGGATCTGTGCGAACAGCGGTAGCTGTCTCCGGTCGGCATTCGGCCGCCAGGCCGGCGCGGGCGGCGGCTTTCGAGGGGCGCCCCGCCGTCCGCCGCGCCGCCGAGGGGCGGATGCCGATCCGTTCCGGTGGTGCATGCCCATGAAGAACAGCTGGTGGTGCCGGGCCGCGTTGAGGCGGGCCCTCACGTCGGCCTCGGCGGCCGACCGGTCGATAGCGGCCTGGGTGCCCAGCCGGGCCTGGCACCAGCACAGACGGCAGTAATCCCACTTCAGAGGCTGGGTGCGGCGACAACAGCCGGCGCAGACTGCCGTCGCGTGGCTGCGGCCGAACATGTAGCAGGCAGGGCAGAGCCGTCCGCTGAAGTTGCCCCAGGCCAGGCAGCCGTCGCAGGAGTCGGTGGGCTTGCGGTAGCCCTTCGGATACCGGCTCATGCAGGCGGCAGCGACCGGCCGTCGCGGCGCTTGGGCACCACCGCCGGAACCGGTCCGGCGGCTCCGACAGCGGTCTGGGTGACGTTCTCCTCGCCGGGGCGGATGACCTTCTGCGGTTCCGGGATCAGCAGGTCGCCGATCTCGCAGCCGAGCACGACGCAGATCACGTCCAGGTCCTCCAGCTTGAGCGAGACCGGCTGGCCGGACCACAGGCCGGACATCTTCCCGGCCGAGATCACCAGGCCGTGCTCGGCCAGGCTCCGCTGGAGCTCGGACGCCTTCCAGATACCATTGTTCGCGGCGGTCAGCCGCAGGTTCCACCTCATCGGGCCAGTCCTTCCAGCCGCTTCGCGGCCCGTTCCATCCCGGCGACCCAGGCATCCTCCACCCGGGTCTGCTGCACGTGGATATACCGCATCGTCGTGGCGATCCAGGAGTGCCCCAAAACCTCCTGGATCGCGAGCAAGCCCAGCCCATTCCCATAGAGCTGGGACGCGCAGAAGTGCCGCAAAACATGCGGCGTCAACTTGTCCATCCAGCCCGGCAGATGAGCCTCGACCGCGTTGTCGAGACCGTTGCGCAGGGCGTCGTCGCCGACCCGGCGGGCGGAGCCGTCGGCATTCTTCCGCTCGCTCGGGAACAACGGGGCGCCGGGCCGGGTGCGATCGTCGTCGAACTGGCCCCACACGTCCTCGATGAACCACCGCAGCGTCCGGTCGGCACCGTTGATCAGCGGCACCATCCGCTCACGAGGCCCCGAGCCGCGGGCGCCCTTGCCGTGGCGAACGTGGAGCTTGCCGAAGCGGCCCAGGTCCCACTTGATGTCGCCCAGGTCGAGGCCACATGCCTCGCTCACCCGCAGGCCGACCTGGGACATCAGCTTCGAAGCGGTGTAGTTCCGGGCAGTCGGGGCGAACTTCCGGCAGGTCGCCAGCTCGCCGCCCCAGCCCGTGAACAGCGTCCCGATCTCCGGCTCACTCGGCGGGATCCGCAGTTGGGCGTCCTTGGCCCCGCGCGGCCGGTTCATCTCGTCGATCGGGCACTCGACCACCCGGCCGGTCATCCGGTGCAGTTCGACCTTGTGCCGCAGCTCCAGGAACACGAAGTACGTGCTCAACGCCTGCGACCGGCCCAGCCGGGTGCCGCTGGGCGAGTGTCGCAGCACCTTTCCGAAGTATGCGTCCGCGTCGGCGGGCTCCATGTCCCACAGCGGCCGGCCGAACCAAGACCTGATCTGATCCAGGTGCCCGACGTCCCCGCGGATCGTGCCGTCCGCCAGCCCTGCCGAGGCCCGCGCCAGGACGAACCCGGACAGCACGTCAGTCTCGAACCGCTCCAGCTCCTCCGCCGATGCGGGCGCCCAGTGCTCACGCAGGTCCCGTACGACTGCCAGCGCCGCCAACCCGAGCCTCCTCGCCTTCGGCCCGACTGCGGAACGGTCGGACGAGATGAGAAAGCTTCAAGAATCCCGAAGTTACGTCACAGGCCGACAGAACACACGAAGGAGGAAGAACGCCCTGGCCACGGGGTCAGCGACTCAGCTGAGCTCAGGGGAACTCACGGGATGTCGCACAGCTGCCGCTGCTGTACCTGCACGGGCTGTCCTCGGGGGACTTCGTGCCCGCACTGGAGCAGTTCCTCGGCTCGGCGGCCGGGCTGTCGCCGACGACCGTGACCCGGCTGACGAAGCACTGGCAGGACGACCACGCCACCTTCCAGCAGCGCGGCCTCGCCGACAGCGACTACGTGTACGTGTGGGCGGACGGTGTGCACCCCAAGGTCCGGCTCGGGCAGGCGCACTCCTGCATCCTGGTGCTGATGGGCGTGCGCCTGGACGGCACCAAGGAACTGATCGCGCTGGCCGAGGGGCTGCGCGAGTCGACCGAGTCGTGGGCCGATCTGCTGCGCGACTGCCGCAGGCGCGGCATGCGCGATCCCGAGCTGGTCGTCGGCGACGGCGCGATGGGCTTGTGGAAGGCGCTGGCCGAGGTGTTCCCGGCTGCCCGCCATCAGCGGTGCTGGGTCCACAAGGCCCGTAATGTCACGAACGCCCTGCCGAAGTCCGCGCAGCCGGGCGCGACGAAGGCCATGCAGGAGATCTACAACGCCGAGGACCGCGCGCACGCCGAGAAGGCGATCGAGGCCTTCGCGAAGAGCTACGGCGCGAAGTGGCCCAAGGCCGTCGCGAAGATCACCGAGGACCGGGAGGAACTGCTGGCGTTCTACGACTTCCCGGCCGAGCACTGGATCCACCTGCGGACCACAAACCCCATCGAGTCGACCTTCTCCACCGTCAAGCTCCGCACCAAGGTCACCCGCGGCGCCGGCAGCGCAGCCGCGGCCCTCGCGATGGTGTTCAAGCTGGTTGAGTCCGCCCAGGCCCGCTGGCGGGCGGTGAACGCGCCCCACCTGGTCGCCCTCGTCCGTGCCGGAGCCCGCTTCGAACGCGGTCAGCTCATCGAACGTTCCGAGACCCTCGCGGCATGATCGAGGCCAGCCGATCCTTCTGGAGGTTCAACGTGGCATGGTCCGAACACGTGGTGGTGCGAGACGGCGTCCGGCTTGCCTGCCGGGACTGGGGCGGGCCGGGGCAGCCCATCGTGTTGCTGCACGGCCTGGCCGGTCACGCGGGTGAATGGGACGCGCTGGCACGGTGCTTGAGCTCCCGGTTTCGGGTTGTCGCGGTCGACCAGCGCGGGCACGGCGCCAGCGAGCGCCGCCCGCAGGACGTCTCGCGCGCCGCCTACGTCGCCGACGTCATCACCGTTGCCGATCAGCTGGCGTTGCGGCGGCCTGTCCTGGTCGGCCAGTCGCTGGGTGGGCACACGGCCATGCTCACCGCCGCTTCACATCCCGGACTGGTCCGCGCGCTCGTGCTCATCGAGGCCGGCCCCGGCGGTCCAAACCCGAGCGGCCCCGTGGATATCGGCGGATGGCTCGACTCGTGGCCGGCACCGTTCCCCTCACGCGAAGCGGCAGCCGCCTTCCTCGGTGGCGGACCGGTCGGCGCAGGCTGGGCGGCCGGGCTGGAGGAACGCGACGGCGAATGGTGGCCTCGCTTCGACCGGGACGTGATGGTCCGCTCGCTGACGGAGAATGCCCAGCGTTCCTTCCGGCACGAGTGGGAGCAGGTCGCGTGCCCCACCCTGGTCGTCCTGGCCCAATCCAGCTTCATTCCTGCGCAAGAAGCCGACGAGATGCTCCGCCAGCGACCCGCCACCAGGGCCATGAGCATCCCCGGCACCCGCCACGATCTGCACCTGGAACAGCCTGAAGCCCTGCACACCGCGATCTCGGACTTTCTCAAAGGCCTCGCCTGAGAAGAGTCCGTGAGGCTTAACAAGGCCTGGTACGTGCCGGTAGATCCCAGCGTCTACCGGATGACCGCTGCCGGCCACGGGACCTCTGGTTCCCGTACCGCCTGCACCGCCTCGCTGGCTCGCGCGTACTGCGACCCCACACGCACCGCGACGACCATCCACACCCTGCTTGAGGGGGCCTGGTGACCGGCTCCACCGAGTGTCACGGCCTTGCCGAGCCCGGCGAGATGCCCGAGCCCTCCCGCAAGCAGCAGAGCTTCCAGGAGTTCATCGCCCAGCACCACAAAGAGTTCATGCGCCACGCGATGAGCCGACTGCGCAACCTCCACGACGCCGACGAAGCCGTCCAGATCGCCGCGGTCAAGATGCACGCCAAGTGGACCGTCATCGAAGCGCACGCCAACCCGCTGGCCCTCGCGATGGAGATCGTGCGCACCAGCGTCATCGACTACTACCGGCGCCTGGCTCGCCTGGCCGACCGCGAGATTCCCCTGGCGGGCTCGGGACTGCCGCGCACGCCCTCAGCCGACGACCTGCTCGAACTGCGCGGCTACGAACGTCTCGACAAGGCCCGCACCTTCCTGGAGGAACGGGCACCGAAGCAGGCCGAATGCGTACGCCTGCGATTTCTCGAAGACAAGACCATCGCGGAGATCGCCGAGTACCTCAACATCACGACCAACGCCACCACAACCAACATCCACCTCGGACTCAAAGCCCTGAACACCCTCATGAATCTCCCCGAACCGGGGAAGGGAAGAGATTCCTGATGCTCGAAGAAACCCTGCGAGCCGAAGCGCAGGTGCTGCGCGACATGCTCAGCACATACGACACCGACGACTTCATGCGGCGACTTTCCGCACGGATCGAGCAGACGCCCACCCGCTCGCAGCGAGTGCAGACCGCACCGCCCGACGCGACCGTGGCACCGCCCTCGTTCGACACACCCGGGCTTCGATTTGCGGCAGGCGACGGGCACGGCGACGCTCGATAAGCGGGCCGGGCCCACCCTTCCCGTGGGCCCGGTTCGTTCCCTTCGGCGGTCAGCTCCTGCCCGCGCTCCCCGACGTCTTGCGGCCCCTTCCCGATGCCGTAGACGCCTTGGGTTTGGCCTGGGCGGTTTGTGCTGCTGCCTGGGGCGAAAAGCCGGCGTCCTCAAGGAACCTCAGCGCGGCAAGGACGTCCTTGCACGTCTTGACCAGCAGCATGACTGCAAGGTCGTTCTGCGCCTCCGGCGGCAGGTGCGCCAGGCAGCACTTGTGGATGCGGGCGGCCTGCTTTTCGAGGCTGTGCAGCCTCAAGGACGCGTACAGCTTGCTCATGTCGACGTTGTTCGTCGCGATGTAGCGGCCGTGCACGAGGACGAACCCCGTCTTCTTGTTCGCGCGCATGAGGCAACAAAACTCCAAGACAGCCGCGAATGCCGCCTACACCCATCGTATGCCTTTTCGATACTTCGGCCCCAGATCCACTGCGGTCCGCAGGGCGCCGATGGCCTTATCGACCATTCGCGAAGTCACTTCTCGACTGCTTTGAGAGGCGCTCGCCGTGCCCGGGCCTCGACATCGGCGAGCACGGGAGTCGCCTCTGACCGAGGTCTGCCCGTCGACAACGGAGCGACACCACCGTGTCACCCGGCTCCGTAGCCGGCGTCTTTACCCTGTCCCGATGCCGACGGCGGACGGCTCCGGCCGACGCCGCGAAGTGCCGTCCATCTTCATCGACATCCCGGCCCGCCGCCAGGTGCTCACGCCTCCCGAACTGCCCGAGGAACGCTGCTCTTCGTCATCGGCAGAGCCATAACGCGTATTGAGCAGGTCACCGACTTCCAGAAGAGACGCGGCCCGCTCCCGTCTGATCCACCGGGCGCATGCCGAACCCGGGTGGTTCCTCTACGCCCCGGCGTGCGCGCTCGTCGAAGCCGACCGGGCACGGCCCGGCACAGCCGAGCATCTGGCCGCGCTGCCGGGGCATCACGGTTTTGGACCTGGACCTGGCCGCCGCGCTGGCTCTCGCCCGGCAGGAAACGTGGGCGGCAGCCCACAGCCAGTTCGCAGCGCAGCCCACCCCCGACCGCCCGGACGGGGCGATCATCGCGACCACCGCGCGGAAGCGGTGGGAGGGCGAGACGGTGCGCGTCCTGGACCTCAACACCTGAGCAGCGGTCTCTGACGGCACGCGTCGGCGGCGCGGCGCTCGCGCTTCGGAGTGGCCCTGGAACGGAAGCCGAGACATCCGGCGTGCGGTGCGCGAGACTCGGCAGCTGACGAGTCCCGTGTGGCACGGTTCCGATGGTTCTTTACCGCTGATCCCGGCCGGAGGAACCGTCCGGCCCGCCACCCGCCGGATCGATTACCGCTAGGAGAATTCCCATGATGTGGAACAACCGCGCCGACTTCATCGCCGGGCCGGTGACCATTCCGGCTGCACAATGGACCACCGGAACCCTGTATGACCATGCCACCCGCACCGACGCATCGGGCTGGGGCGCCGCCGTCGAGCTGCCTGTCGTCCTCCAGCTCCTGGACCTCATCGCCGAGGGAACCATCACGCCGGAACAGGCCAAGACTGCCTTCGCTCCGGTCCTCGCCGATCTGAAGGTCTACGACCAGGAGGTTGCGGAACTCGAAGCCCTCATGGACGCTTCTTGACCACCGGCTACCGACTCCGCCCCGGCCACTGCGACAATCGGAAGCTGCGGCATTGCCGCTATGACACCCGCCCGGGAGCCGACCGTGCCTGAAGACCCCATCGCCCACAGCGAGCTGTCCGCCCTGACGCGTCGCTACGAAGAGACTGCGCAGAAGACCGACCGTGAGTTCGGCATCGTCAAGAGCGACCTGACCGCGCTGCGCCTCCAGGTCGGCAATCTCGACCAGAAGGTCGACGGTCCGGGCCGCCTCAACGGGCTGGAGCAGAAGATCGACGGGTTCCTGTCGGAGCAGCGCAGTGTGAATGCCACTCTGGTCGAGCTGCTTTCGGGCCTCGTCGGCAAGGACGCCTCCGCCGGCTGACCCTGGCCTCGCCGGAGGGGCCTCTGCTGATGGCCGTCGATGCGGGGGCTGCCACGCTGCATGTTCACCAGAGCCGCTCGATGGCCGTCGGCCCCGTTCTGGACGGGCCCGACGGCCTCATTGCGTGGTGTCGAGCCGTGTGCGTGCGACTTCCGGGAACGCTGCTCGTGCTTGATCGAGGAATTCGAGAGAGCCATGTGCCTGTCGGCTCATCTCGAACCGCCCTCCAGCACCTGGTCCGAGGCCGCCGCGGATGAGGACGTAGCCCTGGTCTCCGTCGTTGGACGGGTGTGAATCTCCACGATCGAGTCGAATCCCTGTCGGATGCCGCC
The DNA here is from genome assembly GCF_042731715.1 of Streptomyces sp. NPDC059832. Lineage (NCBI taxonomy): Bacteria > Bacillati > Actinomycetota > Actinomycetes > Kitasatosporales > Streptomycetaceae > Streptomyces > Streptomyces sp. NPDC059832. The sequence goes on along the minus strand of NZ_JBHWIY010000036.1, from coordinate 26,360 downwards.
TGCGAGGTGTTGGACACGGCCAGCGCCACTGGCTGGTCACCGTCGACAGCGACGGACACGCTGGGGGTGATCGACACGCTGGTGAGCGCCCTCACCCGGCTCGGGCCGTCAGCCCAGGCCGCGCTGGTACCGGCGTTGACCGCGACGGCGGCTCTGCGAGCCCTCATCACGGTGTCGCCACCCCCACAGCACGATGCCGAGCCGCAGGGCCCGAGGCGTCGACAGCGGCCCTCGGGCGGGCGGCACAGCCAGCCCGAGTACTGGATGAGCCGCGATACACGCGTGGCAGAGGCGCTCTGGCTGAACGCCCAGCCGGGCCGACGCGGAGAGCTGGCCGACATGTTCGCCGCCCTACCTCCGCAGGCGATGATCGAGGCGGTGAACCGACGCGGGACGTCCGAGGACTGGGGCCCGTTGCTGGAGGAGCTGACCCGTCGCTATGACGCGTGAGGGGCACCGCAGCCAAGGTGCCGTCTGCTCGGGGTGCCATCAGGTCGCCGTGGACGAGCTCGTTGTTGAGCTGTAGCAGCTTGGCGGCTTCCACCCATAGAAATGACGGCGGCGGGCCGCCGCCCGTCATGGCGGCGGCTCGCCGCCGTAGTGCCCCGCTGCTACAGCCAGCGAGCGAGCCCGAAGAACCGTGCGCGCCAGCTCTTGCGCGGGGACCTTGCTGGTGTCGACCTTCAGGTCGTACCTGGCCTCATGGGCATGAACCGTCCGCAGGTGCCCCCTCGCCAGGCCCGCCGGATTACCCCGTGCCGCCTCCCGCTCCTCCAGCACATCGACCGGGCAGTACACCCCAACGAGATAGACCTCTACGCCGGAGAGCGCCTGGAGCCAGTCCTCCAGCAGATCGGGATCCAGCAGCATCTCGTCGACCACGACGTTGCAGCCCTTGCGCGCCAGCTTGGCGACCGACGCACAGGCGGCGGCAAGCATCCGGCGGCCGACGTCGCCGTACCGGATGCTGATCAGCTGACGGCCGTCCTCGTCATGCTCCGACCGGTCGTAGCGGAACCCTTCGAAGCTCAAGTGCCCGCCGCGGGCGCCGGCCCATTTCTCCGGCACCATCGAGAACAGCGTATCGATGCCCCAATACAGGTACGGCTCATCGCTTTCTTCCTGGATCGCGCGGGCCAAGGTGGTCTTACCAGCACTTGATGTGCCGTTGAGAAAGATCACGTGACCAGGGCGGTCATACCGCACAGAGGCTCCCCATCCAACCAACGTATCGGGCTGCCGCGACGAGTACAGCTCCGATCGCGCCTGTTCCTTGAAGGTCCATCGTTGTTCGTGATGTCCGGCCTGTCAGTCTGCGTTCAGGTTGTCGTGGTGGGTGGCGACCAGGGTTTGCCATCGCTGCCGGGTGGTGTGTGGTTCGTCCAGCCACTGTGTCGGTGTGGGGCCGGCGGCGGGGAGGCCGGTCATGAAGTGGGCGATGTCGACGTAGTAGGCGTAGTCGCCGGTGCGGGTGAGTTCTTCCAGCTGGGCAATGTCGTTCCGGGCTGCGATGTCGTCCCCGCGCACGGCGTGGTGCAGGACGAGCGCGAGTTCGAGGAGCAGCGCGGCCACAGTGATTCCGGTGGTGGTGATCTCTGCCCGCAGCAGCGCTGCGCGGTCTGTGATGTCCGGGCCCGGTGTGCCGACGTCGCGGGCGAGGGCGGCGATCTTCGTGGTCAGGGTGGTGGCGCGTTGGTCGAGTCCGGCCAGGAGCTGTTCGGCGTGGGCGATCTCCCGGTCGGCGCGGGTGGGGGCGGCGAATGCAAGGGTGAGGGCGAGGTGGGCCTGGGCGATGGCTTGTTCGCCGGTGTTGGCGTGCCGGCTTCGGTGCGGGCAGCGGTGTAGGCGGTGGCGGCCTGGGTCATGTCGCCGTGGGCGAAGTGGATGTCTCCGAGGACGCGTTGGCCGCGGCCGGGCCAGCCGAGGGTGCGGGCGGTGGGGAGGGCGGTGGGGAAGTCGCCGGCGGTCCGGGCGAGGTGCGCGAGTCCGCGGGCGGCGTCGGGGGCGAGGCGGCCGCCGCCGTCGGCGACCTGGCGCATCCCGTCGCGGGAGGCGGCGCTCTGGCCGAGGTCGCGGTGGGCCTTGGCCCGGTAGTAGAGGGCAGGTCTTCTCGACAACCGTCTCCTCAGCCATCCCGCGATCATGACGTCTGTACTCGGCCAGGACAAACCGTTCCACCCTGATGGTCAAACTTCGATGAGACTTGTCCTGTCCCAGATAACTGTTGGCATGGTGCGGCCCTGACCTGCTGTGCTTACGGTTGAGCGGAACGAACGCGCCCTCCCCGTCCCGCTCAACCGTAGGCAGCCGCCTCTATGGCGTGCACGGAAGTCCACTGATCGGCTCGGAGGTCTCATGCCCCTGCAGATGGAACTGGTCGCGATAACACTCGATTGCCCTGATCCGCTGGCTCTGGCGGCGTTCTATCAGCAGGTCACCGGCTTTGAACCACACCCGAAGTCGGACGCCGAGTTCGCCGGTCTCAACCGTGAGGACGGACTGTTCATCGGCTTCCAGCGGGTCGAGGACTACCGGGCTCCGAGTTGGCCTGGCCAGATCGTTCCCCAGCAGCTTCACATCTGCTTCAAGATCGCGGAGAGCCTGGACGAGGCCGAGGCCCGGCTGCTGGAGCTGGGTGCGGGAAAGCCGGATCACCAGCCGCATGGGGACAAGGCGCGGGTCCTCACCGACCCTGCTGGGCATCCCTTCTGCATCGTCACGCGCTGATTGGCGTTCTCGCGGCAATGAGTGTGGCTATGCCGTCGGGGTTGCCGAGCCGATACTTGATCTCCGCAGCCGATGACTTGACGGTTTTCGTGAGCCAGATGCGGCTGGTGCCGCGGAGCGGGCTCTCGGTGGGGAAGCGCTGGTGGAACTGGGCGATGCTGCTGAGGGAGACGTAGAAGTCGTCGCTCATCGCCAGTTTCCTCCAGTGGGGAGACGTGAACATGTGGATCAGCGCGACGCGTTCGGGGAATCCGGCTGCTGTCAGCCAGAGTGCCTTTCTGTCCGGCTCGACTTCGGGCTCTTTGACTCGGACCAGGTCGTGGAGGGTCTCGGCTCGGTGGACGAGCCGGTAGTGGCGGTAGGCGAGGCCGGCCCAGAGCCCTGCGGTGAGTTCCTCGCAGAGGTCGATGAGGGCCGGGCCGTGATGTCGGCGAAGGCGCCAGTACTTGTGCTGTGCTCGAACGACATCGGGGGTGCGGGACAGATCGAGCTGCTCTTCGGGCGCGTGGACGTGCTGACCGACCCAGAGTTTGTGGCGGGTGCAGACGTTGTCGTGGATGGGTGCCCAGATCTGGGCGGGAAGTGTCGCGCCGGTGCGCGCGACGACGCAGCGGCGGCAGGCCCAGCGAAGGACGTGGTCATCCGGGATGGCGGGCGGATCCGCAGGGCGGTCGTCGGTCTGAAGGTCAGGGAGTGTGCGGACCAGGTGTTGTCGAGTCTGGCCGCTGAGGATGCAGAGGACATCGACGCTGGTCAGGCGGGATTCCAGCCAGCGTGACGGTGCCCGCAGCCGGGCCAGAGGGACATGGTTGGCCAGGGCCAGTCGGGACCAGTAGGACGACTCGCACTCACCGGGAAACGGCGGCAGCGGGATAGGCAGAGGACGGATCAAAGCGGGGCGGAACACGTTCATCCTGTGTGGGGCAGGGATGAGGGACGGCTGTGGCCGGAGGATTCGCTGCTGTGGTCGATGCGGATGTTCTTGACCGTGGCCCGCGTGATGCGCTCGGTCCCATCCAGGATCGTGGAGATTGCCGCCGCCCGGACGAGGTGGGAGAGACTTCCGATCATGCCGCCCGTGCGCTGGTGCAGGTATTTCGCCTGCTTCACCAGGGTGTTCGGCTCGTGCCGGTGGAGGCGGAGGGTGTTCTCCATGGACGCGATCAGGGACCGCCACTCGGAGTTGAGGGGGAACGGGCGGCGAGCACCGGCGGCATCGTCATCGACACCCGCGCCCGACTCGGCTACACCGCCCCGATCGGGTCGACGGACCAGGACCGGATCCGGCACCTCACGGTGGCGCTGCCGCCGATGTACGCCGCCCGCCTCTTCGACGCCCAGGAGCAGGGCGCCACCGACCAGCAGCTGCGGGAGATCGCTGCCGAAGCGCTCAAAGAGGTGTACTTCCAGGACGGCGGCCGCCGCGCCGGCTCCCTGGAGGAGGTCCGCTTCAGGGACATCGAGCACCTGGAGTTCGACCTGTAGCAGCCGTCGTACCCTGAGCATCCGCGAGCCCCGGACGGTCGAGCGTCCGGGGCTCCATCGCGTGTCCGCAGGGGCCGCGCGCTGGTCCTCGCCTCCAGGCGCATATTCACCGGCCGAGGCATTCACCCATCACATCAAGCCCTTGGAGAACACTGCCCGGCGAAGGACGGCGGAGACTGGCCAGTCGTACGAGGCCGCACTGAGGGACGTGCGCCGCGAGTAGGCCCGGTTCTCGTATAGCTGCTGCAGCCCGGCAAGTAACGTTGAGTAACCATCGCTCGACGGCCCGCCTCAAGGCAGCCCCGGGAGGCAAAACAGCCGGCCGGGGCCAGCCTTGAGGGCCGGTCACTTTCGCCAGAACAGGTGGTGCGTCACCCCGCTCGGGCTGGGAACGACCTCCAGGTGGTACCGGTCGAGCAGCTCATCGGGGGACTTCCAGAGTCGTACTCCGGATCCGAGCTTCACCGGCGAGACCGCCACGTGCAGGGTGTCGACGAGGTCGGCGTCGAGGAACTGCCGGATGGTGGTCGCTCCGCCGCCGAGTCGGACGTCCTTGCCCTGCGCCGCCTCCCGGGCCTGTTCGAGGACCGTGGCCGGGTCGCCGTCGACGAAGTGGAACGTGGTGTCGGAGAGCGTGTACGAAGGACGTGTGTGGTGGGTCATGACGAACACCGGGGTGCGGAACGGGGGCTCGTCGCCCCACCAGCCGCGCCACTCGTGGTTGTGCCAGGGCCCGCGCTGGGGCCCGAACTTGTTGCGGCCCATGATTTCGGCGCCGATGTTGCGTGCGTAGTCCCGCGTGAGGTAGTCGTCGAGGCCCCGGCTGCCCCCGGGTTCGGTGCGCATGGGCCAACTCGCAGTGGCGCCGGCCCAGGCGAACAGCCTCTCGGGCTCGACATGACCGAATGGTCTCTCGAGGGTCTGGTCCTCACCGGCACCGATTCCGTCACTCGAGACGTTGAAGTTCTGGACTCTCAGTAGCTGAGCCACGTGTTCCTCCTGTGATGGCGATAACGGTGGTGAGACTTGGATCGTCACCGTGAGGTCGGAGCCGATCGACGGATCTTGACCTCTACCGGCAGAATCATCTGATCTGCTGAACCCGTCGCCGGTATGTCAAGACCGTTCGGTCCGCGACGACCACCCCATGACGGGGCCCGACCGGGCGCCGCGACGGTGAGGAGTTGGACATGAAGTTCCTGCTGATCATGCACATCAACCCGGCCATCATGGAGGAACTGACGGAGGTCGAGCGCCAGGAGATCATGGAAGGCCACGGCACATTCATGAAGACGACCCGCGAGTCCGGCGAGATGATCAGCACCGAGGCGTTGGCCGACCCGTCGCAGAGCTCGGTGGTCCGCGTACGCGACGGTGTGCCGGTCGTCACCGACGGCCCCTACCTGGAGGCCAAGGAGTTCCTGGGCGGCTACTACCTGGTCGACGTCGCGAGCAGGGACCGCGCGCTGGAACTGGCCGCGATGATCCCGGACGCCCGGTTCAACGGCCTGGGCATCGAGGTCCGCCAGGTGATCTTCTCCGGCGGCCCGACCGCGTGAGTTCCGACCGCGCCACCGTCGAGGGCCTGCTGCGCGCGCTCGCGCCGCAGGCCCTCGGCGCGCTGGTGCGCCGGTACGGGCAGTTCGACCTGAGCGAGGACGCCGTGCAGGAGGCGCTGCTCGCCGCGGCGACACGCTGGCCGACCGAGGGCGTCCCGGACAACCCGCACGGCTGGCTGACCACAGTCGCCGGCCGCCGCCTGGTCGATCAGATTCGCAGCGAACAGGCCCGGCGCCGACGCGAGGACGCGGTGGCCGCCCGGGAGCCGGATCCGACGTCGCCCGGCCCCGGCGAGGACATCCCGGCCGACCGGGACGACACCCTCACCCTGCTGTTCCTGTGCTGCCACCCGGCGCTGAGCCCGGCCTAGCAGATCGCGCTGACACTGCGCGCGCGGGAGCGCCGACACCGTGGTCAAGCCGAGCGACGACAGCGTGAAACCGATGCCTGCGCTGCGAGAAGGACTTCCAAGCCACGCCCTGTCCGGTCTGCGGGAGCTACCGCGTCGACGGCTCCTACGGCATCTCCGGGATCCGGTTCACGACGCTGCCGCAGACCGTCTACTGCAAGGACTGCCGGAGCGAGATCCCGGCCCGCGATCCCGGCCCCGAGGGACCGTCCGAGCGCTAACGGGGTGGGGAAAATTAGCCGTCCAACCGCAGCACCAGCTCGTCGATCTCCGCTCCCCGCGCGTTCGCGAAGCCCCGGTCCTCGCAGACGACCTTGAAGCCGCACTTCTCCAGGACCCGCACCGATCCGGTGTTGTCCGCCGCCGCCCGGGCCAGCAACGGGCGTTCAGGGACCTCGGCGAGCAGCCCGCGCAGCGCCGAGGTCGCGATGCCCCGCCCCCAGTAGTAGCGATCGATGAAATACGTGACCTCCCGCTCGCCCGGATCGCCGTACACGGCCGCGTGCCCGACCACATCGCCGTCCGCGAGCACGGTGCGGGTGACGACGTCGGGCGAGGCGAGGATGCGCTTCCAATGCGCGTCGAAGTGGGCCCGGTCCGTCGGGTCCTCGGCGGTGAAGGCGGCCATCTGATTCGACTCGGGGTCGCTCATGTGCCGGAAGAACACGGGCAGATCGCTGGGGTGCACGGGACGCAGGGAGACATCTATGGAAGCCATGGGCCCGACCCTAACGACCTTGAGGGAAGGACGGGAGTGAGTCGGCCGTGACATGGGAAGGGCCCCACGGGTTGGGCGAGTTGTGAAGCTGACCTGGGCCCGTACGGCCTGTACCCACCCTGCCCTGTCCGGGGTCTCCCGCGCACATTTCGGGGAGTTGCTCGAAGAACTCGCCCCGCCCTGGGCGGCGGCCCGCGCGTCGGCCCTGCACGTGATGAGGGGCGGGCCCCGCAAGCGGGCCGAGGGTGCCGGACGCAAGCCGCGCCTGGTGTTCACCGACCGGCTCGCGGCTACCCTGGTCCACCTGCGGCTCGGGCTGCCACATGCCGCCCTGGCCGAGTTGTACGGGGTGGACCGCTCCACCGTCTCCGCCGCGATCCGCGAGGTCAGACCCTTGCTCGCCGCGCGGGTTTGCCATCCCCGGCCGCCCTGGTCTGCGCATCCGCACCCTGGACGACCTGTTCGCCTACGCAGATGCCGAAGGCGTCGACATCCCGCTCGACGGCACGGAAGTCCAGGTCCGACGCCCGCGCGCGGGCCGCCCCGGACGCCAAGCCTTCGTCTCGGGCAAGAAGAAGCAGAACACGATCAAGACCACCACATTCAGCGACCACCAGGGCCGCACCCTGTTCTCCGGCGTCGTCCGCCCGGGCCGCGTGCACGACCGGACCGCTGTGCTTACCGAGGGAATCGCCGAACAGTTCCGCCTCCACCCCGATGTGCACGCCGAGGTCGACTCCGGCTACCGGTGTCTGGCCAAGGAGTTCCCGTCCCAGGTCAGCGCCCCGCCGAAGAAGCCGGCCCAGGACGCTCCCGACGGCAACATGCGTGCCTGGCGCGAGGCGCGCAGGCGGCAGTCATCGGCCCGCATCGTGGTCGAACACACCAACGCCGAGTTCAAGCAGTGGCATCCGCTTCAGCGCTACACCGGACGCCGCGAGGACTACGAGCAGACCCACCTCGCCGTCGCTGGCCTGGTCTCCGACCGCGCGGCCCGACGCACGACCCGTCGCCTCACGAGCACCGAACTGAGCGTCGCGCGTCGCCTCATGGAGTTCGGCCGCTGCGACTACTCCGAGGTCTCCGTGTACGCAGATCTCCGCTCCGTCGCCGAGGTGCGGCGGGTGGCGAAGGAGCTGCCCGAGGGGTGGTTTCGGGGGCAGGAGGCGTACGGAGAGTTCGACGGGGTGCCGTTGGAGGACCAGCCCGCGCTGGTCCTCGGTGTTCAGGGGGCCGGTCTGCCAGCCGACCCGGCCGCGTACGAAGGACGGCTGCCGGTGGAGTGCGAGCTGCTCGACCTGCCGGTCGGCAGCATCGAGGACGTCTTCACGGCGGCGGTCGGTCCGAACAGGGGCGAGGTCAACTGGGAGGCGCTGCATTGGCCGGACGCGCCCGAGCTGGGCTTTCGCGGCGAGACCAAGCATGCCGAGGTGACGCTCCTCTTCAACACTTCCACGCGTGACCTCGACGAGCCGGCCGACGACCACACCGTCCTCGTTCACGTCCGCAGCGTCAGCGTCGACGGTCGCCAGATGAGGGATCCGTACGCGCACTGGCTCGCGAAGCAGGTGGGACTCACGGTCATCGGGCCCGGGCAGCGGTGCTGAAGCCGGCCGGGTCGCCCCGATGATTTTCGGTGGCATGGACGACCTGGCTGTGATCAGTGGCAACTTCGTCCTGGCTGTCGATCGCGCATGGGCACTCCTGCGCAACTTCATCCAGGAGGGTTCGCCTGGCGAACTGGGTGAGTGGTGCGAGCTGTGATCACGGCGGGTCAGCCTCAACGCCGCTGTGCTCGGCGGCCTGGTCCAGCAGGGCAATGCCCGCGGCGCTGTCGTGCGCGCTCGCGGTGAGGACGATGACGGCGATGACCAGACCCAGCACGTCCACGGCCAGTCCCCGCTTGCGGCCCTCGCAAGCGGCCCCTCGGTCCACCTCACGCAAAGGTGTGAAACCACCACGCCCCGCAAGAGTCGCCCACCCCCGTGACGATGGGCGAAGAACCGTTCCGCGCGTCAACTCCAGCCTTGAACGGCCGCACAATCCCATCCTCTGCGCATGCCATCGTGTCCGCCGGGCGCTACCACGCCCACCCCACCAACCGAAAGCGAGGCACCGTGAAGAGGTCCATCGCCTGCTGGATCGCAGCAGCGGCATGTGCCCTGCTCGCCCTCACAGGAACCGCCAAAGCCTCCGACGCCACCATGGCCAAGCCCAAGACGTGGTACTCCACCGCCGTCTGTGGTGTCGAGAAGATCGGAAGTGGAGACCACGGCGACAAGCAGCTCAAGGGCACCGGAAAGGGGAAGAGCAAGTCGGAGGCCGAAAAGGCCGCCCAGCGAGATGTACAGGCCCAGATCAGCAAGAAGTATGGAAAGGGGTACCGGGCGCACCACTGCACCTTCCGCAGCTCCAGGCGGTAGGCCCCGCGCCCGTGGAAACACGTGAACAATAGAAAGCGTAAGAAGCTACCGAAGCGTCTTGCCGCGGCTGCCGGTGACGGACACGTCGGCCTTCTCCAGCGGCTCCTCGCCCAAGGGGCCGATCCCGACACCCGCGACCCTGACGGAGCCACACCGCTCTATCTCGCCACCGTCCAAGGCGAAAACCATTGCGCTGAGCTGCTCCTGACGGCCGGGGCCTCGCCCAACGCCGAATCCCGGGGGTGGCGCAGCGGACTGCCACTTGCCGCAGCCACTGCCAAGGCGAACCTGCCCCTCGTCGAGCTGCTGCTGTGTCATGGAGCCGACCCGCACCTGCGGGAGTCGGGGGGAGGCTCGGCGCTCGACTGGGCACAGGGCTGGAGCGAAGACACCGAGGAGCGGCAAACCGTCCTGGCGCGGCTGCGCAACCTCACCGTTTGAGCCGTCCCCACCGGACGGTCGGCACCTCCGGTTTGCCGAGTGCTGCTGGGGGTGCCCCTATGTGCTTCGTCGACCCTGGCCGGGGTTGTTCACGGGTTTGTTCTGCGCAAAGCGTGAAGTTCCCGGCGGGTCGGGTGCCGCGTAGGCAGACCTGTGGTCGATGTGGCGGGTGACCGCGTAGGTGCGGAAAGGGTGTTCGAGCAAGGCTGATCCATTTCGGCCGTGACGCTCAAATGGACACTGTCACGTTGGCTGACCGGGTGGGATGATCTTCCGGTTGATCACGGTGGAGGGGGTTGTCCGTGGGCAGTACGCCGCCGTCGTACAAGGGGCACCGGTACCCGGTCGAGGTGATTTCCCACTGTGGGCTGTACTTCCGCTTCCCGTTGTCATTCCGTGAGGTGGAGGAGTTGATGCTGCAGCGCGGCGTCATCGTGTCCTACGAGACGATCCGCCGGTGGTGTTTGAAGTTTGGGCAGCCCTACGCCAACGCGCTGCGCCGCCGATGTACCCGCCCCGGCGACAAGTGGCATCTTGACGAGGTCTTCATCACGATCAACGGCGAGCAGAAGTACCTCTGGCGCCCGGTCGACCAGGACGGCAACGTGCTGGACACCCTCGTCCAGAACTGGCGCAACAGGCCGCGGCCAGGCGCTTCTTCCGTCGGCTCCTCAAAGGAATCGGGGCCGTGCCGAGGGTGATCGTCACGGACAGGCTCCGTTCCTACGGAGCGGCCCACCGCGAGGTGATGCCCTCGGTCGAGCACCGCTCCCACAAAGGTCTGAACAACCGGGCCGAGAACTCCCACCAGCCAACGAGGCAGCGCGAACGCGCCATGAAAGGCTTCCGCAGCGTCGGAGGAGCTCAGAGATTCCTGTCCGCGTTCAGCGGCATCTCACCCCACTTCCGGCCACGCCGGCACCGGAGGACCGCCCCCGACCACCGCACCGAGATGACCGTCCGCTTCGTGATCTGGGACCAGATCACCGGCGCCACCGCCCCGCCCACCGCAGCGTGACCCAGGCCCCCACCCAACCCCCACACGCCCTGACGCGCCCTCAACCGATCAACACCCCACCAACGTGACAACGCCTCCAGGCAAGGTCCTGCTGGGCGTTGCCCTCGCGGTCGCGCTCGGCGCGGACTGCCTCGCGGATATCGGGATACTTCGGGCCGAGCCGACCGTGTTCGGTCCGGTGGCCTCCGACCCGACGGTCTCCCGTCTCATCGACACCCTCGCCGAGGCCGGGCCGAGGGCCCTGCACGCGATCGGTTGCGGGCGGTGCGGTTGGCGTCCCGCCTCATGAGCACAACGCATCTTCCTCTTTCGAGGGCGTCCACGACCACCTGTTCCCATGCCGTCACCGTGATCGTCGACGTAGTGAACAATGGTCGGGTACGAGCGCGTCACGACACAGGAGGCAGAGGCATGACGGGCCCTATCACGGCAGGGATCGACGGGGCGGACGAGAGCCTCGCAGCGCTCGCCTGGGCGGCCCGTGAGGCCGTGCGGCGAGACGTACCGCTGAGGGTGGTGCACGCGTGGAAGCACCAGCCCGACACCGCGCCCGAGGTCGCTGGCCGGGACGCCCAGCTGGCCTGGGTGCGCGAAGGCGTCGAGCGGGCCGTCGCGACCGTCGTCGCGCGGCACCCACGACTGACCGTCACCACCGACGTCCTGGAGGGCGCCCCGGCTGAGACACTGCTCGCCGTCGCGGCGGAGGCGGAACTACTGGTGCTCGGCTCGCGCGGACACGGCCCGGTCGTCGGGTTCCTGCTGGGCTCCGTGGGCCAGCAGGTGATCGCCGCGGCGACCCGCCCGGTCGTCCTGGTCCGCGCCGATGACAAGCCCTCTGCGGAGGCCGCCGGGCGCGAGATCGTCGTGGGCCAGCACGGCGATCCCGAGGACAGCGCCACCGCGTTGCGGTTCGGCTTCGAGACGGCTGCCGCTCGCCACGCGAGCGTGCGGGTCGTACGGGCCTGGACGCTGCCGCCGGTGTTCGCATACAGCCCGGCCTCGCTCAGTCTGCTCGACGAGGCCGGCGGTCCGGAGCCGTTCGAGAAGAAGGCACTCGCCGAGGCGGTACAGCCCTGGCGGGATCGGTACCCGGACGTGCCGGTCGTCGAGCACGTGGAGATGGGCAGCGCCGGACAGGTGCTGCTGTCCCTGGCCGGACGGGCCCAGCTGATGGTCGTCGGCCGACGCGCCCACCGCACCGCCCTCGGGGCCCGGATCGGTTCCGTCGCGCACGGCGTCCTGCACCACGCCGACTGCCCGGTCGCCGTCGTCCCACACGACTGACCGCGCCCCTCCAGCGCGGGTTCCGCCGCGGTCAGGGCCGGCTCCAGCGATTGTGCCCAACGGTGCGCCTGCCGAAAACCTCATCCGCCCAGTTCAGGCGGCATGTTGGTACTCGTTGAGGATGCCGCCGAGTCGTTGGCGTCGTCGTATCTCGAGGTGGGTGATCTGCTCTGGATCGGTGATCGGCGTCGGCAAGGGGTGTAGCGGGCGGGCGTTGGCGATGCCTTGATGGGGCCGGTGGGCGTTGTAGAAGTCTTCGAAATCGCGTAGCGCGTGGAGCAGATGTCGCTGGTTCCAGATCAGGGTGCGGTCCAGGAGCTCGCGTCGGCAGCTCTGCACCCAGCGCTCCGTGATCGAGTTCATGCGCGGCATCCGTACTCCGCTGAGCACTACCTCGATCCCGGCACCGTTGAGGACGGCGTCGAACAAGGAGGGAAACTTCCCGTCCCGGTCCCGAATCAGGAACCTGGCCCGGCAGTCGGCGTCTTCGAGGTCCATGACGACGTTCTTCGCAGCTTGTGCCACCCAGGATGCGGTGGGGTGCGCGGTGGCGCCAAGGACCCGGATCCGGCGGCTGGCATGCTCGATCACCGCAAGTACATACATCCGTGCCCCGGACAAGGTGACCGTTTCCAGGAAGTCGCAGGCCAGCAGGGCGTCGGCTTGGGAGCGCAGGAAGTGAGCCCATGTGCTCGTAGGGCGTTGTCACGTTGTCGGGGGTGTTGGCGCTTGGTGGGGCGTCGGGGCGTGCTGGGGTCGGTTCCGGCTCCGCGCTCAGGCCGTGGCGGGCAGGCCGGCGGTGCCGGTGATCTGCTCCCAGATCGCGAAGCGGACGGTCATTTCGGCGCGATGGTTGGTGGCGGTCATCAGGTGGTGTCGGGGTCGGAAGTGGGTGAGATGCCGCTGCGCGGCCAGGAACCGTTGGGCTCCGCCGACGCTGCGGAAGCCCTTCATGGCGCGTTCTCGTTGCCGGGTTGGCCGGTGGGAGTTCTCGGCCCGGCTGTTGAGGCCCTTGTGGGAGCGGTGCTCGACGGAAGGCATCACCTCGCGGTGGGCGGCCCCGTAACTGCGGGGCTTGTCCGTGACCACCACCCGCGGCACCGAGCGGGCCTTGAGGAGCTTGCGGAAGAAACGCCTGGCCGCGGCCTTGTCGCGTCTGTTCTGCACGAGGATGTCCAGCACGTTGCCGTCCTGGTCCACCGCGCGCCACAGGTACTTCAGCTCACCGTTGATCTTGATGAAGACCTCGTCCAGGTGCCATTTGTCGCCGGGACGGGGACGCCGGCGATGCAGCGCGTTGGCGTAGGCCTGACCGAACTTCAGGTACCACTGCCGGACGGTTTCGTAGGAGACGACCACGCCGCGCTCGAGCATCAGTTCCTCGACCTCCCGGCACGACAGCGGGAACCGGTGGTACAGCCACACGCAGTGGGAGATGACCTCGACCGGGTACCGGTGCCCCCGGTACGACGGTGACACGGACGACACGCGCAGGCCCCTCCCCGATACGACCTCCACGAAGATCATCCCACGCCGGTCAGCCAACGTGACAACGCCCTGTAGAGGCGTGGTCGGGGTGCTGACATCCCCTCTGCGCACCCCCTGCCGCCCGAACTGCCGAAATGGAGAGGGCGGGGGCGGGGCAGGCGGAGCGCTTCGGGGATCGGCGGCGGGCCAGTGCCTTCTCGCGCGTCGGCGGGGCCGCGCGCCGGTGCTCGCACCTCTGGTCTGTTGGGCCGGTCTGGGCTGCTGACGGCAGGTGTGCCGGGTGCGGTGGCTCCGGCCACACCGGGCGCGGCACCATCTACGACCCGTCCCACTCCCGTCATCGTCACAGCGCCCCCTGCCCGGCTTCGGCCGGGGCAGGGGGCTTTCGTCATGCCACTTCGTACCGGTGAGCCTGATCGCCCTGAAGAGGTCAGCGGACTTCGAACGAGTGGGTGTTGTGGTAGTTGGCGGTGCTACAGGCGGTAACTCGGGCGTAGATGGGGGCGCCGGTGGAGCCGGGGTTCAAGCACAGATTGTGGGCCTGGTTCTTGAGCTGATACCGGTTGACCTTGGTGGAGGCCTCCATGCTGAAGATCTGCTCGTCCCAGCGGGGGTCACACGGACGCTGCTGAAGGGCTTCGGTGTTGCCTCCGCCCACAGCGGTGACGCACATGTCGCTGTTGAGATTGCGCAGCAAGAAGGTGCTGCTGGTGACCGGGTCGATTGCCCATTTCTGGGCCAGGTTGTCGGTGTCGGCCTGGTACTGGACCTCCGCGCCGCCGACCGTCGAGTTACCGGCGACGCCGAGGACGAAGCCGGTCTGCCAGTTGCGGACCTTGGTGCCGCTCAGCGGCCCGGTCGCGTCGGCGGTTCCCACCCCGAGTACGGTCGCAGTCAGCATGGCGGCGGCCATGACGCAGGCAGATCGAATGCGCATGAAGGGCTCCTCTACTTCGAATCGATCACACTTCGCGTTCAATTGAACACGTAGCGTTGCGAACGTACTGCATCGACCCGGGGTGCAATCGCCAACGCACCGCGACGATGGAGTCTGCCGACTCGCCCGATCAGGCAGTCCCCAGCAGCGGCAATCACCGCTCATAACAACGCCCTCCGTTCCGGCTGCGGCCGGAACGGAGGGCGGTTTCGTCACGCCGTTCGTATCACTCCGTCCGAAGAGGTCAGCGGACGTCGAACGAGTGGGCCTGGTAGTTGTTGGTGGGGGCGCAGTCGTTCAGGACGGCGATGGTGGGCACGGCGGAGGAGGACAGTTGCTGCATGCACTTGTTGTAGGCCAGGTTGCGCAGCAGGTGCCGGTTGGGCTTGCTGGAGCCCGCCATAGTGAAGGTCTGCTCTTCCCACCGGGGATCGCACGGACGCTGCTGGAGGGCATCCGCGGTGCTGCCGCTCATAGCGGTGACGCACATGTCGCTGTTGAGATTGCGCAGCAGGAAGGTGGTGCTGGTGACCGGGTCAATGGCCCACTTCTGGGCCAAGGCGTCGGTGTCGGTCTGGTACTGGAGCTGGGCAGCGCCGACCGTCGAGTTGCTGGCGACGCCGAGAACGAGACCGCTGGCCCAGGCGCGGACCTCGGCGCCGCTCAGCGGCCCGGTCGCGTCGGCGGTGCCCACCCCGAGTACGGTCGCGCTGAGCGCTGCGGCGACCATGACGCAGGCAGATCGGATGCGCATGAGGGACTCCTCCACTTCAAAGCGGTCACACGTCGTGTCCGATTGATCACGGAATGTATAGCATTGGTTTGGATACCCCCCCCGCCAACGCACCGCAACGATGAGGGTGACTCGGCTCGCCCGATCAGGCAGCCCTCAACTGCGGCAGTCACCGCTCCGCTCTGCGTACCGCAGGAAGATCGCACGCACGTAGTCCGCGGTCTGGAGCATGCCGGGGATGACTGACTCTTCCCATGCGCGGATGACGGTGGACCGGTCGACTTCGAGGTTCAAGCTGTCTTGCACGGAGGGGACTCTCGTGTTTACCGGGCGAGATTGAGTGGGGATCTGTGCCGATTCCAGAAAAGAGCTAGGTCGGTTTTTGACGCACTTTCAAATTCGGAATACTCGGGTTCGCAAATTCCGAATCCAGCTCCTTTCCGGTGCTCAAAGCATTTCATTTCTGATGATGGGTGAGTTCGGGGGAGTGGAATTTTTGAGGGTGTGTGAGGTGTCTCAGGTGGTGCGTACTGAATCCAGATCTCATCTGGAGTCAGGTTTTGACGCACCATCTGAATGGTCGGGAGAGCGGGAGATTCCGAGTTGTCTGGCCGCCGTCCCGCTCTTCACGGTCCGTCACATCTCGTTCCATCGAGTCCACCCCTCCGCCCAGCTAGCTGCCCGCGTTGTGAGGTTCGGGGAGAGGGCTCTGGGGTGTTCGGGTTTGCTTGTCAGTGATGAGGGGTTGTTTTTGTGCTGGTCAGTGGGTGTGTCGGCTGACTGATCTTGGTGGCAGTGTTCCGGATTCGGTGGTGGCGTGATTCCGGATTGGTAGGGGCGTGTTCGTCGGACTTCCTATGTGGCGTGCTCTATAGCGCATGTGTGTCCGGGTAGGGGTGGAACGTGGCGGTGTCACCCGTAGTGGTGATGTGCTGGGCTGCTGCGCGAGGTATCGCCTTTAGCGTTTCTTCCAGCGCTCCTTTCACGCGGTGCGCGCTGTGAACTGGGCTGTGATGGCTTGTCGTTGGAGGGTTGAGGTTGGTCGCCGTGTCGTTATCCGTCTGCTTGCCTCCTGGGTGCGGTGAGCGGTGACCACGCTGGACGATGACGCTTCCGAAGCGGGGCTGGGCCGGCACCGGGATGAGTTGCGGCCTGCTGCGGTCGTTCAGCTGCTGCGGTTACGTGAGGCGGGGGAGTTGACGGCGGCGCATGTGCGGCTGGTCGCTGATGCGGTGGGCGTACACAAGAGGACGGTGTGGCGCTGGCTGGCGCAGGCCGAGCAGATCGGTACGCCGGAGAAGCCGGAACGCCGCCGGTTCCGGATTACTGACGGGATCATCGATGTTCTCGCCGACTACCAGGGCAACGTGAAACGTGCTCACGAGCATCTGGTCCGCGTGGCCAAAGCGGCGGGGGAGAAGCCGCCGGGGTTGACTACGCTGCACGATGCCATCGCCCGTGATCTTGATCCGGGTTTCATGGCGGGCTTACGGGAGGGGATTCCGGCTGCCCGTGGTTTCGACCCTGCTTTCCAGCGGCCGGCGGTGGCCCGTAACCAGGTGTGGGAAGGGGACCACAAGCAGGTCCCGATCACCGTGATGATGCCCGACAAGAAGCTGTCGAAAGTATGGGTGACGTGGTTCGAGGATCGCGGCACCGGCTATGTGATGGGCTGGGCGGTCACCGCGGGTTCCGCGCACCGTGGTTCTGTCCTGGCGGCGGTGCGCGCGTCCGTGCTGCGGGAAGCCCCGTACGGCCCGGCGGGCGGGCTGCCGCACCTGGTGCGCGTGGACGGCGGCGCGGATTTCCTGTCCAAGACTGTCCGGCGCGCGTTCGGGCTGCTGAGCGTGCCGGTGCATCGGGTGAGCAGCCCTCGTCATAAGGGCGGTATCGAGCGGCTGAATCGCACGAGCATGACCCGTTTCTTTGCCGATCTTCCCCGCTACACCCAGGCACCGCGGCTCGATCACCGCCGCCGTGTCGGCGACCAGGATCCGCCCCTGACCTTCGAGGCGTTCGTTGACCTGCTTCGCACGTGGGTCGACGAACGCAACACCGTGCACGTCCTCAAACGCACCCGGATGACGCCGCTTCAGGCGTGGCAGACCGACTTGGCCGAGATCCGTCCCGAGCCCGGCCCGGCCGAACTGCGCGCCCTCATGCTGGAGAGCGACCACAGACCCCGCAAGATCACCAGCCACGGCGTGGAGTTCGCGGGGCGCTGCTACATGCCAGAGAACGGCGTCGGCCGCATCGGGACCGAGGTCCGCGTGCGGTGGATGCCCCACCACCATCACGAGATCGACCTCTACACCTTCCGCTCCAACCGCTACCTCGGCCGGGCCTTCCTCAGTAACGAAGCCGACGAGGCCTTGCGCGAGAAGGTCCTCAGCGACCGTGCGGAGCACAGCGCGGTGCTGCGCCGGGCCCTGAAACGCTCCGGCGAGCGCAGGCGGGAGCGCTACCTGCCCTCGACGCAGCCCGAACTGCCTGTCCGTGCCCTGCGCATGACCGAGCAGGAGGCACGCGCCGAACTCGAAGGCACCACCTCATCCGTGCCGCGGCGCCGGCGGACACAGCCGTACCGGCCCCTGACCCCGCTCCCGTCCACCTGGGCACGCCCCGGCCAGACTCCCGCCCCACCCAAGGACGACGCCTCATGACGACTGCTCCCAAACGTAAGCACATTCCCCGGCGCCGCCAGCCGGCCACAGCCCCGCCCAGCGAAGCGTCCCGGCGCCGCCCCGATCTGAGCCCGCAGTACTTCCTCGGCCTCAAGGACTCCGCACTGGTCGCCACCGACACGCTGCTGCAGATCAAGGACACCGTCATCGACACCGTCGAGTCGCGGGCCATGTCCGTCATCTACGGCGATCCTGGGCTCGGCAAGAGCTTTTCTACCCGCGCCACGATCCAGGAGATGAACCCGGACCTGATCCTCCCGCTGGATTTCGCCCGCTCCCGCCCCGGCCCGAAGGACCTGCGCGAAGAGCTGTTCCACCAGATGAACATCAACTGCAAAATGCCCGGCACGCCGACCGCGTTCGACAAGCTGCTGCGCGAGACCTTGCCCAGGAGTCCGTATGTGATCGTGTGTGATGAGGCCCAGCAGTACCGGCGGGAGAACTTCGAGTTTCTGCGCAAGCTGTGGGACAACTGCGACCCCAAGCCCGCCATCGTGTTCGTCGGCGGCCGCGAGGCCTACGAGACCCTGCAGAGTGACCCGGCGCTGGCCTCCAGGATCTACATCCGCCTGGAGATTCTCGCCATGACCGAGGACGAGATCCTCAAAGCCGTCCCCGACTCCCACCCTGTATGGCGTCAGGCCGACGAGGCGCTGCTCAAGCGGATCGACACCCAGTACGCCCTCGGTTCCTTCCGCGAGTGGGTCAAGGTGACCAAGCACGTCCTGAAGGGCATGGAGTACTTCGGCACCGAGCAGGTCGACGACACCATCGTCGACTGGGCCCTGGCTCGATGCTGACCGTGCCGGCCGTGCGGCCTGAAGCGGCTCTCACACGGTTCTTCCCGCTCGCCGACCAGGCCGCGCCCCAGGAAGTGCACTTTCTCGGCCTGGCCGGAGCCCGCACCGTCGTCACTCCCGGCCTGACGGAAGTTGAGAACGCACTCGCTGACGCTCACGAGCAGCGGCGTTTCCTGTGCGTACTGGGCGATGCCGGAGTCGGGAAGACCTTCGCCGTCCACCACGCCGCCTATACCCGCTTTCCTCAGGCACACGTTCCGCTGCGCCTGGGGGCCAGGCCAAGGCCGGCCGACTTGCGCGTTCACCTGCACCACGTTCTCGGACTTCACGGCGCTCCGCCTGCTGTACCTGCGGTTGCTGACGCTCTCATCCGCCGCGCGCTCGCCGCTGCACCACGCATTGTGGTGGTCGACGAGGCCGACCGGATGCCCGAGGCCTGTTTCGAGTATCTCCGTTTCCTGCACGACGACCTTCCCGACGGTCTCTGCGTGGTCCTGATCGCCGGCCAGCACGGCGAGAAGGCGCTGCGCGCCCAGCAGATGCTTTCCACCCGCACTGCACAGTGGCTGACCATCCACCCGCTCACCCGCGACCAGACTCTCCGCGCAGTCCCCGCCCTGCACCCGCTCTGGCAGACCGCCGCACCTGACCAACTCTGGTTTCTGGACGGCCACTTCGCCCATGGCAGCCTGCGCCGCTGGGCCCTGCTCACCCACCATGTCCAGCGCACCCTGACCGCTGCCGGCGCCCGGCGCCCCGACCCTGACCTGCTGCGGCAGACAGTCGGCCGCATCGACACCTCACGCCGCCCATGACCGCACCCGCCCAGACCGCACTGGCATCAGCCCCGCCCGTCACGCTGCTCCTGGACTCAAGCGACGACCACGCCGTCCACCACGCAGCCCACCAGCGCACTCACCCCAGCAGCGGCTGCATCACCACCGATCCCACCCCGCACACCAACAGCCTCGCCTACCTCGCCCTGGACCTGCTGCGCGCCATGGGACGCGACAGCTTCGCCCGGCCCGACGCCGAGCGGATGTCCACCGACGCAGCGTGGCGCGCAGTGACCTGCTGGACCCTGACCACAGGAATCAAAGAAGCCATCGTGCTGCGCGCCCACCACCTCACACCGGAACGCCTGGGTCGCCTGGCGACCTGGCGCACCGAGACCGGCATCCACCTCATCCTCATCGGCCATACACCCACCCCGGCCGACGAACAACGGCTGAGAGAGCGCCTCATCAACGCCGAACTGGCTGGTCTGCCCGCAGTGCGCGGCACGGACGCCATCGTGAACGCCATCGGCCCACCCGCCACCCGCCGACACCACAGTCCACCACCGCCCGATCACGTCCACCCGTTGCCTGACTTGCCCCGCAGCGACGCTGCCACCTTCCTCCCCGAGTGCCGGCGCAGCTTGAACAAGGCCGACTTCGCCCATGCCGACGGCCAGTACCAGGCCGGCTATGCCGCCGCCCGCACCTGGCTCGCCCGCTCCGCATCAGTTTCCACGCCCCCGGCCGAGAACACCGGCCCGGACGAGACCACCGCCTGGCAGGACATGGAGGGCCTGCGTCTTTTCCTGGCCCGGCTGACCGTCTCGAGCCCCAGCCCCCAGCACACACTCGCCCGCGTCCGCGGAGCCCAGGCCGGATTCCTCAGCCGGGCGCTCCTGCTGGACATCCCCGACAATCTTGCCGAGCGCGGCGGACCCGGCATCACCACTGTGCCAATCACCCCACGCGTGGCGCACACCCTTGCCACCCACCTGCCCAATCCGCTGCGTGCCGCTGCGGTGGCCGCCCTGCTGTTCACCGGCACCGCCCCATCATTGCTGGCCATGACCCAGATCGCCAGCGTCGACGAGAACGCCACCCGTCTGGCCATCGACCGCGACTCAAGGGTCCACATCGGCATGCCGCCCGGCCCGCGGCACATGTACGCCATCCCGCCCCGCGCCCGCCCTCTGTTCACAGCCGCCCTCCAGTTCCGCCGCCGCACCCCGCGCACCGCGGATCACCTTGGGCTGTTCGCCAACTGCTTCGGCACCCCTGACCGCTTCGACTGCCTCATCCGTGACGCAGGCCTCGACATTCCCACCGCCCGGCACCTGCACCCGGAAGAGGACTGGCACACAGCCGCCCATTGCAGACACCTCGACATCCCCGCCCCAGCCACTCTGGACCGCTTGCCCAGCACACACCCGTGACCGGCACAGAGCGGCGATCAACTACACGTCGTGCACACCCCAGTCACGTGCTGCTGCCGCCGCGCGGGCCGGAACAGCCAACCGCCCGAGCGGACACCGCAGCCCGCCCCAGACTGAACCGCCCCGCCCGGAAACGCGCAGCTTGTCATGGCCCACCACCCAAGCCTGTTACCAGCCGACCACGCTGCGATGCTCTCCCGGGGCCGACCCGTTCATGGACAGGTTCAGCGACCTCGGGTTCGAGGATGCCTTTGGCTTCGTCGACGATGAGTCCGAGATGCCGTTTGAGCATCCGCACGGCCGCGGTCTTCTTTGCCTACCGGCACCTCGCCCGCCTCCCGCGCTCACGCATGGGTACGTGTGGGGGAGCAGCGGGTGCGGTGGCGTCGGGGGATGAGGTTGTCGATGTCTGTGGTGGCCGCGGTCAGTGACTGGGCGGCGGTGTCGAGGCAGGCGTTGATCGCGGTGGGGCTGGCGCCGGTACGGGTGAGCCGGTCGGCGTCGATGAGGCCGGCGGCGGCGAGTGCGGAGTCGCCGGCGGCACGGGACAGGGGGCTGGAGTCGTCATCGAGTGTGGCTTCGATGGCACTGCGGACCAGGCGGAGGCTGAGTAGCCGCAGACGAGTCTCGTCGGCTGGTGAGGCGGTGGCCGAGCAGTAGCCGGCCAGAAGCCGGGTGAGTCCGCGTGGCGGTTCTTGTGCGGGGTCTGCGCGCTGGGCGGCGTCGAGTTCGGTTTTGGCGAGCAGCACGCCGAGAAGCAGGGCGGTGTCGGTGCGTTTGGGTCCGTCCGGTCGCTGTCGCGGGTCCAGTTTCGGGGCAGCGCCGAGGTCGGTCAGCACGCGGTAGAGGGTGCGCGCGCTGGCCGGGCGACGTGCGGGGGGACGTCCCGTCATGGACACTCCCGGGCGTCAGGTGCCCGCGGTGGTGCGGCGCCGCCGTTTCGGCTTGGCCGGCCGGGTTGGCTTGGGCATGGCGAGGGTGGCCTTCTTCATCCGGTCGTAGGTGCGGGTCATGTGGGCGATCTCGTCCTGGAACATGGCCAGGACCTCGTAGTTGTTCACTTCCTCGCCGAGAGGGTTGATGGCGCCGGACAGCAGGCGGCGCAGTTCGGTGTTGATGCGGCGCATCCGCAAGGCGGCGTACTCGGAGATTTTCGCGGGGTCGATCGTGATCATGTAGCCGCTGCGGTAGGACAGGAACGCCTTCCCTTTCTCCATGGTGATGTGGTCGCGGATGTAGCCCTTGGCCCGTTCGAACTGCCCGTCGGTGGCGTGGATGCGGCCGGTGATCTCCTCACGGGGGAGCATCACGTCCTCACCCTTCTCCTCGCACAGTCTCCAGGCGAGTTCGGCCAGGTGCTGGGTGGGGACCGGGGCCGCCCGCGGGGCGCCGGTGGCTGTGCGGGTCATACCTGGTCATCCCCTTCGGACAGGATGCGCGCCAGTTCCTCGTCCATGCTCTTGTCTCCGGTGGACAGCGCGGAATCGCACCAGTCGAGCGCCGCCCGGATCCGCCGGTGGTTGTCCAGCACCGCCTGCACCTCACGCTCGGTGAACTCCGCCACGTGCAGGCCTGGGATCATCCGCTGAAGATCGACCAGGAACGCCGTGCCACTGCCGATCAGCTCCAGCACCTCACTGGAAGCCCGCTGGTAGTCCACCGCGGGCTCGCGGCGGTGAACCTGCCGGACTTCCGCCACCTCGGCCTCGTCATCGGCCTCGACTTCGTGCGCGGCGGCGAACCTGGCAGCGGCAGCCTGCTGACGCTGTTCATGGTGGGCCCGGTACAGGATGCGCTGGTTCGACGGGCTGGACATCACCCGCTGCGCGACGTCGGGGCGGCGGATCATCTCCTCGACCGCTTTGCTGGCGCTCTCGTTCTCCCGCATAAGGGTCCGGACCCGGTCCAGCTTCTCTTCCTTGGTCAGCGGCCGGTGGGGAAGGCGCCCTGCCCGGCTGAGGGCGAGGTCTTCCGTCCAGCGCTCCTTGCCCTCCGGTGGCTGGCGGATGATCTCGAACCGGTCGGGCAGAGCGTCGAGCGCGGAGTGCACCGTCCACGGGACACCCGGGACCCTCTTGTCCGGCGGCCAGGCCATGGCGACGTGCCGACACTTCACCAGAGTGTTGACGTTGCTTCCGATCTCATCCGCGAAGCGGTCCAGTACCCGGAAGACCCCCTGGTTCACTCCCCGTCCCTTGGGCCTGATCATCTTCAGCGTCAGATCGCCCAACCGGAACTGGATCGAAGAGTCTTCCCCGATCATGTCGCGTCCCTGCTTGATATAGCGGGCCCACTGCCGGTCGGTGAACTGCTGGGGGAAGGGGCTGATGAGCTTTGTCTTGGCCACAGCGCCTCCTGCGACGCGCACCCGAGGGGAATCGCGACGTGAGTATCTGGCCCCCCACCTCCACTGCCATCAACACTACACCTGCATATGTCCTTAATTGCCCCAAAAGGGATGCCTGGTGGAGGAGTGGTGGCCCGGTGGTCTCAGTCAGCAGGAGTCTCTGGTTCGGCTGGTGACCTTTTCGTCAGGTCCATCCAACTCCCAGTTTCCGTAGCACGTCCAGTTACTCCTGGGTGAGCTTGTCCGCCTCGATTTGGTGCTCGAGACCCACGCGCCCGGTTTCACGACTGCCGGCTCTGTCTCGCCCTTCTCGATACGGTGATGAGCCCCGTGTGGTCTTGAGCACCCCTGCCGCTTCAACAGCTACTCGGCTTCGCAGGGCAGGCCGTAGAGGGACACAGACCCCGGCGCACCATTAAAGTTCAGCCACCGCTCCCGGTACCCCCGCCATGGCCTATGCACGCTCCGTTGCGATGAGCGGCACGATTGTTGGCGCGTGACACGGACAGGCCCGTAACAGGCTCGCCCTGTCCCGGGCCAGGTGATGTCGCACAGACGTATGCCGCGAGACGGGGCTGGTTCCGCTCGAAGTGGACGCCGATGTACTTGCGGCTGTCGGCCTTCTCCTTGGCCGCGGCGCTCAGGCTCGGGAAGGAGCCGACGTCCCTGAGGACCTCATCGAACTGGGCGGGCCCGGAATCACCACCGTGCCGATCACCCCGCGCGTGGCCCACGTCCTGGCCACGCACCTGCCCAATCCGCTGCGCGCCGCCGCAGCGGCCGCCCTGCTGTTCACCGGCACCGGCCAGTCCTTGCTGTCCATGACCCAGATCGCCAGCGTCGACGAGCACGCCACCCGCCTGGCCATCGACCGCGACTCGCGGATCTACATCGGCATGCCGCCCGGCCCGCAGCACATGTACGCCGTCCCGCCCCGCGCCCGCCCCCTGCGCTCGCCTTCCGCCGCCGTACCCCGCGTACCACCGACCGCCTCGGACTGTTCGCCGGCTGTTTCGGCACCCCTATTCGCTTCGACAACCTGATTCGCGATGCCGGCCTCGACATCCCGGCCGTCAGACACCCGCACCCCGCAGAGACTGGCACGCCGCCGCCCGCTGCTGACGCCTGCCCGCCACCACCGCCGACTGAGAAAGCCAGTTCACCCAGCGTTCGACCAGCTGTCAGAGGATGAAGACGAGGCGTGCGCGTGTGAGCCACGCTGCACCCGTCGCTTCCTGGCCGTCACCAGCGCATGCTCAACTGAACAAGGGCGGTGCTGTCCACGAGCGGCTCTCTTCCGGAGTCAAGGAGACACGTTCCGCGGGCTGCTCTGTGAGCGGCGCGCCCCGCCGGGTCCCCCTCCATGGTCGTCTATGCGGATGCTGCTGACTGGCTGGTGCCGTCTGGGCTCGGGTGCGGCAGCGCTCCTGGTGGCGGTTCCGGTGGTGGTTGCGGAACGGCTGTGGAGGCTGCGGCCTGACGATAGTTGATGATGGCTTGGATTCTCTTTTCCGGGTCTGCTATCTGATCGAGCGTGGCTGCGAATTTCTCATCGACGAGATTTCCTTTTCGCTGGCGGTTGTGGTCGAGGACCAGACTGGTGAGGGGGACGGCGAGGTACGCGGCGATGACGATCGCGCCGACGGCCCACCAGGGTGCGCCGCCCAGGGCACCGGCGAGGACAGCGGGTAGTCCGGCCAGGAAGCCGGCGATGGGGCCGGGGGAGGACGAGTTCATCGCGTAGATGCCCTTCCAGCACGTGACGGCTGGGCCGCCTCATGCCTGAACGAGCCGCTGCAGAGCGACTGGGACGGAGTGAGGCGGCACAGGTGCGCCGTGTGAGGGCATGCCGAGGGCCGACGCCGCGCTGAGGCGGGTCGGTGGTGTTTTACGGCAGGCCTGCTAGCACCCTTGGGGACCAGTCCGTTGGTCCCGCGGGGTGATTCAAAAGCTTGGTTCGGCGGTTCTTGCGGAGGAGCTTTTCTTCGGCTTTTTGGGCAGGGTGGGCTACACGCTGTAGCTAACAAAAAGAATGCTGATAAAGCCCTTAAGCCAATTCATTTAGCCTCTTCCGCGCCGCCTTTCTCGTACTCGCCGGCCGCGTGCATCCTCTTGCGGGCACGCCAGACCTGCTCGCCAGTATCGGTCATCGAAGCGCCGTCTGGGGCCTGTTCGGGCAGATCGTGCAGAAGTCCTGCGCGACCGCGCCCGGCTGAAGCGACCGGCCTGCCAGGGCCGTCCCTACGACTGGCGCTCTGAGCGAGGGAGTAGACCCCGCGCCCCGCTCACCGTCGCAGTTCGGCCACCGCCACAGGCAGCCCAGCCGTAGCCCCTGCACGCCCCGTTACGATGAGCAACACAGTTTTTGGCATGTGACACGGACAAGCAGGCTTGCGCCCTCTGCCGGGTTGGGTGCCAGGCAATACAGCACAGCGCGTGTCACGGACAGGGACCAACCACTGCCCGGACCACGCCTGGACAGCAGCGTCCGGCCTCGGGGGTGCGGGCGGGGATGCGTGGGTGGGGAAGTGCGTACCGACTTCGGGGACCTCGTCATTGACCAGGCCATCGTCCATGCAGTGCCTCAGCGCACCAAAGACCAGGATCCCGTTCCGCTCAAGCTCAGCGAGACAGCCTGCAGGCTTGACGACGGCGGGCGCACGGCGCTGCAGGGGAAGCTCCGTGACGTTCTGGACCGCCTGGGCCGCGAGGTCGTAGAAGACCCTGAACTCAAGTCCGGCCTGCCCGACGCTGTCCGGTCGTTCCTCAGCGGTGAGCAGGATCTGGTGGAAGTCTCCGGGGAGCTGGCCCATGCGCTGCGCGACAGCCAGAACGGAACCAGCTCATCTGGCCTCCTTCTGGTGGCCGCCGCCCGTCTCGACAACCGGAACGCGTTGCTGATGGTCAAGCTGGAACACGAGACCGGTATGCAGGCCAACGAGATCGTGGCCGGCGGACTGCGCACCTTCGACATGCAGTATTGAGGTGACCCCCGGAGCGTGGACACGGGGTTCATGCGGCGAGTGAGAGTTTAGCTGTCTTGTGGTGCTGCTGTTCGAACTCCATCGGGGACAGGTAGGAGAGTGCGCTGTGC
>NZ_JBHWIY010000035.1:0-81386 GCF_042731715.1 Streptomyces sp. NPDC059832 | reverse complement strand
GGGGGGGGGTGTGGGGGGGGGGAGGGGGTTTTGGGTTGGGGGGGGTTGGGGTTTTTGGGGCGTTTTTGTTGTGTGGTCCCCTGGGACCGGTGGTCCGGGGGGCCCGACGCAGTTTCCGCACCGATCGATGCGGATCTGCCGCTCCTCGGCTCTACCGCTTCGCCGCTTCACCGTGCGAACACCATCTCCGGGAAGCGCTCCGAGCGGATGTGCTTGTGCTTGTCCTTGTGCGGGACGGCTGTCACATGGGTTCTCCGTGGGTGTGCGGTGGACGCACCCACGATGCCCGCCGGAGCATCGTGAGCGCGTGATACCGCGGTCCCCATTTCGGCATGGACGCCGTGCCCCCCGGTATGACGGGGCGTCGGACGCCGTGGCGCCTCCGCCCGCCGACCCGCGCTACGGAAGGCGGTCGAGCAGCCAGGTGCTGAGTTCCTCCGTCACGAGAGTGTGTCCCTCGTTCCGGGAGGCGAGCTTGAACTCGTCCAGCCCGCTCTCGCCCTCCGGGAGCGAGGAGATGTCCGCGTACAGCTCCTCGTCCGTGTCCAGATCGCGGATGTCGACCGCGCTGACCGCCGGCACGAAGCAGTGCGACCGGATGCGTACGTCGGTCTTGAAGCCGAGGAACGGGCTCAGGGCGTTGAGCCCGTCGGCGAGGATGCCGAAGCCTTCCAGGGAGCCGCCGGGTGCGCCGTCGATGGACGGGAGCCCGTTCGTGCGGACCTCGTTGGTCTTCAGCGTCACCACGCGCAGCTTCGCGACGAGTTCGTCGGGGCCCGGCGCCTGGGTGTAGAGCTTGGTCCCCACGATCGACAGGCCCTTGCCCTCCAGGGCCAGTTCGCCCGCCCGCACATCGGTGCCGGTGCCGTCGGCCACGCCGTTGGCGACACCGATCCGCCGGGGCCGCTGCGGCCATTCGCCGACGGCCGCCATCTCGGCCAGGAACGCGGCGCGCTCGTTGCTCTGGTCCGGTGTGTCGTCCCACTTCGCGATGTGCCGCCACAGCAGCTGGCGGGCGGCCGGGCTGTTGATCTGGCCGGAGAACCGGCTGTCGAGATCCTTGATGTAGTGCGCGAACGCCTGGAGCCCGATCGGGATCCAGGCGCCCCGGTGCGGACTGTCGTACGAGAAGTACAGACCCGTCTGGTGGTCGATGCGATCGGTCTCCATCCTGGCCAGCGCATGCCGGGTGACGAGCCCGCCCATGCTGAACCCGCCGACGGCCAGCGGTGTGTCGCCGAGCCGCTCCGTGATCGCCTGCGTGATCGCGGCCTGCGCGGTCCGGGAGTTGTCCAGAATCGACGCACTGCGCTCGTGGAAGCCGAGAAGGATGACGTCGTGGCCACGGCGGCGCAGCTCGCTGATGAGCGCGTAGTCACCGAACTCCATGATCTGCCAGGAGAATTCCAGCTCGCTCGGTCCCATGTTGAAGCCGTCGGCGAAGATGACCGGCCGTACGAGACCGGTGTTGCCCTCGCCGTAGTAGACCCAGGCGGTACCGCCCGGCAGATCCCACACGGTGCTGGGCGGCAGCGGAAGGGATCCGGGCCTCTCGGCGTCCAGGCGGGGGCCGGGCGCCAGGGCGATGGGCGGCTTGTCGCGGAGTCCGGAGACGATCTGCTCGTGTGACGGTTCGGACATGGTTCGTTCCCCTTTGGGACGGTTGATTACGATGCGCGCCAAGAGGAACACGCAACGTAGTCACCGGCTGGGAGAAGCGGATCAAACCACCCCCAGGTGGGAGCCGCTTTCGGACACCGGGCGCGGCCTGACGGACCGACGGGCAAGCCCGGCCCGTACGTCGTTCATCCGGTCGCGCACGCCGTCGGCCGGTACGGCTCCGCCGGGTCCGGCGGGCCCGGCGATCGATTCGCCCCGGCATGGCCTGCACCGGCCGCCGGTCAGGGCCTCCGCGCTGCCCGGTGAGCGGCACTCGCTGCATTCGAGGGTGCGCAACACCGTTCGCCGTTGTGCCGGAGCGACTCGTTTGGGTGGCATCTTGTCGGTGAGCCGCCTGCGGACGAGGGCCGCCGGGTGGTGAACGGGGGCGGGCAGCCCGTCGGTGAGGGCGTGCAGCAGCTCCGCCTCCGTGGCGCCGCGCTCGAACCAGCCGGTGACCTGCGGCTCCAGTGCCGCGCAGTCCACCGCCGACAGCGTGAGCGTGGGTGCGGTACGGCCCAGCGCGGCGAGAAGGGCGAACGCGCGGGAGCGGGTGGGGCGTTGGGGCCGGTCGGGCGGTACGTCGCCCCGGGTGAACGCTGCCCACCACTCGTCGTCCCGGGCGGTCCGGGAGAAGAACGTCCGGGTCACCCAGAGCAGCACCTCGTCGTTGGCGACGCACTCGCTGCCGCGCCGCAGATGCCCGGCGTCCTGGAGCCGGTTGAGGGCGGTCCGCAGCGCGCACTGCCCGTACGGGAGGACCTTGGCCAGCGTCTTCACGGAGATGTCGGCGCCCTCGGGCAGCCGGTCGAGGTACGCGGCGATGGACGCCTCGCGAGGCGGAAGATGCGTGAAATCGCGTTCGGTGCGGGGGAGTTGTGAGGGCGCGGAACGCTTGCCGTAACCCGGATTGGCCATCGGGTGCGGGGCCGGGGGTGTGGGCAGGGATACGTGCGGTGCGCACGGGGCGGCACTAAGCTGGCTGTCAGCCATCAGATCGCTCCTGACGATCGAAGTGGTCAGGCCCCTGTTTGGTGTTCCACCACCGGCAGGGGCCGTTCTGCGTTTTACGTTGTTCTGCTCTGCATGCGGCACGCTAGAGCGTCGCCACCATCCGTGGCAAGTCGGTCACGAAAAGTCAACTCGCCGCTCGGGGTGGGTGGGTGGGAAGTGGCCCACCTCCCATTCCTCGGAAAGAGCGCTCGGACTTCGCGGCTTGAGCTCCGGGCGGAACATCCCTGGTGGGAGGGGGCGTGCGCGGTGATCCGAATGCGCCGCATGCACTCCGAATGCGCCGCTGCTGACGGGGTGGGGAGGTGGGGGCGCGAGGCGGAGAACGGGAGAGAGGCGGCGGGCTCCTGTGATCTTGGGTGCCGGGTCGAACGGCCCGAAGTCCCCCACTCAACTCGTACGAGGAGTCCCGTGCGTATCCGAGCCATCCTGTCACTGGCCGCGTCCGCCGTCGCGGTCGTGGCGCTCTCCACCCCCGCCCAGGCCGTCGACAACGGCTACTACCTGATCCGGGACGCCGAGGACGGCCAGTGCCTGAACGCCGGTGGAGGTGCGTTCGGCGGGGAACTCGGCGAATGCGCCCGACTCTCCGGCTGGCGCGTGGTCAATCTGCCCAACGGCTCCGTGCAGTTCCACGAGGCGAGCGACGAAAGCCGGTGCCTGGCCCTGTCACCGCTGCGGATCTACCCGCCCGCCGTGACCGAGAACGAGTGCAACACCTCTCCGGACCAGTGGCTGATCAACGGCCCGTCCAACGGCGAGGGCGTCGCCCTGAGCCTCAGGGGCCCCTCGAACCTGGGCACGCTCCACGAGCTGGAGGACCGGGCGAGGCTGGGCGGCCAGGGCGAGCGCGAGTGGGTCCTGGTGCGGGTCGGCTAGAACCTCTCCGGCCGGTCACGTGACCGCCCCGTTCCCGGACCGCCGTTCCGGGAACGGGGCGGTCTCTCAGTCGCGGCGGGGGCCGATGACGGTGGTTCCGTCGTGCACGGTGATCGCCAGGGCCGGGCAGATGTCGGCGGCGTCCAGGACCCGTTCGTCCGGCTCGATCCCGTCGGCCCGTGCGCGGGCGTGCTCACCGTCCAGGGCGAACACCTCGGGGACGGTTCCGGCGCACATGCCCGATCCCTGGCACAGCTGGGGGTCGACGCGTACGTTCCAGGTCATGGCGGTCACCACTCCACCGGCATGACGCGCGGGCCGCGCACCAGCATCTCGGACTTCCAGGTCACGTCGCCGGCCAGGCGCAGTTCCGGGAAGCGGGTGATGAGGGCGGACAGCGCCTCCTGGAGTTCCAGCCGGGCCAGCGGGGCGCCCAGGCAATGGTGGACCCCGTGGCCGAATCCGAGGTGCTGGTTGCCCTCGCGGGCGATGTCGAGCACGCCCGGGGCGGCGAACCGCAGCGCGTCGCGGTTGGCGGCGCCGACGGCGACCAGGACCGGGCTGCCCGCGCGGACGAGGGTCCCGCCGACCTCGATGTCCTCGGTGGCGTAGCGGGGTTGGCCGGCGCCGCTCCCCAGGGGCACGAAGCGGAGCAGCTCCTCCACCGCGTTCGGGACGAGCTCGGGCTCGGCCCTGAGCCTGGCCAGCTGGTCCGGGTGGTCGAGGAGGGTGAGGACGAAGTTGGGGATCTGGGACGCGGTGGTCTCGTGTCCCGCGACCAGGATGCCCACGCACAGATCGATGAGTTCGAGCTCCGTGAGCCGGTCGCCGCCGTCGCGGGCCTCGATGAGCGCCGTCATCAGGTCGTCCTGCGGCGACCGGCGGTGCTGGTCGATCAACCCGGCCATGTAGGCGCGCAGTTCCTCGCGGCTCGCGTCGAACTCCTCGGCGGTGAGCGAGCTGGTCGACAGCGCGTCGTCGCTCCATACACGGAAGCGCGGGCGGTCCTCGGTGGGTACGCCCAGCATGCGGCAGATCACGGCGACCGGCAGCGGCAGCGCGAACAGGTCGACCAGGTCGGCGGGTGGTCCGGCGGTTTCCAGCTCGTCGAGGAGACCGGCGGTCAGTTCCCGGACCTGGGGGCGCAGCTTCTCGACCTGGCGGACGGTGAACGCCTTGGCGACCAGGGAGCGCAGCCGGGTGTGGTCGGGCGGGTCCATGCCGAGGATGCCGCCGTTGCGCTGCCCCTCGGATTGCCGGGGCTCGTCGTGCGAGGCGGCTGCGGCCCGGCTGAAGCGCTGGTCGCCGAGGACCAGCCGGGCGTCGGCGTAGCGGGTGACGAGCCAGGCCGGTTCGCCGTACGGCATCTGGACCTGTAAGAGGCCCGCCCGGTCACGGACGTGTTCGTAGGCATCGGCGAGCTGGAGCCCGTCGGGGGTGTTGAAGGGGTAGGAGAGGGGTGCGACATCTGCTGTGGTCACTGCGGCCTCCCGGATGTAAGCAGCTGCTTACAACGGTAGGAGCGGTCCTCGTGAGCAGTCAACGACGCTTTACGGCCGTTATCCTGACGGGCCGTCCGAGAGGAATGCCGCCATGGAACCCGGTTCCGTCCCGCCGTCCGAAGAGCGCCGCAGGGACGCCGCGGCCACCCGTCGCCGGTTGCTGGAGGCGGCCCGCGACCTGTTCGCGGAGCGGGGCTACGAGGGGGCGACGGTCCGGAGCATCGCGGCGCGCGCCGGGGTCAATCAGGCCCTGCTGTTCCGGTATTTCGGCTCGAAACGGGGTTTGCTGACGGAGGTCGTCGCGCTGGGCGGACTGGAGCAGTTGCGGGCGACGCCGCCCGAGGAGCTTTTCGAGACCGCCCTGCGTTCGATGCTGACCCGTAGCGCGGAGGGAACGGAGGACCGTTCCCTGGAGGTCTATCTGCGGTCGGTCGGGCGGGGCGACGAGGCGGCCGGAACCCTGCGGGAGCTGGGGGAGGAGTACCAGAGCGCGCTGGCCGGGCTCTCCGGTGCCCCGGACGGTGCGCTGCGTGCGGATCTCGCCATGGCCTGGCTGCTGGGGATCGGCCTGATGCGGACGGTCGTCGCGCGGGAACCCCTGGCCGGCGCCGAGCCGGACGAGGTCTGCCGCCTTGTGCTCGGCACGCTCAGCCATCTCTGGTCCGCCCCGCAGTAGGGGCGGGCGCCCGGGGAGACGACGTTTCGGCGCTACGGCGTCGTCCGCCCGGCCCGGGGCGTGAGCAGGTGGCGGTCGGCGAAGTCCAGGTAGCGGCCCCAGCCGTACGGGGTGATGTCATGGGCGCCGGAACGCAGGTGGTAGCCGATGCGGCCACCGGTCAGCGGGGTGTGCGGGGCCGGGAAGCCGGGTTCGGCGACATCCTCGGCGTCCGGGCCCGGGGCCCGAGCGCCGGGCCCGGGACTTGAGCGCCGGGCCCGGCACGGCGGGCGTCTCGCTTCAGCGGTCGTCCTGCTCCCAGCGGTGTCGCGCCTCAGCGGTTGTCGCGTCTCAGCGGTTGTTGTGTTCGAAGGCGGCTAAGGCCGTCTCCTGACGCCACTCGGTCGCCGCCTTCGGGTTGGCGGCGAGGTAGCGGGCGCAGCGCGTGCTCGGGTGCTCGGTGCCCGGACGGTCGCCCTGGCAGGCGGAGACCGGGCGGTAGCCGGACGGGGCGGAACCGGTGGCCCACAGGCTGCGGCCGTCGCGGAACGCGTACTCCAGCGAGGCGCGGGCCAGGTCCTTCAGCTCGACGTAGCTGAGGCCGTAGGTCCTGGCCGCGTACTGGTACTCGTGGCTGATGTCGATACGGGAGACGCCCGGGTCGTCGGTGGCCAGCACGATCGGGACGCCGTAGCGGCGGTAGGCGTTGAACGGGTGGTCGTCGCCCGCGATGCCGAGGATCTGCTTGTTGCTGGAGAACGGCACCTCGACGGCCACGTTGCGCCGCGCCATCGTCCGGGCCAACTGCCGCCAGTCGTCCTCGTGGACCAGGTCCACGCCGTGGCCGATGCGTTCGGCTCCGGCGACGAGTACGGCTTCGCGGATGTGGAAGGTCAAGTCCTCGGGCTTGACCAGGCCGGGGGCCAGCTCACCGGCGTGCAGGGTGAGGTGGGAGTCCGGGTACTGGCCGCGCAGGTACTTCAGCATCCGCATCTGGAGGCTGTAGTTGGCCAGCGCGCTCTCGCCGTCCTCGGGCTGTACGAGGTTGACCGCGACGAACCTCGGGTCGCGCTCCGCCAGCCGCATGCCGACCGCCATCTGCGTGAACACCCGCACCGGGGAACTGCCCCGGGACACCTGGGAGATCCACCTGACGGAGAGCCTGCAGCCCGGGGCGGGGCGGGCGGTGTCGCAGTGCGCTGCCGCCCGGAACTGCACGTCGGTGTCGTCGGCCTCCTGGACCGCCTCGTCCACCACCCGGTCGAGCTGACCGCCCGCCACGAGCTTGCGGTGGAGGGCGGCCAGGTCGGCGTCGTAGCCCACCTTGTCGGCGAGCTTCTTGCTGCTGTCCGACGCGGGGGTGACCAGGGTCTCCAGGTAGAACTGGTTCTGCTCGACCACGGTGTTGGCCACGTTGGCGAGCATCTTGCCGCGGGTGTACGCGGTGGCCAGCCCGAACTTGCCGAACGTGTCGAAGAAGTGGTCGTGCCCGGACTGGTCGGCCGGGAAGTCCTGCATGGACCAGGCCCGCACGATCCGCTGCCGGAACGCGGCGTCGTGCTGCGCGTCGATCGCGGGCCTCGTGCCCGGCCCGCACGGCGGCGCCACGGCCGTGTCCGTCGCGTCGATGCACAGCCCGTTCTCGCCCGCGAGCTTGATCAGGTATTCGGTGGTGACCGCCCCCGACAGGTGGTTGTGGAGGTCGCCTCCCTTGGGCAGCGCCTTGAAGAAGGCCTTCAGCTTCGCCGGCCTGCCCTGCAACGAGGCGAGGTGCGCGGCGGTCCTGGCCTCGGCAGGGGTGACGACACGGGGCAGCGCCTGAGCGGTCGGCCGGGGCGCCGGCTCCTTCGTGGGGGCGGCGGCGGCCGGGATCGCCGGAAGCAGAGTCAGTACGGCGAGCGCGCCGAACCCGGCCGTGCGCAGCGACTTGGGACGGCGTGCCGTCCGAAATGTTGAGATCACCGCCGAATGATTGCGTTCGAAGAGACCATTCTTCACCCAAACCGTATGTATGGCCTGAAACCTCCACCCAATCGAGCGATTCCCGCCCTTCTTTCCCCATTCCCAGGGGTATGCGCCAAACGTCCTGCTCGGTGGGGTAGTTGGAGCGGCCGTTTCCCACAGGAAGGAAAGTACTTTCCTTCCTGGAAAGTAGATGTCAGGATGAGGGGGTAGGCAGTTCAGGCAGTGATGAGCAGGCCCGGGAGAGCACGATGGCACCGCAGGAGAACACCCCCGCCCGTCCGGGCGGAACAGACGTGTCCGCCGACCTCGCGGCGGAAGCTCTGCAGGGCATAGACACGGCCAGGGAGCGGGCCCGCCTCACGGCCGGGCTGACTCCCGCCTGGTACGGCCCCGCGGCGGCCGTGGCCCTGATCGTTCCCGCCCTCGTCGACGCCTGGGCCCAGGGGCGGGGCGGCTGGGCGGTGCTCCTGTCCCTGCTGATCGCCTTTGCGGGCCTGGGCGTGGTGCTGGCGCTCGTCAACGTCGCCAGGCGCAGGTCGGGAGTGATGGTGACGCTGCCCTGGTCCGCGCGTCTGCGCCGGGCCGGAACTCCCCTCCTGATCCTTCTCGTCGCGGGGGGTGCGACGTACGGACTGTGCCGGCAGTTCGGGGCCGACAATGCGGTCGGCAGGATCGCGATGTCCGCCGTCCTGGGGCTCGGCGCCTGGGTGGTGTTCGTCGCACGGAACGCGACGATCAAGCAGAAGCTCCAGGCGGCGAGATGACTGCCGCCTCCGCGCAGGGCGAGCCCGCGATCGACGCGGCGATCAACCACCCCACCCGACTGGCGGTCGTCGCCTTCCTCTCGGCCTGCGACGAGGCCGAGTTCGCCACCGTGCGCAGTAGCTGCCAGGTGTCCGACTCGATGCTCAGCAAGATCGCCTCTGCCCTGGAGGGGATCGGATACCTCGCCATCCGCAAGGGTTACGTCGGCAAGCGCCCCCGAACCTGGCTCTCGCTCACCCCTGCCGGGCGGCAAGCCCTGGCCCTGCACATCGCGGCGCTCCAGGGCATCGCTGCCACGGCCCGGCGAGCGGGCGCGGAGGCGGAGGCCGGGCGTTCTTGAGGTCCGCGACGAACGACGTCCGGGCGGCGGCCCGGAACACGCCTCCGTCTGCAACAGGCCGGGGATCGGCAGGGGCGCGTACCGGACTCCAGGTGTCCGATGAAGGAACCGCTCACGAACGGCGGGAGCCCCGACTCCTCCTGCGAGAGGCCGGTGCACTCCCTCCGGTGGCGGAGTCCGGCACCGAGCAGGACGCGTGGCGAGGAGGCGGGATCGGGTTTCTTGGGACGCGGCATGACAACTCCCTGTGACACATGTGCGGTTGTTGGTTCTGCGCCTCTTCCAGGTTAGCGGCGCGTTGGACACGCTGGGTATGCATTGTCATTACTCAGCGTGGAAAGGGATGGGCCATGACGATCAAGGAACGGCGCAGGGTGGCGGAGGGCAGAGTGCGGGCAGCGGAGGATGCGGTGGCGCGGCTGAAGGAGGGTTTCTCGGGGGTCGGGATCACGTTGCCGTCGTTGCGGATCGACCCGGTGTCGAGTGCGGGGAGCGACCCGGCGCCGCTGGTCGACCTCGGCCGGTGCAACCTCGACACGGCGTTGCGGCTGAGCGTGGTGCTGGAGGCGCAGAGGCAGGCCGGTCATGACGGGTGAGGGCCTTGAGCCGGGCGAGCCGCAGCCGGGGTCGTTCGCGGTGGACACCCGGGACGGGCGGGTGGGGCGCGTGATGGGGAACGTCGGACCGTACGTACAACTGCGGGCACCGGGTGGTGGGGCGGAGTGGGAATGTCCGCCGGAGTCGGTGCGTCCGGCTCCACTGGGGGAGGTGCTGCGGGCCCGGGTCCGGGAGGTCAACAGGGAGGGGAGGCTGCCGTGATGGTGTCGGGACGCCGGGTGTGACCTGGCGGAGGACGCACGGAAGGGCGACGCCCTGGTCGGGTGCCGCCCTTCGATCGGGTCGATGAGGTCCGGTCGATGCTGTTTACGGAGCAGGGACTTCGCGTACGGGTTTTCGTAGTCCAGGGGCAGTGGACGAGGCCGGGCAGGAAGGGGCCGCCGGCCTCGTCGAGGCAGTCCTCGGCGCAGGGCGGAGTCGCGCCGCTCAGCAGGTCCCCGGCGTGCTGGATCTCGCGCCCGTTCACCGGCTTCACGACGACCGTGCTGCGGGTGAAGTCGGTCATCTCGACGTAGGCGGGTGCGACAGCTGCGCGCCCCCGGAGCCGCTGGAGCGCAGTCAGGAAAATTTCAGGGAGCCCCTGCCAGCGTGCCGTCCCATGACAACCGACATGACGGACACCTACGCGCCCGGCGGGCGCACGCGGGCGCGGCAGATGCTGAACAAGGTCCCGGAAGTGACCCTCTACTTCTGGGTGATCAAGGTGCTGTGCACCACCGTGGGCGAGACCGCGGCCGATCTGCTCAATGACAATCTCGGCATGGGGCTGACCAACACCTCGTACCTGATGGGTGCGCTGCTGGTCGTCACCCTGGTCTTCCAGTTCCGGGCGCGGTCCTACGTACCGGGGCTGTACTGGCTGTCCGTGGTCCTGATCAGCGTGGTCGGCACGCTGATCAGCGACAACCTGACCGACAACCTCGGCGTACCGCTCCAGACCACGACCGTGGTGTTCGCGGTGGCGCTCGCCGTCACGTTCTTCGCCTGGTACGCGAGTGAGCGGACGCTGTCGATCCACTCGATCCGGACGACGCGGCGCGAGGCCTTCTACTGGCTGGCGATCCTGTTCACGTTCGCCCTGGGCACGTCCGCCGGCGACCTGACGGCGGAGAAACTGAACCTGGGGTACTGGCTCTCCGCGATCGTGTTCGCGGCGCTGATCGCGGCCGTCGCCCTCGCTCACCGCACGCTCGACTTCAACGCGGTGTGGTCGTTCTGGATCGCGTACGTCCTGACCCGGCCGCTCGGGGCCTCGCTGGGGGACTACCTGTCGCAGCCCACCGCGGACGGCGGTCTCGGACTGGGCACGGTCGGCACCAGCGTCCTGTTCCTCGTCGTCATCCTCGGCCTCGTCGTCTTTCTGACCCGGACCCGGCGTGATGTGGCGGAGGACGACCCGCTGGAGGCGGCCGGCGGGCTGTAGGTCAGCCCGTAGGAAGGGTGACCACGAAGCGTGCGCCGGGGGCGGTGGCGTCCAGCGTGATGTCGCCGCCCGCGGCCCTGGCCAGTCGGCGGGCCAGGGCCAGACCGAGTCCCGCGCCGTCGTGCCCGTCCTCGGGGTGGGCACGGCGGCCGGGTTCGAAGAGCGAGGCGACGAAGTCCGGCGGGACGCCGGGGCCGTCGTCGGACACGTACAGCGTGATCTCGCCCGCGCCCGGCGCGCAGGTGAGGGTGACCGACCGGGTCGCGTAGCGGCGGGCGTTGTCCAGGAGCGGTGTGAGGATGCGTTCGGCGACGTCCTCCGAGACGCCGATGGTCACGTCCTGCGTGCCGTCCGCCGTGACGGTCACGGGTGGGGCGTCGGGGAACTGGGCCGCGTGGCGCTGTGCCAGGCGGTGCGCGATGTCGGGGAAGCGGGAGCGGCCGGGGGTGCGCGTGTTGCGGGTACGGACCTCCGAGAGCAGCGAGTCGCAGATCTGCTGCATGGTCGCTGCGGCGCCCGCGATGGCCGCCAGGGAGGTCTCCTGCTGTTCGGCGGTGCGCGGCCGTCCGGTGAGCCACTCGGTTTCGGCGGTGATCCTGGCGAGCGGGGTGCGCAGTTCGTGGGACAGCTCGGCGGCCTGCTGCTGCTCGTGGCGCAGGACCGCGGCCAGCCGGTCCAGCAGCGCGTCCAGGCTGGTGGCGAACGTGGCGAGTTCGGCGGGCCTGCCCTCGGCGCCGAACCGTTCCGGGGCGCCCGCGGCACTCCACCGGGTGGCCTGCTCGCTCATCGCGGTCACGGGGCGCAGGGCCCGCCGTACGACGAGGCGGGTCAGGAGATAGATGGTGGCGAGCAGGAGCACGGCCAGGGCGATCGAACCGATCAGGGCGGTGTCCGCCGTGCTGCGGTAGGGGTCGAGGCTCACCGAGCTGACGACGGTACCGGCCCGGACGGGCGGGTGTCCCTCCCGGGCGGGGGTGTCGACGGGGAAGGCGTACAGCCGCCACGAGCCGGGGCCCTTGGTGTCGGCGAAGGTCTCGCGCCGGCCGGCGAGCCGGGCCGCCTGCGCCTCCAGGCCGGCGGGTGCGGTGGGGGGTTTCTCGATGACCGTGCCGCCCTGGAAGATCCAGACTCCGGCGTCCAGGGCCCGGTCCTCGGCCGGTTCCCGGACGACGAGCCGGCCGTCCGGGCGTACGTCCACGGTCGCCGCGACGGCCTCGGCCCGGGTGCGCAGGACGTCGTCGGCCTGGCCGTGCAGCCGCTTGTCGAGGGCGAGGTTGAAGACGGTGGTCAGGACGCCGATCCAGAGCGCGCCGGTGGCGAGGGCCATCAGGGCGAGGCGACCGCGGAGGGTCCGGGGGGTGAGGTGGCGGTTCATGGGGGCTCAGCCGAAGCGGTAGCCGACGCCCCGCACCGTGCCGATGCCCCGGGGGCTGTCCGACTCGCGGAGCTTGCGGCGCAGGCGGGCCAGGTACTGGTCCAGGGTGTTGTCGCTGACCTGCGCCCCTTCCGGCCATCCCGCCCGCAGCAGCGTCCGGCGACGCACCACGGACCCGGGGTCCGCCATCAGGCATGCCAGCAGGCGGAACTCGGTCGGGGTCAGGGCCACGGGGTGGCCGTGCACCGTCAGCTCGTGCCGTATCGGGTCCAGCCGCATCGCGCCCGCACTGTCGGCGAGGGTGCTGCCGCGGTGCCCGGCCCGGTTCAGGACGGCGCGGACGCGGGCCGCGAGCTCGCTGAGGTGGAACGGCTTGACCAGGTAGTCGTCGCCGCCGGAGGCGAAGCCGGAGAGCCGGTCGGTGAGATTGCCGTGGGCCGTCAGGAAGATCACCGGAACGGTGAACCCCGCACCGCGCATCGCCTGGCACACATCCCGCCCGTCCGAGTCCGGCAGCCCCACATCGAGCACGACCGCGTGCACCGACGCGTCGACCGCCTTCAGGGCGGTGGCGCCGTCGGCGGCGGTCACGACGTCGAAGTCCTCGTCGCGCAGGCCACGGGCCAGGACGTCGCGCAGGCCGTGGTCGTCCTCGACGACAAGAATGCGTGCTGCGGTCACCGGGCCAGTATTACGCGGCCGGTCACTGCATGCGTCACACGATCGTGGGACGCCGAGGAGAAACGGCGAAACTGCCGCGGAACCGTCGATCTACGCTCCTTTGACAGGCCACAGGAGAAGGGACTCGCGATGACTGCCGCGATGGTCGGGAACGACCGGACCTCTGAGGGCCGCCCGTGGGACTACCTGCTGCGGACATGGCGTGAACTGGACGTGCCCGAGGGGTGGCGTGCCGAGATCGACGAAGAGCGGATCGTCTTGCTGCCTCCGCCTCATGCGCATCACAACGGCATCGCTGAAATGGTGCAGCATCGCCTATATCGGGTGCTCCCCGAAGGGCTGGGCATCTACCAGACCCTGGGCATCCACGTTGCGCCCCTCGACAGGCTCTACGTCCCCGATCTGGTCATCATGGAGCGCGAACTGATCACGGCCGCCGATCCGG
Organism: Streptomyces sp. NPDC059832; assembly: GCF_042731715.1. Classification (NCBI taxonomy): domain Bacteria; kingdom Bacillati; phylum Actinomycetota; class Actinomycetes; order Kitasatosporales; family Streptomycetaceae; genus Streptomyces; species Streptomyces sp. NPDC059832. The sequence continues at coordinate 68,068 of NZ_JBHWIY010000035.1, read as the reverse complement.
AGACCAGCGACCCGATGGACGCGGCGGAAGCACAGCTCATCGTCGAAGTCACCTCGAAGGGCAACGCCCGGGACGACCGGACGAAGAAGTACCGCGCCTATGCCCGCGCGGGCGTGCCGATGTATCTGCTGATCGACCGGTTCGACACACGTGGGGCGATGGCCACCCTGTTCACGGAGCCCAACGAGGACGGGACGTACAAGCACTCCGATCCGGTGCCGTTCGGCAAGCCGCTGGTCCTGCCGGAGCCGTTCGGTACGACGCTCCTCACGGATGAGTTCCCGGTCTGAGCGGACATGGACGAGGGCGGCACCCGGTGTCGGGTGCCGCCCTCATGCATGTCCGTGTGCCCGGGGTCAGACCCCGGCCGGTTCCTTTGTCGGAGTGTCGGGGCCGGTCGTCGTCGGGGACGTCGGGCCGCCCGTTGCCGCGACCGTGGATTCGGCCAGTTCCTGCGAGACGTTGAACTCCGCCAGCAGGTCCTTGCTGAAGCCGAAGAAGTACGTCGCGAGGAACCCGGCGAAGTAGCCGACCAGCAGGCCGCCCGCGTAGATCGCGGCCGTGGTGCCCAGGCCGTGGTTGCCGTCGAGGAGGGGGAACAGGGCCCAGCCGGACGGACCGATGGCCGTGGAGCCGACCTTGTCGCCGAGCTGGTTGAACAGGCCGATGAAGCCGCCGCCGAACGCACCGCCCACGCACGCCGTGATGAACGGGCGGCCGAGCGGGAGGCTGACACCGTAGATCAGGGGCTCGCCGACGCCCAGCAGACCGGCCGGGAGGGCGGACTTGATGGTGCGGCGGATCGACTCGTTGCGCGGGAGGCGGAAGTAGACCGCGGCGGCCGCGCCGACCTGGCCGGCGCCCGCCATCGCGAGGATCGGGAGCAGCACGGTGTAGCCCTGCTGCTCGATCAGGGTGGTGTGGATCGGGATGAGCGCCTGGTGCAGGCCCAGCATCACCAGGGGCAGGAAGAGGCCGCCGAGCACGAAGCCCGCGCCCGCGCCGCCGTTGGAGAGCAGCCAGTCGGCGAACGTACCGATGGCGGTGGAGATCTCACCGGCCACGTACATCAGGCCGAAGATCGTCACCAGGCCGGAGACCAGGACCGTGAGGGTCGGGGTGACCAGTACGTCCAGCGCCTCGGGCACCCAGCGCCGGCACCACTTCTCCACGTACACCGCGAGCACCGCCGCGCCGAGCGCGCCCAGCACACCGCCCTGCCCGGGGGAGAGCTTCTGGCCGAACGCCTCGATGTTCGCGACGCCCGGGAAGACGATGATCGCGGCGACCGCACCGCCCAGGATCGGCGTACCGCCGAATTCCTTCGCCGTGTTGTAGCCGACGAACACGGCGATCAGCGCCATGAAGCCGGACGCCATCGCGGCCAGGGCGGGGGTGACCGAGGTCAGCCAGCCCAGGTTCACCAGCAGGCCGTTGAGGCCGGCGATGATGCCGCAGCCGATGAGTGCCGGGATCAGCGGGACGAAGATGTTCGCGATCCTGCGCAGGAACAGCTTGAACGGGGTGGCGTTCTTCGTCTTCCGCGCCACCTTCATCGCGGCGCCCTGAGCGGCGAGCTCGTCCGCGGAGGCGGAGTCGGAGGCCGGGGCGGGAGGTGCGGCTTCGCCCGGTGCGGGGTCCGCCGTCCTGCCCTCCTCGACCAGCTGCTCGAACTCCGGCGTGACCCGGGCGACGGTGCCGGGGCCGAGGACGATCTGGTACGTGTCGTCCTCGACCACACCCATGACGGCGGGGACCGCCTTCAGGGCCTCGTCGTCGACGAGCGAACGGTCGTGCAGGCCCAGCCGGAGCCGGGTCATGCAGTGGGCGATGGAGCTGACGTTCGCGGCGCCACCGACGAGCGGAAGGATCGCGGCGGCGGTGGCGCGGTTCTTGTCTTCTGTTGCCATGGTGCGTGGGCCTTGCTGTGCGGGGGTGCGGGGGTGGAGCCGGTGGGTCAGGTGGTGCGGGGGGCGGCGGCGAGGGCGGCGCGCAGATGGCCGTCGGACGCGGCCAGCAGGGTGGCGGCGGTGGGGCCGTCGACCTGGCCGAGGATGGTGAGGATGGCGTTCTTCACCTCGCCGTCGGTCGCGGCGAGGGCGGCCTCGATCTCCTCGTCGGACGCCCCGGTGGCGAGCGAGACGATCCGGCGCGAGCGGGCGCGCAGCTTCTCGTTGGAGGCGCGGACGTCGACCATCAGATTCCCGTACGTCTTGCCGAGCCGGATCATCGTGATCGTCGAGAGCATGTTGAGGACGAGCTTCTGGGCCGTGCCCGCCTTGAGCCGGGTGGAGCCGGTGAGCAGCTCCGGGCCGACGACGACCTCGATGCCGTGCTCCGCCGCGGCGCCCAGCGCGGAGTCCGCGTTGCAGGACAGCCCGATGGTCAGCGCGCCCTTCCTGCGGGCGTGCTCGACGGCGCCGATCGCGTACGGCGTGCGGCCGGAGGCGGAGATGCCGACCACGGTGTCGTCGGCGGTGAGGTCCAGGGCGTCGAGGTCCGCGGCGGCCAGCTCCTTGCTGTCCTCGGCGCCTTCGACGGCCTTGATCATGGCGGACGGGCCGCCCGCGATCAGGCCGATGACCTCGGAGGGGTCGGTGTTGAAGGTGGGCGGGCACTCGCTGGCGTCGAGCACGCCGAGCCGGCCGGCGGTGCCCGCGCCCGCGTAGATCAGCCGGCCGCCGCGGGCCATGCGTTCCGCGGTGCCGTCGATGGCGGCGGCTATCTCGGGCAGCCGGGCGCCGACGGCGGCCGGGACGGACTGGTCCTCGCCGTTCATGATGCGGGCGATCTCAAGCGTGCCGAGCCGGTCGATCTCGGCGAGCTCGGGACGGAACGCCTCGGTGGTGAGTGTCGCGAGCTGGGCGCGCAGCTCGCCGTATCCGTCGGCGGCGGTGGGGTCGGCGTCGGTGGTGGAGGTCATGGAGGGCGGCTCTGCTTTCTCGGTCTCGTACGGTTCAGCGGGTGCGGGTGCGGGTGCGGGTGCGGGTGCTCCGGTCCGGCGGGGCGGGCCGGTCAGCGCGGGCGTGGGGTGTGGCGGTGGGCCAGCGCCTCGTAGGAGGCGGCGAGGGCCGGTGCGGCCGTCTCGTACGTGCGCTGTGCGACGCCTATGAACAGGCAGTCCACGACGAGCAGTTGGCTCGTGCGGCTCGACATGGCGGCGGGCCGCAGCTCGCTCTCCCGGGCGGTGGACGTGGTCAGTACGTGGTCGGCGTACTGCGTGACGGGGCCGTCGGGGCGTCCGGTGATCGCGATCGTCGTCGCGCCGCGGTCGAAGGCGACCCGCAGCGGCTCGATGACGTCGACCGTGGAGCCGGAGTGCGTGATCGCGATGGCCACATCGCCGGAGCGGAGCTGCACGGCGTTGGTCACCGCGAGGTGCGGGTCCGTGTGGGAGTGCGCGATCAGGCCGATCCGGGCCAGCTTCTGCGCGAGGTCCTGGCCGACGAGGGAGGAGGCGCCCACGCCGTAGATGTCGATCCGCCGGGCGGTGGCGGCGGCGGCCACGGCGGCACCGAGCTGGACGGTGTCGAGCCCCGCGGCCGTGTCGGCGAGGGTCTGCTGCTCGTCGTAGGCCAGCTTGGCGACCACGTCGGCGATCGGGTCGTCGACCGCTATGTCGGCGGTGACGGAGGGAGCCCGGCCGGACTGCTGGTGCGCGGCGAGCCCGGCGAGGGCCAGACGCAGATCGCGGTAGCCGGGGTAGCCGAGGAGGCGGGCCGTGCGGACCACGGTCGCCTCGCTGGTGCCGGTGAGCTCGGCGAGACCGGTGACCGTGAGGGCTGCGCAGCCGGCCGGGTCACCGGCGACGGCCTCGGCGACACGCTGCATGGAACGGGTCATGGACGGCGCGAGCGTGCGCACCTTGGCCGCGAGGGCCGCCGGGGCGGGCGGGGAGTCAGCGCTGAAACTTTCCTTCAGGTCATGGGTCACCTTTGAAAGATATTTTCAACCGGGTTGCCCGTCAACCCCCCCTTTGGTCCCTGCCTCTTCGATCGCTGCTGCCGACAGCGCGGAAACGGGAGCGACGGGCGCGCGAGGCGGGTTCGCGGGCGGGGTGACAATGGGCCCATGGAGATGAACCCCCTGGAACAGGCGTTGCACACGGCCCGCGCGCTGGTCATGGCCGATCTTGCCGCGGGTGACGTCGCCGAGGCCGGGATCGTCTCGCTGGTCGAGGACGCGGTGACGCACCGCCGCTGGTGGGTCGAGCAGTGGCCCGACGGCGCCGCGTTCGTGGTCGGGCTCGTCGCCCAGGACGTACAGGACGCCCTGCTCGAACGGTACGGGCGATGGCCGCTCTGCCCGGTCTGCGACGCGGGCGACCCGCACGCCCTGGACGTCGAACCCGAACTGGGCCCGGACCCGCACTGGGTGTGCACCAAGGCCGCGGTGGCCGTGGCACCGGTCGGTTCGCTGAGCGGGATACTGCGGCGGTGACCGTCTATATCGACCCGCCGCAGTGGCCGGGACACGGGCGACTCTGGTCGCACCTGGTCAGCGATGTGTCCTTCGAGGAACTGCACGCCTTCGCGGCGTCCATCGGCTGCCCGGCGCGCGCGTTCGAGCGTGATCACTACGACGTACCGGAAACACGGTACGGGGACGCGGTGCGGGCCGGGGCCCGGCAGATCGGCTCGAAGGAGCTCGTCCGCCGGATCACGGAGGCGGGGCTGCGGCGGCCCAAGGGGCGGCCCGCACCGGGCTGATCCGCGCTCAGGCGGTCGTCGAGGGCGCGCACACCTGCGCCGCGTCCCGCGACGCGGCGGCCGGGGCGCCCGTCACCAGCCGGGAAGACGAGCCACGGCTGCGCTGGAGCCGCAGCGAGAACACCACGGCCACCAGCGCCAGCACCGTCATCGCCGCCCCGGCCCACGCGGTCGCCGCGAAACCGAAGTCGGCGTCGATCACCGTGCCGCCCAGCCAGGGGCCGCCCGTGTTGCCGAGGTTGAACGCGGCCGTCGTCGTCGCGCCGGCCAGCGTCGGGGCGGCGCCCGCGACGTTGAACATCCGGGCGTTCAGCGCCGGGGCCGTGTAGAACGCCGACAGGCCCAGCAGGAACGAGAGCCCGATCGCCGCGACCTGGTTCGACGCGAACAGGGCCAGCGCGACCAGGAAGACCGTCGAGGCCGCGATACCGGTCATCAGCACCCCGAAGAGATGCGCGTCCGCGACCCGGCCGCCGATCGTCGTACCGACCAGCGCACCGATCCCGAAGAGCGCGAGCACCGTCGGCACCCAGCCCGAGTCCAGCCCGGCGACATCCGTCAGCAGCGGGGCCAGATAGCTGAACGCGCAGAAGACACCGCCCGCGGCGAGCGCCGTGATCACGATGGACAGCCACACCTGCCGGTCCCGGTAGATGCTCATCTCCTGCTTGAGCCGCGGCTTCTGCTCCGGCAGCGGAATACGCGGAATCAGCGTCGTCACCCCGACCAGAGCCACGGCGGACGCCGCGCCCACGGCCCAGAACGCCGACCGCCAGCCGAGGTTCTCACCGAGGAACGCGCCCAGGGGCACGCCCAGCACATTGGCGATCGACAGGCCGCCGATCATCACGGCCATCGCACGGGCCCGCGAGTTCACCGGCACCATCGCGATGGCGACCGCCGCCCCCACCGCCCAGAACCCGGCACAGGCGAACGCGCTCACCACCCGGGACGCGAAGAGCACCTCGTACGTCGGGGCCAGCGCGCCCGCGACCTGGCCGAGGCCGAAGACGGAGATCAGGGCGATCAGCGTGGTGCGGCGCGGCAGCCGGAGCGTGGCCACGGCGAGCAGCGGGGCGCCGATCACCATGCCGATCGCGAAGGCGGATATGAGGAGTCCGGCACGGGGGATCGACACGTTCATGTCGTCGGCGATGGGAGGCAACAGCCCGGAGAGCATGAATTCGCTGGTTCCCAGGGCGAAGACCGAGAGACCCAGGATGTATACGGCCAGGGGCATGCGAGAGCGGCTAGCGGCAGAGTCGGGCATGACAGCTGCCAACAGCGATCACGGCCCCGGCATTCCCCCGCCGCCGCGGGTCAGTGGCTGAGCAGCTGCAATTCGGTCAGCAGGTTCTGCCGCGCGCGCGGCTCCCAGTGCTCCGCCCCGTACGGCGTACGGAAGAGCCGCGGCAGCCCGAGCAGCTGGCTCAGCACCGTCGCCCGCCCCTCCCGGAACGCGTCGTCGGGCACGAAGCCGTACTCCTCGCGCACCTGCGCCGCGTACGCCGCGTACTCCCTCGGGGCCGTTGCGAGAACGGCCAGATCCGCGTCGCAGAGCACCTCGCCGTCGATGTCGCCGTCCGCCGGGTCGTGGGTGATGGTGAGCCGCACCAGACGGGCCACCTCGGCCGTGACACCGTCCGGCACCCCGGCCTCCGGGAGGGCGCGCTCGGCGAGTGCCGCGCTGCGCTCCTCGTTCTCGGACCGGTCGGGCCGGTACACCGCGTCGTGGAACCAGGCGGCGAGGCGTACCGCGTCCGGGTCGGCCGCGTACCCGGCGAGCGTGTCGATGTGATCGAGCACCGCGACCAGGTGCGCGATGGTGTGGTACCGCCGCTGCGGCTCGGCCCAGCGCGCCAGCAGGTTGGCGGCGTACGGCGCCGGATCGGGCCCGGGAGCCCCGCCCCGGGCGCGGACGAGCGCCTCCCGCCAGCGCTCGCGGAGGGAGTCATCGGCGCCGTCGGCCCCGTGGGCACCGCCCGCACGCGAACTGTCGCTCATGCGATGACCCTATAGCCCGGGACCGGCCGGCTTCCGGCAACTCGGGGCGCCTCCCGTCCGACACCGTTCCGGTGGGGGTGATGGTGAACGTGACACATCGGGCGTGAGTGTCACGTTCTCGCGACGGGGGGTACCTCCACGGCCGGACCGGTCAGCGACCGGGCGGGGTGTCCAGGGCCAGTGCGGCACCCACCACGAGGAGGGGATTGCGGCGGGTGGCGAATCCGAGGACCACCACGAGCACGCCGAGGAGAACGATCACGCGTCGGCCTTCTTCCGCGCATGGACGTGCAGGCTCAGACCCGCGAGGTCCTGATCGGACGGGGTGTTTTGCGAGACATTAAGCGATTGTTCAACAAACCCACAGAGTGTGGTGTGATGCCGCCGGCTATCGGGCGGTGAGACGTTCCGCGTACGCCTCCGTCAGCTGGCGCCGCGAATCCTCCAGGTAGAAGGCCAGCATCCGCTCCGCGCCCGCCGCGTCGCCCTGCGCCAGCCGGTCCGCAATCTCCCTGTTCCGGGTGAGGTAGGGCTCGTGGAAGCGGCGCGGGTCGGCCATCACATGGAAGGCCAGCCGCAGTTCGGCGAGGACGTTGCGCATCAGCTCGTCGGTGCGGAGGCTGTTCGCGAGGCCGGTCAGGGCCTGGTGGAAGCGGATGTTGGCGGTCGAGCAGACCGCCCAGTCGTCCGCCAGCGCCGCCCGCTCGCCCGTCGACACGGCGGCCTCGACGGCCGTCAGGTCGTACGGCGGTTCGCCCAGCGTGCGCAGGGCCGCGCACTCGACGAGCAGCCGGACCCGGTAGATGTCCACCAGGTCGTCGACGGCGAGGACGCGGACGAAGACGCCCTTGTTGAGCCGGTGTTCCAGGAGGCGCTCGTGCGACAGCAGGCGGAAGGCCTCGCGCAGGGTGTTCCTGGACACGGCGAGGGCGCCGCTGATGCTCTCCTCGGAGAGCCGGCTGCCCGGTGGGAAGTAGCCTTCGGTGATGCGGTCGCGCAGGATGGCGGCGACCCGCTCGGCGGTGCCGGAGCGGGTCGGCGAGGCGCTGTCCGCCGCCAGTTCGGAGAGGTCCGGAGAAGTCCGGCCGCCCGCGGTCCCCGCCATGCCCCGTCCCCTGCCTGTTCGCGCCGGTGCCTGTTGCGCTGTGCCTGTTCGTGCTGCTGTCTGTCGCTTCAGTGAACCGTACGGCGTCTCACTCCCCAAGCCGGGTCTTGTCAGATTGTTGAACGATCGCTAGCGTGCGCCCGTGATGGATCTGACGAACCCGGCGAGCCGGACAGCCCCGATGGATCTCAACGCCGATCTCGGCGAAGGGTTCGGGCACTGGACCCTCACCGATGACGACGCGCTGCTCGACTGTGTCACCAGCGCCAATGTGGCCTGCGGATTCCACGCGGGCGACGCCTCCGTGATGCGGCGGGTCTGCGACACCGCCGCCGCCAGAGGGGTACGGATCGGTGCCCAGGTCGCGTACCGCGATCTGGCCGGCTTCGGGCGTCGCTCGATGGACGTCCCGCCCGCCGAGCTGACCGCCGAGGTCGCCTACCAGATCGGCGCCCTGCGGGTGTTCGCCGAGGCGGCCGGGTCCACGGTCTCGTACGTCAAACCGCACGGCGCCCTCTACAACCGTGCCGTCTGGGACGACGACCAGGCCGCCGCCGTGGTCGAGGGCGTCCGGCTGGCCGGCGGGGACCTGGCGGTCCTCGGGCTCCCGGGCTCGCGCCTGCTCGCCCACGCCGGGGCCGCGGGCCTCACCGCCGTCGAGGAGGCCTTCGCCGACCGCGCGTACACGCCCCGGGGCACGCTGGTCCCGCGCGGCGAGCCCGGCGCGGTGGTGCACGACGAGGACGAGGTCGTACGCCGCAGTGTCGGGATGGCGGTGGACGGGGGCGTCACCGGGGCGGACGGCAGCCGGATACCCGTCGCGGCGCGCTCGCTGTGCGTGCACGGCGACACCCCGGGCGCGGCGGCGCTGGCGCGCAGGGTCAGGTCCGCGCTGGAGGCGGCGGGCGTGACCGTGCGGGCGTTCGCATGAGTACGGGGGTTCGCACGGGCGGGGGTATCGAGGTGCTCCCCGCCGGCCCCGGGGCGCTGCTCGTCGAGCTGGCCTCCGGTGAACAGGCCGAGGCCTTCCACGCCGAGCTGCTGCGCCGCCGCGCGCTCGGTGAACTGCCCGTCGTACGCGAGATCGTGCCCGGTGCCCGGACCGTCCTCCTCGACGGCATCGCGGACCGCACCCCGGACGGCCGCGCGCGGTTCGCCCGGGAACTCGCCTCCTGGCCGATACCGCCGCTGCGCCGCGACACCGGGGAAGCCGTCGAGATCCCCGTCGTCTACGACGGCCCGGACCTCGCGGACGTCGCGGCGGCCTGGGGCGTCGCCGTCGCCGAAGTGCCCCGCATCCACGCCGGGACCGAATTCCGGGTGGCCTTCTGCGGGTTCGCCCCCGGCTTCGGCTACCTCACCGGGCTCCCCGAGCGTCTGCACCTGCCGCGCCGCGCGACCCCGCGCACCCGGGTCCCGGCCGGTGCGCTGGCACTCGCGGGGGCGTACACCGGGGTGTACCCGCGTCCGTCGCCCGGCGGCTGGCAGCTCATCGGGCGGATGCCCGACCCGGGCGAGCTGTGGAACCCGGTCCGTGAACCGGCCGCGCTGCTGAGCCCCGGGGCGCGGGTGCGCTTCGTCGCGGCGGAGGTGCGGGCGTGACCGGTGCCGTCGAGTCGGTCCGGGCCGGTGCCGTCGAAGTGGTCCGGGCCGGCGCCCTGACCACCGTTCAGGACGCGGGCCGCGTCGGCTGGGCGCATCTCGGGGTGCCGCGCGCCGGCGCCCTGGACGCCCCCGCCCGCCGCCTCGCCAACCGGCTGGCCGGGAACGGGACGGACGCCGCGGTGCTGGAGACGACCGTCACCGGCTGCGCGGTCCGCCCGGACCGGCCCGTGCTCGCCGTCGTCGGCGGGGCGCCCTGCCGGGTCACCGTCGACGGCAGGCCGGTGGCCTGGGGAACCCCGGTGCGCGTACCGGCGGGCGCGGTGCTCGACGCGGGCCCCGCGGTCCGGGGCCTGCGCAGCTATCTGGCCTTCGGCGGCGGCCTGCTGCCGGAACCGGTGCTGGGCAGCAGATCGGCCGACCTGCTCTCCGGGCTCGGCCCGGCACCCCTGCGCGACGGGGACGTACTGCCCCTGGGCCAGGCCCCGTCGAGGCCCCCGGGCACCGACGCCGTGCCCTGGCCGGGCGTGCCCGCCGAACTGGTGCTACCGCTGCGCCTCGGCCCCCGCCACGCCTGGTTCACCGACGAGGCGCTGCGTACGCTCACCAGTGCCGCGTACCGCGTCTCGCCGAACAGCAACCGCATCGGCCTGCGCACCCAGGGTCCGGCCCTGGCGCGCGCCCGCGAGGGCGAGCTGCCCAGCGAGGGGATGGTGCTCGGCGCGATCCAGGTGCCGCCGGACGGGCGCCCGGTGGTGTTCCTCAACGACCATCCGACGACCGGGGGTTACCCGGTCGTCGGTGTCGTGCACGAAACCGCACTCGCGGGCGCGGCACAGGCGGTGCCGGGGACCCGGGTGCGGTTCGTGCGGGCGGGCTGAGAACAGGTCCTACGCCGCCCTGAACCCCCGCAGCCGCAGCGAGTTGCCGACCACGAAGACCGAGGAGAACGCCATCGCGGCGCCCGCGATCATCGGGTTGAGCAGCCCGGCCGCGGCGAGCGGCAGAGCGGCCACGTTGTAGGCGAAGGCCCAGAACAGGTTCGTGCGGATGGTGCCGAGAGTCTTGCGCGACAGCCGGATCGCGTCCGCCGCGGCCCGCAGGTCCCCGCGTACCAGCGTCAGATCGCCGGCCTCGATCGCGGCGTCCGTGCCGGTGCCCATCGCCAGGCCCAGATCGGCCTGGGCGAGGGCGGCGGCGTCGTTGACCCCGTCGCCGACCATGGCGACCGAGCGGCCCTCGGCCTGGAGGCGCTTGACGACATCGACCTTGTCCTCCGGCATGACCTCCGCGTACACCTTCTCGATCCCGACCTCGGCCGCGACCGCCTCGGCCACCGCCCGGTTGTCGCCGGTCAGCAGGATCGGGGTGAGGCCCAGGGCCCGCAGCCGCTCGATGGCCTCCGCGCTGGTGTCCTTGACCGCGTCGGCGACTTCGAGCACGGCGCGTGCCTCGCCGTCCCAGGCGACCGCGATGGCCGTCCGGCCCGCGGCCTCCGCCTCGGCCTTGCGCCGGGCCAGCTCCACCGGGAGGTGGATCTCCCATTCGGCGAGCAGCTGCTCGCGGCCGACGAGGACGGCGTGGCCCTCGACGACGCCCTGGACGCCGAGGCCGGGGAGGTTGGCGAAGTCCTCGGGGGTGGGGAGGGGGGTGGTGGTGCGTTCGGCGGCTCCGGTGGCGACGGCCTGGGCGATGGGGTGTTCGGAGGAGTGTTCCAGGGCGCCGGCGAGGCGGAGTACGTCGGTTTCGTCGGTGTCTTCGGTGGTGTGGACGTCGAGGAGGGTCATGCGGCCGGTGGTGACGGTGCCGGTCTTGTCGAGGACGATCGTGTCGACGCGGCGGGTGGTCTCCAGGACTTCGGGGCCCTTGATGAGGATGCCGAGCTGGGCGCCGCGTCCGGTGCCGACCATGAGGGCGGTGGGGGTGGCGAGGCCCAGGGCGCAGGGGCAGGCGATGATCAGTACGGCCACGGCGGCGGTGAACGCGGCGGTCAGACCCGCGCCGTTGCCGAGCCAGAAGCCGAGCGTGCCGAGTGCCAGGGCGATGACGACGGGCACGAAGACGGCGGAGATCCGGTCCGCGAGGCGCTGGGCCGCCGCCTTGCCGTTCTGCGCGTCCTCGACGAGCTTCGCCATCCGGGCCAGCTGGGTGTCGGCGCCGATCCGGGTGGCCTCGACGACGAGCCGGCCGCCCGCGTTGAGCGTGGCCCCGGTGACGGAGTCGCCGACGCCGACCTCCACGGGCACGGACTCACCGGTGAGCATCGAGGCGTCCACGGCCGAGGCACCCTCGACGACGGTGCCGTCGGTGGCGATCTTCTCGCCGGGGCGGACCAGGAACCGGTCCCCGACCTGGAGTTCGGCGGTCGGCACGGTCACCTCACGGCCGCCGCGCAACACGGTCACCTCCTTGGCGCCGAGTTCGAGGAGCGCCTTGAGGGCCGCGCCCGCCTTCCGCTTGGAGCGGGCCTCGAAGTACCGCCCGGCCAGGATGAAGGCGGTGACTCCGGCGGCCGCCTCCAGGTAGATGTTCCCGGCGCCGTCGCTCCGCCCGATGGTCAGCTCGAACGGGTGCGTCATGCCGACCATGCCCGCCGTGCCGAAGAACAGCGCCCACAGCGACCACAGGAACGCGGCCGAGGTGCCGACCGAGATCAGCGTGTCCATCGTGGCCGCGCCGTGCCGGGCGTTGGTCCAGGCGGCGCGGTGGAAGGGCCAGGCGGCGTACGTGACGACCGGGGCCGTCAGCGTCAGCGAGAGCCACTGCCAGTAGTCGAACTGGAGCGCCGGGACCATCGACATCGCGATCACCGGCACGGCGAGCGCGACGGCGGTCAGCAGCCGCCGGCGCAGGGGCCGCAGCTCATCGGCGTCCGCGGCCTCGGGGGTGTCGTCCCCGGTGCGTACCGGGGGAGCGGGCTCGTGCGCGGTGTAGCCGGTCTTCTCGACGGTGGCGATCAGGTCCTGCACGGAGACGTCCTCGCCCCGGTAGCTGACCTTGGCCTTCTCGGTGGCGTAATTGACGGTGGCCTCGACGCCGTCCATCCGGTTGAGCTTCTTCTCGATGCGGGCCGCGCAGGAGGCGCAGGTCATGCCGCCGATCGCGAGCTCGACCTCTGCGGCGGTGCCGGTGGCGTTGCCGGTGCCGGTTGTGGCGGTGTGCGCGGACACGATGTCCTCCCTGGCGGAGACGTTGATACCCCTGGGGGGTATGCATTGCTGATTCAGGTATACCCCCCTCCCCTATGAAACGCAAGGGCGGATATGCCGCGCGGGCCCGGAACATGAGCGTTCGATCACCCGATGTGCGTCTGACCTCACGTATCTTCGCCTGGCATTGAGGCTGCATCCTCGGTGTACTGACCCGTAGGCTGGCCATTGGACTAGACCTATTGACGTTTCCTGTCGATGTTCCCTGTCGATGTTTCCTGGAGGATTGGGATCCCATGAGCAACCGTGCAGTCCTGGAGGTGATCGCTCTCGACGCGGAGGACGCGGTCGCTGCCCAGGCGGGTGGTGCGGACCGGCTTGAGCTGGTCACCGACATGGCGGCGGACGGCCTGACCCCGTCCTGTGCGACCTTCGCGGAGATCCGGGCGGCGGTGGACATTCCGCTGCGGGTGATGCTCAGGGTGGCGGACGGCTTCGCGGCCGGCGACATCGAGGTGCTCGTGGCCAAGGCGCGTGAGCTGCGCGCGGAGGGCGCCGAGGAGTTCGTCCTCGGCTTCCTCGACGCGCAGGGCCGCCCGGACCTGGTCGCCGTCGAACGGCTCGTCGCCGAGCTGGACGGCTGCCGCTGGACCTTCCACCGCGCGATCGACCGGGCCGCCGACCGGGACGCCCTGCGCAAGCAGCTGGCGGACCTGCCCGGCCTGGACACCTACCTCACCGCCGGCTCGTCCAAGGGCGTCGACGACGGCATCCCGACACTGCTGGTCGAGGCGGCGCGCTCCGGCGAGCCCGGGTACGAGCCGCAGATCCTGGTGGGCGGCGGCCTGCGCCTGGAGCACCTGCCGGAGCTGCTGGCCGCGGGCATCGACGCCGTGCACATCGGCGGCGCGGCGCGCCCGCACGGGTGGTCGGGGCCGGTGGACGCGGCGGCGGTGCGGGAGTGGCGGGCGGTGCTTGACGCGTAGCGGGGCGGGGGTGGGGATACGGGGCGGGGTGGGGCGGGTCGCCTGCGGCGGGCCTGTTCCCCTGCCCGCCCCTTCCCGTAACCGGGGGCTCCGCCCCCGGACCCCCGCTCCTCAAACGACGGAGGGGCTGGATTCGGCTCGCGGTGCCAGTTCGTCCGGCAGGGGCGTCGCGTGGACCACCGTCAATCCCGACACCGCACGCGTCAGCGCCACGTACAACCGGCGCAAGCCCGTGCGTTCGTCCGGTTCGCCGTCGACCACCGCGGCCGGCTCGTCCAGTACCACGTAGTCGTACTCCAGGCCCTTCGCCAGCGACGCCGGGACCAGGGTCAGACGGGACTCGGCGGTCGTCTCCTCACCGGGGGAGAGGTACGCGTGCCCCGCCGCCATCAGGGCCTCCGCCAGCGCGGGGATCCGCGCGTCGGCCGCGATCAGGCCGATCGACCCCTCCCGCGTCAGCGACTCCTCGCACGCCGCCAGCACCGCCGCGTCCAGCTCCGCCGGACCGGCGGCCTCCCGCACCTCCAGCGAACCCGGCGACTCACGCACCGATTCCACCGCCGCGAGGCCCGGCGAGATCACCGGCAGCAGCCGGGAGGCGTACGCGATCACCTCGCGCGGCACACGGAAGCCCGCCGTCAGCTCCTCCACCACCGCGTCCGACTTGCCGAGATGGTGCAGCGCCTGCGCCCAGCTCTCCGTCGACCACGGCGTCGTGCCCTGCGCGAGGTCGCCGAGGACCGTCGCCGAACCGGTCGTGCAGCGCCGGCCCACCGCCCGGTACTGCATGGGGGACAGGTCCTGCGCCTCGTCGAGCACCACATGGCCGAGCGAGTGCGTACGCGCCACCAGATCGTTCGCCTCGTCGATCAGCACCGCGTCGGCCGCCGACCACTTCGCCGACTTCACGCTCCGGGCAGGCTTCGTCCACAGGATCGTCTTCTGCTCGTCCTCGCTGAGCAGCCCCTGCGCGTGGGCGGCCAGGAACTCCGCGTCGATGAGCAGCCGCAGCACCAGCTTCGCCGGGTCGACGGCCGGCCAGATCGCCTTCACGGCCGCCTTCACCGCGGGGTTGCGGGCCACCGCGTTCTGCACCCGGTCGTCGGGCGCCTCGCCCGCCTCCTCCATCCGGACCAGGACGGAGTGCGCGATGCGCTGCGGAAGCGCTTCGTGGGCGGCCCCGTACCGCATGTCGCGGGCCAGCAGCTCGGTGACCATCTCCTCCAGCTCGTACGCGGGCACCCGCCAGCGCCGCGAACCGCGCACCACCACGACCGGCTCCGTCGGGAGCGTCACATGCGAACGGATCGCCCGCCGCAGCACCTGGGCCATCCGGGCGTCGCCCTTGACGACGGCGGCGTCCGCCGCGTCCGAGCCGCGCACCTCGATGCCGGCCGTCACCAGATCGTCGACGGTCGCCTGCTTCACCGCCAGCTCACCGAGGGCCGGCAACACCTGCTCGATGTACTGGAGGAAGGACCGGTTCGGCCCGATGACCAGCGTGCCGGTGCGGGCCAGCCGCTCGCGGTGCGCGTACAGCAGATACGCGACCCGGTGCAGGCCGACGGCCGTCTTACCGGTACCGGGGCCACCCTGCACGCAGACCGTCCCGCCGAGCTCGCTGCGGACGATCTCGTCCTGCTCGGGCTGGATCGTCGCGACGATGTCCCGCATCGGACCGACGCGCGGGCGCTCGATCTCCGCCTGGAGGAGCTTGCTGGTCTGCTCGGCCTCGGCGGGGTCGGTGAGGTGCTCGTCCTCGTACGCGGTCAGCTCACCGCCGGTGTAGCCGAAGCGGCGGCGCTGACCCACGTCCTGCGGGTCCTTCCTGGACGCCCGGTAGAACGGCTGCGAGACGGGCGCGCGCCAGTCGATGACCATCGGGTCGCCGTCGGCATCGTGGACATGGCGGCGCCCGATGTAGAACTGCTCGCCCTCCGCACCCTCGGCCTGCTCGGCACCGACCCGGTGCAGATAGTCCAGGCGCCCGAAGAAGAGCGGGGTGTGGGCGAGATCGGCGAGCGACTTGATGCGCTCGTCGATCTGGGCCTGCAGGACGGCCGCGTTGACCCAGTTCGCGGTGACATCGCGGATGTCCAGGGCCTGGGCGTCCTCACGCATGGCCCGCAGGGCGGAGCGGGACGCGGTGAGATGGGCGCGTTCGCGAGCCAGGGGATCGGTGGTGGTGTCGCTTTCGTGTTCGTGCGCGGGCACGGTGTTGCCTCCGGCTTTTCAACGCAGGACGGCGGACCGCAGCTCGTCCCCGGCCGGTGCTCGGGGGCGATGCGGTCCGCTCGGGGATCGATCACGGGTACGCGCAACAGGTGCGCGTACGGCTGTCGGCCGGTTTCCGTCCGGTCGGCGGCGCTCCCCCGGCTGCCGGCGCGCGCCCTGGGGCGAAAAGCCCTCGGGCTGCCGGTACCACGGTGCGGGAGGCGGGCAGACCGGCGATTGTATCGACCACGTTCGCCCGGGGCGAGCGGATTAATTCCGGGTCCGTCCCGTAGGGGACGGCATGCGACCGCAGACCTACTCGCACCGCCGCCGGATTCCGCCCCCGGGCCGATGCCCGCACGGGCCGGGCGCAGGACCATGGAACACATGAGCACAGTCAGCCTGAACCCCCGCAGGACCGGTCCCGCGCACGGCGCGACCGCGGCCACCGGTCACCACCGCACCCACCGTGTCGGCGACGCGGTCCACGCCGTCAAGGTCTTCGCCCGCGCCGCGTTCGGCGTGGTCGTGCTCGGTGAGTACGCGGAGGAGGCGGGCGTCCGCCGCCACCACGCCCACTGAACACGCGCCGGTCGGCCGCCGGTCAGCTGTCGGTCAGCAACTCGTCCGCGTCCACGATCCGGTACGCGTACCCCTGCTCGGCCAGGAACCGCTGGCGGTGCGCCGCGAAGTCCTGGTCGATCGTGTCGCGTGCGACCACCGAGTAGAACCGTGCCTCGTGCCCGTCCGCCTTCGGCCGCAGCACCCGGCCGAGCCGCTGCGCCTCCTCCTGGCGCGAGCCGAACGTCCCCGAGACCTGAATGGCGACGGTCGCCTCCGGCAGGTCGATGGAGAAGTTCGCGACCTTCGAGACCACCAGGACGTTGAGTTCGCCCTCCCGGAACGCGTCGAAGAGCTTCTCGCGCTGGGCGTTGCTCGTCTCGCCCTTGATCACCGGGGCGTTCAGATGCTCACCCAGCTCGTCGAGCTGGTCGATGTACTGCCCGATGACCAGGGTCTGCTCGCCGCGGTGCTTGCGCACCAGCGCCTCCGTCACCTTCCGCTTCGTGGCGGTCGTCGCACAGAACCGGTACTTCTCCTCGGCCTCGGCGGTCGCGTACGCCAGCCGCTCCGAGTCCGTCAGATTGACCCGCACCTCGACACAGTCGGCCGGCGCGATGTAGCCCTGCGCCTCGATCTCCTTCCACGGGGCGTCGAACCGCTTGGGCCCGATCAGCGAGAAGACGTCCGACTCGCGGCCGTCCTCACGCACCAGCGTCGCGGTGAGGCCCAGGCGCCGCCGGGCCTGGAGGTCGGCGGTGAACTTGAAGACGGGCGCGGGCAGCAGGTGCACCTCGTCGTAGATCACCAGCCCCCAGTCGCGGGAGTCGAACAGCTCCAGGTGCGGATAGACGCCCTTGCGGCGGGTCGTCAGCACCTGGTACGTGGCGATGGTGACCGGCCGGATCTCCTTGCGCGTACCGCTGTACTCGCCGATCTCGTCCGCAGTCAGCGAAGTCCGCTTCACCAGCTCGTGCTTCCACTGCCGGGCCGAGACGGTGTTCGTCACCAGGATCAGCGTGGTCGCCTTGGCCTCGGCCATGGCACCGGCCCCGACCAGCGTCTTCCCCGCGCCACAGGGCAGTACGACGACACCCGAGCCGCCGTGCCAGAACCCCTCGACGGCCTGCTTCTGGTACGGCCGCAGCGCCCAGCCGTCCTCGGCCAGCTCGATGGGGTGCGCCTCGCCGTCGACGTAACCGGCGAGGTCCTCGGCCGGCCAGCCCAGCTTCAGCAGCGTCTGCTTGATCTGACCGCGCTCGGACGGGTGCACGGCCACGGTGTCCGGGTCGATCCGCGCCCCGACCAGCGGCTGCACCTTCTTCGACCGGAGGATCTCCTCCAGCACGGGCCGGTCGGTGGAGGTCAGCACCAGACCGTGCACCGGATGCTTGGAGAGGGTGAGGCGGCCGTACCTGGCCATCGTCTCGGCGATGTCGACGAGCAGCGCGTGCGGAACGGGATAGCGCGAGTACTGCACGAGCGCGTCGACGACCTGCTCGGCGTCGTGCCCGGCGGCGCGCGCGTTCCACAGCCCGAGCGGGGTCAGCCGGTAGGTGTGGATGTGCTCGGGGGCGCGCTCCAGCTCCGCGAAGGGCGCGATGGCCCGACGGCAGGCGTCGGCCTGGTCGTGGTCGACTTCGAGGAGCAGTGTCTTGTCGCTCTGGACGATCAGGCAGGACACACATACCTCCGGAAGTAGGATCGTCCCGTGACAGACAGCACACCCGCCATGGCTCGGGCTTTGCCCCGTGCCAGACGCTCTAAAGGCGTCTCGGCCAGTGCGCCGGGAATGCGCGCTGCCATCTACGTACGACTTTCACGCGAAACAGAAGAGTCTACCTCGCCCGAGCGTCAGCGGGCTGCGTGCGAGGCGTTGTGCCAGGCCAGAGGCTGGAACGTCGTTGCAGTGGAAGAAGACATCGACGTGTCCGGCTATTCCCGGGGGCTGGACCGCCCGGGGCTGCAAAGGGTCCTTTCCCGTCTCGCCGAGTTCGACGTGATCGTCTTCTTCAAGATCGATCGTCTGGCCCGGTCCACGGTGGACTTCGCCGAGATCATGAAGATCACGCAGAGCGCGAGCGTGGCCCTGGCGTCGGCAAGCGAACCGCTGGACCTCACGTCGTCCATGGGCCGCGCCATGGCGAAGGTGATCGCGGTCTTCGCGGAACTGGAGTCGGACACCATAGGCATGCGCGTCTCCAGCGCCCATGAGCACCTGCGCCGGGAAGGGCGCTACACGGGCGGCAGAGTGCCGTACGGCTATCGGGTGGCCCCGAACCCCGACGGGGCGGGGAAGGTGCTGGAGATCAACCCTGAGGAAGCCGAGACTATCCACGGGATCGTGGAACGCGTCCTCAACAAGGACTCCCTCCTCAAGATCGCATCCGACCTCACCGCCTCGGACAAGCCGTCACCCGGCCACTCGTCCCGCCAGACGACGGGCAAGCGCAGCGATTCGAAGCAGTGGTACACGTCCACGCTGCGCAGTCTGCTGACCAACCCCCAGTTGCTGGGGCAGGTCATCGAGGACGGCAAGCCGATCCTGATGACGGACGGCCTTCCGCTGGTCAACCGCACGCCGATTCTCGACATGGACACGTGGCAGGCGTTGCAGGACGAGTTGGGCAGCCGGCGGGCCAACCCCGGTGATCGGCGCCGGGAAGGTACGTCGCTGCTGCGCGGGATCGTCTACTGCGCGGTGTGCCGGACGCGGATGTACACGTACATCGCGAAGGGGCGGACCCGGTACCGCTGCATCGGCCGGTTGAAGGCGCGGCAGGCAGGCGTGGAGAGCACCTGCTACGGCGTGAGCATCGCCGGTGAGGGCATGGAGCAGCACGTCACGGACATGTTCCTCAAGGCGTTCGGCGCGTTCCCGGTCGTGCGCATGGTGGAGCACGTCGGGGAGGACTTCCGCCCACAGATCCGACAGGCCCGGGAAGCATTGGAAGACCTGGAGAGGGACCGTTATGACCGTGGTCTCTTCAAGGGCGAGGAAGGCGCAGCACGCTACGCGGCGCAGTACGCCAAGCTGGAGGAGCGGTTGGCCTCGCTGAACGAGAAGCAGCGCACCGCCAAGCCTGCGGGCGTCGAAGCAGTCCCAACCGGTCGCACACACGGCCAGTTGTGGAAGGACGCCGACACGGCAGGGAAGCGAGATCTGCTGCTGAACGCCGGGACGTACGTCGAGGTCGGAATGTCTCGCAAGGGCGGCCCGAGGCTCGACACGTCCCGCCTGGCGGTCCACTTCGGCGAGGACGGCGAGATCCGCCGTGCGGACGCTGACGGCAAGGACGTTGAAGCCGTCATACAGCGCGCCGTGGCTCGGGACCTCGAACTGTTCTGAGCCCGTCTGGGCGCCTCTCACGGTCCGTCGCTGGGGAAACCTGGTGGCGGGCCGTTCGGCGTTCCTGTGAGCGTGTGTGACGACGGGGCGCTGTCAGCCGACGCCGCTACGGTCGCTGGAGAGCGGGTGCGAGGGCGGGCCGTTGCCGCTGTGCAGCCTGCCGCAGGTGTGCCCTCGCGTCGGCCATCGACGTGGACCACGTAAAGCCGCTCGCGCTTGGTGGCGAGGACACAGACGGGAACGTGCACGTGCTGTGCCACGACTGCCACCAGCTCAAGACGCGCGGAACTTCGGGGTTACGAACACCCCGTTCTGACGCTGCTTGGGCTCAGTTGCCGTGCGGGTCGACCCTGTTGATGGGGTCGCCTGCGCAGTACATATAGGAGCTGCCGTAGCCCCGTTCTTGAGCAGCGCCAGAGGCGGGCCCTGCCAAGTACGCAGCAACAGCGTTCCCAGCCCCATCAACGACTGTGAGCCCTGCCGGAATGGCCGTTCCGCCACTGACGACGATGACGGGCTGACCGTCGCGGTACTCAATCGCCAGCGTGCCGATGCCCTCGGGACTGGCTGTTTGGGTGCGGATCTCGAACAAATCAAGCAGAGTGAAGGCGTCGGCTGTGCCCCCCGAGAATCCAACAAGGACACGATTCTGCGCCGTATATGCGCCCACCGGGTTTCCAGATCCATCCACGACCGTCAACCCTGCCTGAATGACTGTCCCGCCGCTGACAACAAGCTGGGGTTGCCCGTCGATGTAGCGCAGGCTGAGCGCGCCGATGTCGTCGGGGTTGACCTGGTCGGCCGGGATCAACGTGGGCTCGGTTGCTGCGGGCTTGTACTGGACCGGGGCCGGTCCCTTGGCGCTCCGCACGGCCGAAGTGCCCATCTCGTTCTCGTCGCTGCCTTCCAACGCCATGCGAGCGTCGGTCGTCTCAGTCGGCAACTGAACCGGGGCCGGTCCCTTGGCGTTGGGCGTGGTTTCAGACATGACTGTCTCCCGCTGTTGGTGAGGGTGTGGGTTTCGGGCACGGACGGGAAGGCTCAATCGCTCTGCCGTCCGTGTTACCGCTCAACTGCCGTAAAGATCATCGGCCTCTGAGGGGACGGCGTCGGGAAACTTGAAAGAGTTCCCCAAAAGTCCACGTGCTCCGGCTTCCGTGGCGGAACCAGCCGCGTACACCGCAACAGCGTCCCCGGACCCGTCAACAACCGTCAGCCCAGCTGGCAGGACCGTCCCGCCGCTGACAACAATCAAGGGCTGACCGTCGCGGTACTCGATCGACAGCGTGCCGATGTCCTCGGGGTTGACCTGGTCCGCCGGGATCAACGCGGGTTCGGTTGTCTCGGGCGTGAGTTGGACCGGGGTCGGTTCCTTGGTCTGCGTGACCTGCCGCTCGGAAATCGAGCGTTCGTCAGCCCAGAAGAGCATCCCTGATACAGAAACTGGGAGTTTGTTCAGGGAGTCAGTCATTGAAAAGGTGGTGCTGGAAACGACCTTTCCTGCGATGTATGGAGCAACGGGATCGCCGGACCCGTCGACAACCGTGAGCCCTGCCGGAATGACTGTCCCGCCGCTGACGACGAGTTGGGGCTGACCGTCCACGTAGCGCAGGCTGAGCGCGCCGACATGCTCGGGGTTGACCTCGGCGGCCGGGATGAGAGCAACGTCGGCTCCCTCGGTTGCTGTCTCCGGAGCTTGGTCGCCTGAACCGGTCGGCTCGATCTGTGCCGCAGCGTTCCGGTATCCG
This sequence comes from Streptomyces sp. NPDC059832, assembly GCF_042731715.1. Taxonomy (NCBI): domain Bacteria; kingdom Bacillati; phylum Actinomycetota; class Actinomycetes; order Kitasatosporales; family Streptomycetaceae; genus Streptomyces; species Streptomyces sp. NPDC059832. Next base: position 46,641 of record NZ_JBHWIY010000035.1, on the reverse strand, counting down.
TAGTAGTAGAGCCCTGAGTGATCCCGTGCCTCGCCGGAGTAGCGCGCCGAGCTAATCGACTCTTCAGACATGCCTATGCACCCTCCTTGGCCGACGCGTTGCCAGCCTGGTCAGAGCGTCGCAGCACGGAGCGTGACCGGTCTATGACTCTTAGCGGAACGGCCGGGAATCGACTTGGTGGCGCGAATGGCATCGCCCGTGTGGCCCTCGACTCCACTACCCCACCCCTCGGGAGGTGTTCCCCCATACCCAGACGGCCCCGCCCCCCTTGCTCGGTACCCGGGTGCCCCGAGCTGACCCGAGCCGGCGGACGCTGCGCCGAGCACGAGCGTGAGGCGAACGCGGACCGTGCGTCCCGTGGTGGTGCTGTCTATGGCACACGCTGGCAGCGCATCCGCAGGGCCTACCTCTATAGGCATCCGTGTTGCGTGCTGTGCGGTTGTCTCGCCAATGTTGCGGACCATCACCCGTTGTCCGATACGCCCGAGTCTCCACCGATGACCAGGAAGCGCAGTTGCAGCACGACGCGCTGACCGAGGCAGGCTGCGCCCGGATCTTCACGGACAAGGCGAGTGGCAAGAACACGGACCGCCCGGAGCTGACGGCCGCTCTGGACTATGCCCGCCCCGGGGACACGCTGTGCGTGTGGAAGCTGGACCGGTTCGCTCGCTCGCTGATCGATCTGGTGAACATGGTGGACGCTCTCGCGGCCCGTGGGATCGGCTTCAAGGTGCTGACGGGCGCGCTGGCGAGCATCGACCCGAACACCCCGGACGGGCGGCTCATGCTTCAGGTGGTGGGCGCGATGGCGGAGTTCGAGCGGAGCCTGATCAAGGACCGGACCCGGGCGGGTCTGGACGCTGCCAGGGCTCAGGGGCACGTGGGTGGCCGTCCGGCCGTGATGGACGCGGACAAGCTCGCTGCGGCCAAGGCCAGGAAGGCCAAGGGTGAGAGCGTCACGGCCATTGCCAAGGCCCTCGGGGTGTCCCGCGCGACGCTGTACCGGGCGCTGGATGAGAGCAAGTAGCCGTAACTCCGAGAGACCGTCTGCCCGCTGTGGTGGACGGTCTTTCTGCTGTCCGGGACCAGAGGGAGGGCGGTTCGAAAGTTCAGCCGAAAGACCCGTCGGCGATCCCGGCCCAAGCTCGGAATGCGTGCCCTAGGTCCAAGCCTGTTTCCCCGCCCTCACGCTCCGCTGACCTGCGGAAACAATCCGTCAACGGGGTCAGAATGGCCTAGTTAAGGGGTGGACGATGAGGGGTCCGGTCACGCGCGTCGGCCGTTTCTGCTGCGGGGACGGCCGGGGAAAGCCGGTCGTGGCCAAACGTCCAGTGTGCCGCATCCGGCGGTCATGGCGCGTGTGTTGTCGGGCACGGGGGCCGGGACGGGCCGGGACGGGGCGAGGCCGCGGGGCCGGCTCACGCCGTGGCGTCGTCGGCCAGTTCGGCGACGCCGGTGATGCGGTGCAGCGGGTAGGTGCGGACCTCGTCCGCCGTGTGGTCGTACGCCGTGACGAAGCCGCCCTCGACCCGGACCGGGGCGATGACGCGCTGGCTGGCGGCGCCGTCCGCGTTCACGTAGCCGATCCAGAGCGCCGAGCCGGTCATCGCGGCGGCCTGGACGGTGGCCAGGGTCTCGGCGGAGGTCGTACGGGGCAGGGCGCCGGGCGTCGCCGCGGGGGCCTCCGGGGTGTCCTTGCGGACCACCGTGGCGGCCGTGTCCCCGGCGCGGATCGCCCGTACCGCCGCGCCGAGCAGGGTGGCGTCCGGCAGCGGAGGGCCCTCGGGCACGGGGACGGGGGCCGTGCGGGGCGGGGTGCGGCGGGCGCCCGCGCGGGTGATCAGGACGTCGCCCTCGGCGGACTCGGCGGCCGGGGCGTAGCCCATCTCGCGCAGCCCTTCGAGCAGCGAGGCCGGGTCGACCTGCGCGGCCAGGGCCGTCGGCGCGAGGCGGCGCAGGCGCAGGGTGGCCGAGCGCTTGTCGGCGAGGATCTCGTTCAGCACGGCCTCGTCGTCGCAGCGCACGTACGAGGAGGCGGCGCCGATCCGCAGATGGCCGTGGCGGCGGGCGACGTCGTCGATGAGGTAGCTGAGCGGCTGCGGGACGGGCGTGCGGCTGTGGGCCGCGAGGAAGGCGTGCAGGTCGGCCGCGGACTGCCCGGCGTCCAGGGCACGGCGTACCGAGCCGGGGGTGAAGCGGTAGACCGTCGCGCCGCCCTTCGACTCGATGTCCGCGAGGGCGGAGAGCATGTCCGCCAGGGGGCGTTCCAGCGGTCCGGGGGCGACGGCCGTCAGGTCGGCCTGGAGCAGGACGTGGTCCAGCGGCTCCGGGATGAGCGGCGCGAGCAGCGCGGCGGCCTCGGCCGGCCCGGTGTCGAGCAGGGCGCGGGTGTGCGTGGCGAGCGCGCCGCGGCCGGTGATGCCGAGGAGCTCGGACTCGTTGAGCGTCCACAGGGCGATCCGGGACCGCAGATCGGTGGTGTCCCCGGGGGAGGTGGAGGCGCCGCGCAGGGGGCGTTCCCAGCGCAGCCTGGCGAGGACGGTCTCCGGGTCGGGGGCGGTGCCGGGCGCCAGGGCGGCGAGCAGGGCCAGGACCCGGTGGCGCACCTCCGGGGCGGCGGAGCGGTCGAGTTCGGGGCCCAGGGCGGTCAGGGCCCGGCCCTTGGCGTCCTGGCCGCCGACCAGCCCGGAGGTGCGAGTGGCGGCGAGCCAGGCGGTGGCGAGGACCGCCCAGCGTTCCTGCGCGGGGAGTTCGGCCCAGTCGTCGTACGCGGGGGTCGGCGCGTAGCGTTCGTCGGCCTCCCCGTCGGAGGCCAGCAGCCCGGCGGCGTAGGCGAGTTCGGCCCAGAACGCGGCGACCTGCTCGGGGACCTCCAGGGTGGCGGCGGTCTTCTTCAGCTCGCGGACGCTGAGTCCGCCGGCCCGCAGTATCGCGGGGCCGCCGCCGTTCCAGCTCTTCAGCAGCTCCTCGACGGTGTTCACGGCCAGGAACGCCTGGCCGGCCGCGGCGCTGTCCACAGCCTGTGGATCACGGTCGGCGACCGCCTCCACGGCGGGCGGCCGGGGTTCCGGTACGCGATGGGCGCGCCCGGCCCGCAGATGCAGGGCGGCCTCACGCGGCAGCACCACGGTGCGGGTCGACACGGGCAGCAGCAGCCCGTGGTCGCGCAGCCACTTCACGGGCGGGGTGGGGTTCGGGGTCACTTCCCCGTACGGCGGGCCCCACACCAGCCGGTCCAGTACGGACAGGGCCTCGGCCGGGGCGGTGTCCAGCAGCTCGCCCATCCTGGCCCGGTCGGTGAAGAGCGCGGACAGGGAGGACACGGCGGAGACCGGGTCGTGCGTGGCGGGCAGTCCGGCGGCGGCCAGGATCTCCTGGAGGCGGCCGGGGGACATGCCGGAGGTCGCCTCGGCGACGGTCGGCCCGAGACCGGTGGGGGAGGCGTGCTGCGGGGACGGCGCGAGGATCTCGCGTGCCGTGCGCACCAGCCGCAGCCGGTCGTCCTCGCCCCAGACGAGGGCCTGTTCGCGCAGTGTGGCCAGGGCACCGGGCAGCGCGTCCACGATCGCCGCGCCCGCGTCGTCGCGATGCTCGCCGTCGTCCCGGCCGTCGCCGGTGAGCAGCCCGAGCAGCGTCTCGTACGGGGCGGGGTCGGCGGCCACCGCGAGCGCCTCGGCGGTCTGCAGGGCGAATTTGTCGAGGTGCTCCAGCGCGCGTACGACGGAGGCGCGGGTGCCGGCCCTCGTCGCGAGCTGGGTGATGTCGCCCGGCACCGGGTTGAGGAGGTCGGGGCGGGCGCGCAGCAGTCCGGCCAACGACTCGTCGTCCCGGGCGCGGAGTGCTTCGGCGAGCGTCCGCGGTGGTGTGGTCATCCCCATCCGTCCCACGGTAGTCGCTCCGGACAGGCCCGAGAGCCTGTCGGGTGGTCACCGATCGGATGGCGGACGTGGTCTGGTGCGTGCGATTCCAAGGCGGAGGAGGGAGTCGACGCGGAGCGCCGGCGACCGACGGCAACGCGGGAAGCGTGCGTGCCAGGGCGCGTCCGCCCGGTCGGAGGCCACCCGGCAGGCTCTGAAGGGCGCTACCGTCGGTGCAGGGCGGTAGAGGGGAACGATCGCGTGGGGATCGAGAGCGACCAGCTGGTCTACGACTATCTGAGTCGGGTGGGGGACCTGGCACAACAGCAACAGCTGTCCTCGGCCGCCCGGATGAGGCTGGTGTCGACGCTCCGGGGCGAGATCGACCGGCAGCGCGGGAAGCAGTCCGGGGACAGCCCGGCGGCGGTCCGCCGCATCATCGGAAGGCTCGGCCCCCCGGACGAACTGGTGGCCGCCGCCCTCACGTCGGGCGACGGCACGGTGGAGCTGCCGGAGCGGCCCGAGCGGGCGGAAGCCGCACCGGGGGAGGGGCGCGGCATCCCCCGTCCGCGCAAGGGGATGCTCCGGAAAGACGGTTCCGGCAAGGGCGCGTCGCAGCCGGAGGAGTCCGGTTCCGGTACGCCGGACGTGGCGGCCGGCCGGGTGCCCTCGCCGCCGCACATGGCCGGTACGGACGAGCTGGGGCCGTCCGGCAGCGAGCCCGACTGGTGGCGGATCGAGCCGGGGCCGTTCGGTGACGGGGTCGATGTGCCGGGGTTCACCGGCGGTGTCGAGATCCCGGACATGATGAGGCCGCCGTCCCGGGACGCGGTGCCGCGCCCGCGCGCGGCGGCCGACGAGCCGCTGGACGAGGAGCCCGGTGAGGACACCGGTGCCGAGGGGGAAGAGGAGGAGGCGGCGCCGCGACGCCGCCGGCTTCCGCGGCTCCGCCGCCGTGCGCCGCGCGAGGACGGGGCGGGTGGGCGCGGGATCTCCCACCCGCTGCTGCTGCTCGCCGCCGTACTGCTGGTGACCGGCGCCGTGACGGGTTCCTGGCTGGCCCTGGCGGGCGGCTGGCTCCTCGCGTACAGCTCGCGCACCATGTCCCGCGCGGAGGCGAAGTGGGCCGCGATGGGGCTGCCGGGCATGGTCGTGGCGGGCGCCCTGGTCTGGCTGTGGGGCAGGAGCGACGGCCGGTGGGGCGAGCCCATCGGGACCGGGCAGATGGGCGACGCGATCGGCCAGATGTGGCCGTGGGTGGTGCGGGGGGCGGCTGTCGCCTCCGCGCTCTACCTGGTGTGGAGGTCGCGGAGGCAACGGTCGTGACGGCCGGTCGCCGGCCGGCCGGTCGGGCGTGGCCCGGAACGTCGGCCGGTCATCTTCGGCCGGAGGGTCGGCCGGTCGGCTTCGCCCCTGAAACGTCGGCCGGTCGCTCTCGCCCCCTGAAGCGTCGGCCGGTCGGCTTCGTCCGGAACGTCAGCCGGTCATCTTCGCCTGGAACTCGTCGAGGATCTTGCCTGCGGCGGTGTAGCCGATGCCCGCGATCCACAGCCGGTCGTCGACCTTGAAGACCTTCCCGTCCTTGGACGCCTTCAGCCCCTTCCACAGGCCGCTGTTCATCGTCTTGGCCGTCCCCGCCTTCGCCGGGTCGCCGTACGTCGACGTGAAGACGACATCCGCGTCCGCGAGGTCGATCTTCTCGGGCGACACGTCGTACGAGAAGCCGTCCTTGGCCTTGTCGGTGATCGCGGGGCGGCCCACGCCGAGGTCGGCGAGGATCGAGCCGATGTAGTTCTGCTTGCCGTAGATGCGGATGTCGGCGCCCTCGACGAAGCGGACGAAGTTGACGTCGGTGGCGGCGGCCTTCTCCTTGCCGCCGATCGCCTCGGTCACCTTCGCGACATGGGCGTCGTAGTCGGCGACGACCTTCTTCGCCTCGGCCTGCTTGCCGAGCGCCTCCGCGTGCAGCTGGAAGTTCTCCTTCCAGGCGGTTCCGGTGGACTCCGTCATCACGGTGGGGGCGATGGCCCGGAGCTGCTCGTAGCGGTCGCCGTCACGGACCTTGCTGGTGAGGATCAGGTCCGGCTTCAGCGAGGCGACGGTCTCCAGGTTGGGGTTGGCGATCTCGCCGACCTCCTCGATGCCCTTCGTCCGGCTCGCGGGCAGGTAGGAGGGGAAACTGTCCTCCGACGCCGAGTGCGTCGCGCCGACGGGCTGCACGCCGAGGGTGAGCGCGGAGTCCAGCTCGCCGGTGTCGAGGACCACGACGCGCTCGGGGTGCACGGGGACCTTGACGTCACCCATGGCCGTCTTGACGGTGTGGGTCCTGGCGTCTCCGGAGTCGGAGCCGGAGTCGGAGGAGCCGCTGGCGCTCCCGCCCGACTCCGAGAATCCACAGGCGGAGAGCGCGAGCGCGCCGACCAGGGAGAGCGCGCCGAGAGCGAGGCCGCGGCGGCGGGTGGAGGGGGCCATGGGATGCCTTTCGTAGGGATGGGGGTGGTCGTCGGTCGCGGGTGCGCCGGGGGGACCGGGGCCGGGGCGCGGGCTACGAAGCCGGGTCGGCCTGCCAGGGAGCGCCCGGCACCACGAGCGGCGAACCGGTCACCGGGTCCGGGACGATCACCGCTTCCAGGCCGAAGACCTCGCGTACGAGACCGGCCGTGACGATGTCCTCGGGGCGGCCCTCGGCGACGATCCGGCCCGCCTTCATGGCGACCAGGTGGTCCGCGTACCGGGCGGCCTGGTTGAGATCGTGGAGCACGGTGACGACGGTCCGGCCGCGGGTGCCGTCCGCCGCCGGGGCGGTGAGCCGGCGCACCAGGTCCAGGACCTCCACCTGGTGCGCGATGTCGAGGTACGTGGTCGGCTCGTCGAGCAGCAGCAGATCGGTCTCCTGGGCGAGCGCCATCGCGATCCAGACCCGCTGGCGCTGGCCGCCGGACAGCTCGTCCACGGACCGGTCGCCGAGCGCGGTGATGTCCGTGCGCTCCATCGCGTCCGTCACCGCCCGCTCGTCCTCCTCCGACCACTGCTGCCACCAGTGCTGATGCGGCTGGCGTCCGCGGGCGACGAGGTCGCAGACGGTGATCGCCTCCGGGGCCACCGGGGTCTGCGGCAGCAGCCCGATCGACTGGGCGATCTTCCTGGTGGGGATCTTCGACAGCTCGGTGCCGTCGAGGAGCACGGCCCCGCCGCGCGGCTTGAGGAGCCGTCCGAGCGCGCGCAGGGTGGTCGACTTGCCGCAGGCGTTCGGGCCGACGATGACCGTGACCCGGCCGTCCGGCACGTCGAGGTCCAGCGCGTCGACGACGGTGCGGTCCTCGTACGCGAGCGTCAGCTCCCGCGCGGTGAGCCGGCCGGCCGACGTCGCCGTCGCGGTCGCGGTCGCCGTGGTGTCGGACCTGGGGGTCGAACTCATGCTGTGCCTCCACTACGGCCGCGACCGCCGCCCTGACCGCGGATGATCAGCCAGATCAGATACGGGGCGCCGACCGCCGCCGTCAGAACGCCCACCGGCAGCTCGGTGGGCGAGAAGAGCCTGCGCGCCAGCAGATCCGCGAACACCACGATCACCGCGCCGAGCAGCGCCGAGCAGAACAGCGGGATCTGTGCGGTGCGGGTCATCCGGCGGGCGATCTGCGGGGCGAGGAGCGCCACGAAGTCGACCGGCCCGGCCGTCCCGGTCGCCACGGACGCCAGGATCACTCCGAGCGCGACCAGCCCCAGCCGCACCCGCCCCAGCCGCACCCCGAGCGCGGTCGCGGTGTCGTCGTCCATCGAGACGGTGCGCTGGGCGCGGGCCGCCCACAGGACGGCGGGCAGCAGGATCAGCAGCGTCCAGCCGATCGGCGCGGCCTCGGACCAGCCGCGGCCGTTGAGCGAGCCGGTCATCCAGATCTGCGCCTGCTGGGCGACCAAATAGTCGCCCTTCGTCAGGAACAGCGTGGTGACCGACCGCAGCGCGATGGCGAAGCCGATGCCGATGAGGACGAAGCGGGTGGCGTGCAGCCCGCCGCGCCAGGCGAAGACGTACACGAGCGCCGCCGCGGCCACCCCGCCGATGACGGAGAGGTACGGCAGCACGGTGTACGAGGTGATGCCGAAGGTCATCGCGCCGACCGTGAGCGCGCTCGCGCCCTGGCTGATGCCGATGATGTCGGGGCTGGCCAGCGGATTGCGGGCGACCGTCTGGATCAGCGCACCGGCGATCCCGAAGGCCGTGCCGACCAGCAGCCCCACGGTCATCCGCGGCAGCCGTAGCGTGCCGACGACCAGTTCGTCCGGGGACGGCTGCCCCAGGACCACCTTCACGACCTCGCCGGGCGCGACGAAGCTCTCGCCGACGCAGAGGTACGCGACACAGACGGCGGCCAGCAGCACGGCGAGCACGGTGGCGACGAGGGCCGCCCGCCGGTGCAGCAGGAACCGCCCCCGCGCCCCGATCCGTACGACGTGGTACCCGGCCGGCCGCACCCGGACCGCGGTCTTGGCGCTCATGCGGGCACCGCCTTCCGGCGTACCAGGGCGACCAGGAACGGAACCCCGATCAGCGCCGTCATCACGCCCGCCGGGACCTCGCTCGGAGGGAAGACGATGCGGCCGATGACATCGGAGACGAGCAGCATCACGGGCCCGATCAGTGCTGCCATCGGCAGCACCCAGCGGTGGTCGGAGCCGACGACCGCGCGGGCGATGTGCGGGACGGCGAGCCCGATGAACGCGATCGGCCCGGCCGCCGCGACCCCGACCCCGGTCAGCACCGTGGCCCCGACGCCGCCGACGATCCGTACCGTCGCGACGTTCTGCCCGAGCCCCTTCGCGACATCCTCGCCGAGCGCCAGCGCATCGAGCCCACGGGCGACGGACAGCACGAGCACCGCTCCGACCAGCAGGAACGGCCAGATCTGCTGGGCCACTTCGGCCTCGCGCCCGGCGATCGAGCCGACCTGCCAGAAGCGGAACTCGTCCAGCGCGGACGCCTTGGTCGTCAGTACCGCCGAGACCACCGACACCAGCAGCGCGTTGATGGCGGCGCCGCCCAGCGCGAGCTTCACGGGGGTGGCGCCGCCGCGCCCGCTCGACGCGATTGCGTACACGGCGACGGAGGCGATTGCCGCACCCGCGAAGCCGAACCACACGTACCCCGTCAGGGTGTGGATCCCGGCGAACGCGATGGCCAGCACCACACCCACCGAGGCGCCCTGACTGATGCCGAGGATGCCGGGGTCGGCGATGGGGTTGCGGGTGATGCCCTGGAGCACCGTGCCCGCGAGGGCCAGCGCGGCGCCCACCATCAGCCCGATCAGGGTGCGCGGCACACGCATGTTCCGGATGACTTCGGCGTTGTCGGAGTGCCCGCCGTGCAGCAGGACGTCGAACACCTCGGACGGGGGTATGGAGCGGGCCCCCACGGCCAGGCTGAGGAGTACCGCCACGAGCAGCGCCGCAACGGCCGCCGCCGTCGCGAGTGCGCGTCTGGAGCGGCGTGGAGCGGCGGCTGACATCGGACCCAATCAAGTGGCGGAGAACAAGTGGCGTGAACGGCGCGAAGGTAAGGCTTGGCTAAGTCTAAGCACCGTCATTCCGGGCCCGGAGGCCGCACCGGGCACGGACGCGCCGCCCGCCCCCACGACAATGGTTGCCATGCCCTCTCACCCCTTGACGGTCGGCTTCGACCTCGACATGACGCTCCTGGACACCCGGCCCGGCATCAAGGCCGCCTACCTGGCGCTTTCCGCCGAAACGGGGACGCCGATCGACGCCGACCTGGTGGTGAGCAGGCTCGGCCCGCCGGTCGACGAGGAACTGCGGAACTGGTTCCCGGCCGAGAAGGTGGCCGCGATCGCCGACCGCTACCGCGAGATCTACCCCACACACGCCATCGCCCCCAGCCTCGCGCTGCCCGGCGCCCGGGAGTCGATCGCGGCGATCCGGGAGAGGGGCGGCCGGACGATAGTCGTCACCGCCAAGCACCGTCCGAGCGCGGAACTCCACATGTCCCACCTCGGCATCGAGCCCGACGCCGTCATCGGCGGCCTGTGGGCCGAGGCCAAGGGCCACGCCCTGCGCGAGCACGGCGCACACATCTACGTGGGCGACCACACCGGCGACGTACGGGGCGCCCGCACGGCCGGCGCCCTGTCGGTCGCGGTCACCACGGGCCCCTGCGACGCGACGGAACTCCGGGCGGCGGGAGCGGACGTCGTCCTGTCGTCCCTGACGGAGTTCCCGGCGTGGCTGGAGGGGTACGCGGCGCGCTGAGGTCTGCGGGAGCGCCTACGCCTTGGCCGCGCACTCGGCCCAGAGCAGCTTCCCGCCCTGCCCCGGCAGTCCGCCGCGCATCGGGTACGCGCCCCAGGACTCCGCGTAGAGCGTGACGAGGTAGAGCCCGCGCCCGCGTTCGGCCAGTTCCTCCGGTGTCCCGGCGCCCCGTCGGAACGGGGCGGGGATGTGCGGATCGGTGTCCCAGACGCTCAGCCGGATGCGGCTGCGCCCGGCGTCGCGCAGGCGCAGGGAGTACGGCCCCGAGGAGTAGAGGTAGGCGTTGGTGACCAGCTCACTGGCCAACAACTCGGCGATCTCGGTGAGTTCGGGCATGCCGTGCACGCGCAGGACGTTGCGGAGGGTGGCACGGGCGACGCCGGGGGCGCGGGGATCCTGCGGGAGTTGGAGGGTGTATGTCCAGGGCGGGGATACCGTGGAACCGACCATGGAAGTCTCCGTTCACGGAGGGAAGTTGAAGGATGCACTTCGAGTTGCCCGGTGACGAGGCCGCTCCGTCGAGCGGGGTGCTTCCGGGCGGGTGGCCTGAGACCAAGCTAGCGGCATGAGGCATAAAGTATTTGCTCGATTGCCAATCGGTTGAGATATGCACTCGTGTGAGTGACGTTGCCAACGCGTTTCTGATTAGGGAGAGTTGACGCATGGCGTCCAGAAGCACCCCCGGCGTGCGGCGCCTGCGCCTCGGGACCGAGTTGCGCAGACTGCGGGACCGCGCTGGGCTCACGGCCACCGAGGGCGCGCGCCTGCTCGGCATCAGCCAGGCTCAGCTCAGCAACATCGAGGCGAGTCGATTCGGTGTGAGCGAGGAGCGGCTGCGCGCAATGGCGCGCAACTACCGCTGCTCGGACCCCGCGTACATCGCAGGACTGCTCGATCTCGCCGGGGAACGTTCGTCGGGCTGGTGGGAGACATTCCGGGAGGTACTGCCCTCCCCGTTGCTGGACATCGCAGAACTGGAGCACCACGCGACCGCGCTGCGGTCTGCCAACACGTCCCACGTCCCGGGACTGCTCCAGACCACGGACCACGCCCGCGAGATCTTCCGGCAGGTGGTGCCGGAATTTTCCCGCTCGGACATCGAGCACCGTGTGAACCACCGACTACAGCGCCAGGCCCTCCTGGACCGGCCAAGCCCGCCGGCGTACTGGGCAGTCATCCACGAAGCCGCCCTCCGCGTGCCGGTCGGCGGTCCAGCCGTCACCAGGAACCAGCTCCGGTATCTGCTTGAGCAGGGCGAGCGGGCACACATCACGGTCCAGGTGATCCCGTTCGCCATCGGCGCCTATCCCGGATCGGGGCAGACCATCCTGTATGTGCACGGCTCGGTGCCCCGCCTCGACACGGTCTCACTGGACCAGTCGCACGGCCCTGTCCTGGTGGACGCTGAGGCGGAGCTGGAGGCCTACCGCCTCCTGCTGGCGCGCATGGAGGCCGTGGCACTGACGCCGGACGAGTCCAGGGATTTCATCCACAGTCTGATCGCCGACCAGTGAAGGAGCCGGACATGCGCCAGCGCTCATGGCAGAAGTCTTCGTACTGCGGGCAGGGCGAGTCGTGCCTGTACGTCGCCGCGCGCAGCGGCGCGGTCAGCCTCACCGAGAGCAGCGACCCCGCCGGAGCGATACTCCGTACCACTCCCGCCGCCTGGGCCGCCCTCGTGCGCACTCTCAAGGAGAGCCACCGGCAGGACTGATTCCCGCGTCAGGCCAGACCCGGCCCGTGCGGGGGTTCAGCCCCTGTCGGCGCCAGTGGCCACGTGGTCGTTGATCTGGCGCAGTCGCTGCCAGGCGGCGGGGTCGGTGCCGTCGCCGAGCGTGTAGTGCAGGGCGGGCCGGGTGGCCGGGCCGAGACGGATGGGCGCGAAGGCCTTGTGGTCCCCGCTGAGGTCGGTGACGGCGTCGGGGCCGAGGGTGAAGGAGAGTGGCACCGGCGGCGGCTCGTGGTGGGCCGGGGTGGTCAGATCAGCGCGTGCGGTGCGCAGTTGGCCGATCATCGTGGCGAGGTTGTGCCTGGCCGCCAGGGATTTGGCCAGTTCGGGCATGGCGTCCAGCGGAGTGTGCTGATCGGCGCGGTAGCCGACGGCCAGCGTGATGTGCTCCTCGACGCCGAGGTGGGTGCGGACGGCACGCACGGTGGCGATCGCCGGGTGGTCGGGGGTGCCGATCGCGACCGCCCAGGTGGGCAGGGACTGCTGGGCGCGGGTGCGGGCCAGATCGGTCAACTGGCGTGGTGACCAAGGAACGCTGACGGGTTCGGAGGTTGCCCATCCGGCGGGCGGGGCTCCGGTGAGTGTGCGCCAGGCCTGTTCCAGGGCGCCGCCCAGGACGAGATGCTCGTCGGCGGGGTGGACCGTACGGATGGAAAGCAGCAGCTGCCGTTCGCCTTCGGTACCGGGGCGGGGTCGGAAGGCGTCCGCGACCTGGGGTCTGTCGTCGGCGGCGTGGGTGAATCGCCCCTCCTGCCAGCGCAGTACGGCCCCGGAGAGGCCGTCGTAGTAACCGCACTCGGGGTCGCCCACGACCCAGCGGGAGGGCAGCCCGTCCAACAGTGTGCGGGCGGGGAAAGTGAGCCGGGTGCTGGGCGGAGTGACGATCTGGAGTTCGCGTCCGGTGCGGGCCGCGTTGCGCACCACGTCAGTCAGCCAGGTCGTGGCAGCGATCACGGGGCGGCCCTGGATGACGACGGCGGCCTTCGCGGTGAGCAGATCGACGCCCAGGGGTGTCGCTTCCGCGACGGCGTCGGCGAGGTCGGTCACGACCTCGGTGTGACCGGCCTCGCGCGGCCAGACATCGCCCCCGTGCACGGCGACCAGCCGCCCGGCGACGGACCCGGCCAGCCGCGCGGCCCCCTCCACAGAACTGGTCGCCCGTACCTCGGTCCACCACACGGGCGACTCCGCGTGCACGTCGGGCCCGAGCAACCGGGCTACCTCGCCCGGCACTTGGACGTACCGGGGTGCTTCGAGCGACACCAGCGCCTGCCCGTCGGCTGTGCACAGCTGAGCGACGGACCCGTCACCCGCCCGGTTCACGAGCAGATCGGGACCGCCGGCGAGGAGCCCGGCCAAGAGCGTCTTGGTGTCCGGCATCTGCGGGGTGAGGGCTATGACGTCCTGGGTCATGTGCTGCTCCTGAAGCGCGACTCGGCAGAGCCACGGACGCTTCCGCCACCCGTGGCACGGGATGGAAGTCGTCTCTCGGCGGTCAGAGGTGGTCGGTCAGGTTGGGGCCCAAGCCGTCGTCGTCCGCGTCCGGGGTGGAAACGCCGAAGCCCACTGCGTGACCGAAGTACGTCGGCTCGCCCGGATCGGGTTCCACGCCAAGAACGGAGGTGATTTCGCGCAGCGCGTTCGCAAGTCGTGGCGCGTTTCGGTTGTAGACCTCGGGGTGTGGACGTCCGGAGAAGTCGAACCAGCTCCAGATGTCGTGGTGAACGGCAACCTCGGCAGAAATTCCAATAGAGAAAGGGGATAGTGAAAGGTTTACCAGTCCAAATTCTTTGCGGGGATTCCCCTTGCTGTCGAACCAAGTCCCTGAACCAGTGACATAGAATTCCCTGATGTATGCGTTCGGGTATGCGGTGGGGCGACTTCCCAGTACTCTTTCGGGAAGATCTGGGGTGTGCAGTGGCGTTTCGGGGATCGACAGGCTGCTCAGCAATCCGGTCCACCCGCAGTTTGGGGCGTACCAGTTGTATTCGATCTTGGTGGCGGTGAGCAGGTCATGGCTGCTCAGGACTTCGATAAATTGTGATGCTTTGATCAATGTCGCAGCGATTAGTTCGGACTCTGGTCCGGTTGGCGTGGATTCTTCGAGATCCCAGTACCAGGACCCGCAGTGCTTAGGTGCGCGCATCAGGGTTGACATACATGCTCCTTACGGAAAAATGGGGCCGTCGGGAGGTACGGTGATCGCCCCGTCCTCGAAGCGCACCAGGTAAGTGGCTTCAGATTCTTTTGCCGCAAGTTCAATCTCTCTGAAAGCCTTGGTGGTGAGGTCGCCCAGCGGCTGGTGGACATCCAGAATCGCCACGCGTTGAGTCATGGGGTATTCCAGTTGCCCAGCAGACTTTCGGGCGGCTTTCCCGATTGCATTGATGGTTTTGACGTCTTTGAGTTGGTATCCGTAGTCCATTGTCCCGTCGGCGTGTCGCGTAAAGACGTCGATGTCCCATACGTCATTGGACTCTCCGAATTCGAACCCTATGCGACTGAAGCCGCGGTTCTGAAGTTCGGTGGCGTGAGTCAGTGCCATGTATGCGGCAGGAACCATACTGCCCTTCGGGTCGCTCCTGGAAGGTCCTTTCTTGCACATTTCCAGAATTTTCTGGTACCCCTCCGAGCTGTTTAGATGTCCCCGGTTGATGAGTTCAGCGACGCCGGCTCCGTAAGGATCCTTACGCAAGGCGGCGATCACCGATGCCTTGTCCTTGGCATCCATTCTTGCTCGATCGAGCTCGCCGAGGACCCCGGCTTCCTGGTCCCCCCTTATGGGGCCCGAGTGCGCCTGCGCGAAGTCGTCCGCTCTTGTTCCGTACCTGACAGAATCGATACCCGGCACACCTGCCGAGCCACTGTCGCCGCGCGCTGCAGCCCCGTCCCCAGATGGGCCGTCGGTGCCTGGCGCCTCGCCATGGATTGGGCCTGATGCGTCGCCGCCAGGGTCTGCGCCCTTGTCCGGCCAGCTCTCTCCGGGACCGTGATTTCCAGCGCCGCCACGGCCCCCGCCGCCGTCCCGGGCCGCGCTCCCCTCGCCTCGCGGCCCATGCGCACCGTCTCCCCCGCCGCCCGCGTCATGGCCGCCGCGCGGCGGCAGGCCGTCGCCCGCATGGGCGGTCGCTCCGGGCGCGCGTCCCCCCACTCCCACCGGCTCGCGGTCGCCGTGCGGTTGGCCGGCGCCCCGTTCGGCGGCGGAGGGTTCCTGCCTGGCCGGGGTCAGGTCGGGTTTGCCGTCGGGGCCCAGGGGGACGAACTTGCCGTCCTCGTCGACCCGGTAGCGGTGGTCGAGGTCGAGGGCTCCGTCGGGGAACCTGGTCTTCGGGATCTGGAGGTGGTCGCTGACATTGGCCAGGACCTGGGAGACCTTGGGCAGACCCGAGAGGGCCTTGGCGGCCTTGAACGTGCCGGAGAGCGGGTCGAGGGCGTCGCCGATCTTCGCCATGGTGCCGGCGGCCTTCGCGATCGTGCCGCCCTTGCCGAGCTTCGCGGCGGCGGCAAAGGGCCCGGCGGCGAGGGTGAGCACGTTGAAGGAGAGCACGGCGTGGGCGCGAGCGGGATCCTCGTTCGCCATGTCGTACGCGATGAACTGCTTGCCGAACTCCTTCGCGTACGGCTTGCTGTCGCGCTGCCAGTCGGACAGGTGCTCGTCCTGGCCGAACAGGTCCATGCCGTAGGCGTAGCCGCCGACGACGGTGCGTCGCAGACCGTCCCAGGCCTGGTCGCGCGCCTCGCCCCCGTGAAAGCCGACGAGGGTGATCAGGCCGTCGATACCGCCCCCGATGCTGTCCTTGACCAGGCCGTCCCACGCCCAGCTCTTGGCCCCGTGCCCCCACCACCCCAGGCTCCAGCGCTCATAGGTACGCCCCTCGGGGCTGCCCCACGGCAGGTCCTTCATGTCCTTGAGCGCGCCGGCGCTCTGGCCGTACATGCCGAGCCCGTGGCTGCCGTCGTCCACGATCCACGCGGGGCGGCAGGCAGCGGGGCTGATCGCGTTGATCTTGTTGGCCGCGTTGCGTTCGGCCTCCTGGAAGGCCGCGCGCGCCGCATCCACTCCGTCCATCAACGCCTGGTGCGCGTCGGTCTTTTTCTCGTCCTGGGTCCAGTCGTCATCGCCCCGGACGCTGTCGACGAAGCCGATCGCGTCCAGTTTCAGCTGCTTGAGACGGTCGGCGTGCGGCTTGGCCTCGTGGATGAACGTGTCCAGGGCGTCGGCGAGCGACTCGATGTTCCCCGCGAATTCGTCGGCCGTGTCCATCACCGGCCGGGTCGAGGAGAACAGCTTCTCGGCCTCGGGTGCCTTGTAGTACGCGGCCGTCGCCTGGAAGCGGGAGTGGATGTCCTTCCCGCCGTTCCGGATGCCCGTGGCATGCGTACGCAGAGCGGACGCGGCCTTCTCCAACTGGCCGAAGTCACCGGTGTACTGGGGTATCCCACCCGGTTCGATCACGGCGGCTACTCCCCGCCCCGGTGGCCGGGCTTCTGCCCGACCGCCCTGATCTCGGCGGGGGTCGGGGCCTTCGCCGCCTCGCGCTGGGCGCGGGCGGCCATGGCCAGATCGCCCTCGATGTACTCGGTGGTGGCCTTGACGGTGCCGTCCATCGACTTCTTCGTGCGGGCGGCCATGAACCTGATCCGCTGCTGGGTGTCCGCGATGAAGTTCGCCACCGCGGCGCCGACCGGTCCCGCCGGTGCCTCGCCGCAGTACGGCCCGCTGATCGTCCCCGCGTGCAGCGCGGCGTCCTCCACGTTCTCGCCGTAGCCTCTGACGCCCTTGCTCAGGTCGTCGGCGGCCAGCCCCACCAACGACAGAACGGACTCCACCCCGCTCGGCCTGATGTCCCACCCCGTCATGCCGTCCCCCTGCATCCCCCGGCCGATACGTCTCGTCACCCGCGTCCGGCGATGTGCGTGCCGCCGCCGACGGGATCTTCATCTGTATCAAGGGGTTCTTAGCACTGGCAACGCAATTCAAGCCAAACGTGTGCTGGATTGAGTACGCAGTGTGCTGCCAGGGGGCTGTGGCGACCGGGGCTCGCCGAAAGCTGGGGGGCTTGAGCAGCCTTTTCCGTCTCCTGTCGCAAACCCGAGAGGGTGTGGTCCGGCGACTGGACGGTGCGGCTGATGGTGTTTGCGCTAGGGAATGAGGATGGCAGGTGCTTCGGTCGCGCTACCGCTTCGGCGCCCCCGCCCGTACCGACCGGATCACTCCCGCCGCCGCGATCAGGAAGCCGACGCCCATCAGCATGCACAGCGACCAGGCGATCGACGGGAGCGGGTGGGTGCCGAGGAAGAGGGGGGTCATGGTGGCCAGGGTGGACAGCGCGCCGATGAAGAAGACGATCGCGCCGATCCGGACCAGCCGGTCACCTGCGCCAGAAGGTGTAGTACTCACCCCACAAGGGTAGTTCCCGGCAGCGGCGCACGACCCTGCGGTCAACCCTTCGGTCGACCTCGCGGTCAACCCCGTGGTGACCGGCGTGCGCGGCAGGCGCCGTTTCCGGACAGAGTCCGGATGACCAGGCTTGACGAGGGGTACCCCCCCTGGGGAGGCTGCTGCCAGCAGGGGAGCACCACCACTGGATAGCCTGACCTGCTGAGGATTTGTTCCGGCATACAGGTTGCATACGGGTTGAGATGGGGTGCGTGCTTTGCCGACTGGCAAGGTCAAGTGGTTCAACAGCGAGAAGGGCTTCGGCTTCCTCTCCCGCGACGACGGCGGCGACGTCTTCGTGCACTCCTCCGTGCTTCCCGACGGTGTCGATGCCCTCAAGCCGGGCCAGCGCGTCGAATTCGGGGTCGTCGCAGGTCAGCGAGGGGACCAGGCGCTCTCGGTGGCGATCCTGGACCCGACTCCGTCCGTCGCGGCCGCGCAGCGCCGCAAGCCGGACGAGCTCGCTTCCATCGTGCAGGACCTGACCACCCTGCTGGAGAACATCACGCCGATGCTGGAGCGCGGCCGGTACCCGGACAAGGCGGCCGGCAAGAAGATCGGCGGCCTGCTGCGCGCGGTCGCCGACCAGCTGGATGTCTGATTCCGCTCGGCGTCCGGTCCCGGGCGCGGCCCGGGACCGGACGCGCGGTCAGACGAACGACAGTGCGTCGGGGCCGAGGGGCGGTACCAGTCCCTCGGCCGCCGCGCGGGTCAGCAGTCCGCGGATCGCCGCGTAGCCGTCCTCGCCGAGGTCGGCCGTGAACTCGTTGACGTACAGCCCGATGTGCTGGTCCGCCACCGCCGGGTCCATCTCCTGGGCGTGCTCCAGCACATAAGCCCGGGACGTCTCCGGGTCGTCCCAGGCCATCCGTACCGAGGTGCGCACCGACTCGGCGAGCAGCTTCAGCGTGTCCGCGCCCAGCGATCGCTTGGCGATGATCGCGCCGAGCGGGATCGGCAGCCCGGTCGTCTCCTCCCAGTGCCGGCCCATGTCGGCGAGGTTGTGCAGCCCGTAGTTCCGGTACGTGAACCGGGCCTCGTGGATGACGAGACCGGCGTCCACCTTCCCGTCGCGCACGGCGGGCATGATCTCGTCGAACGGCATCACGACGATCTCGCCGACACCGCCCGGCACCACCTCGGCCGCCCAGAGGCGGAACAGCAGATAGGCGGTGGAACGCTCACTCGGTACGGCGACGGTCCGGCCCGTCAGGTCGGTGTCCGCCCCGTCCCTCGTGAGGACGAGCGGGCCGCAGCCCCGGCCCAGCGCCCCGCCGCACGGCAGCAGCGCGTAATCGTCGAGCACCCACGGCAGCACCGCGTACGAGACCTTGAGGACGTCGAGCTCACCGCGCTCGGCCATCCCATTGGTGATGTCGATGTCCGCGAAGGTGACGTCGAGGGCGGGCGCGCCGGGGACCCTTCCGTGCGCCCAGGCGTCGAAGACGAAGGTGTCGTTCGGGCACGGCGAGAAAGCGATCCGCAGCGGGTTCCGCAGCGGGTCAGGAGTGGTTTCGGTCATGGTGGGTCCAACCTTCCAGTACGGGTACGAGCTTCCCGAACGCCTCGGTGAGCGCGGCCAGCGCGTCGCCGATGCGCCAGGCGTCCCGGTCGCGCGGGCCGACGGCGTTCGAGACGGCCCTGATCTCCAGGACGGGCACGCCGACCCGGTCGGCGGCCTCCGCGACCCCGAAGCCCTCCATGGCCTCGGCTCCGGCCTCCGGGTGCGCGGCGAGCAGGGCGGCGGCGCGTTCGGCGGTGCCGGTCACGGTGGAGACGGTGAGGATCTCGGCGGCGAGCGCGCCGGTGGCGGCGGCCACGTCCCGGAACAGCGACCGGGGCGGGAAGTGGTGGTCACGGCCGAAGCCCAGGCCGGTGATGGGTACGAAGCCCTCGGGGGTCTCGGCGCCCAGATCGGCGGCGACGATGCCGCTCGCGACGACGAGCGAACCGACCGGGGCGACGGGTGCGAATCCGCCGCCGATGCCGGCCGAGACGACGAGGTCGTACGGCCCGGAGGCGAGACCGAAGGCCGTCGCGGCGGCTGCGGCGGCCGGTCCGACGCCGCCCGCGAGGACGTCGAAGGGCCCCGCGCGGTGGAGCTCGGCGCCCGGCACGTGATGCGCCCGCGCCTCGGAAACGTCCCCGAACGCACGCGTGACCGCGTCCCGTTCTGCTGGGACAGCGGTCACGACGAGCACACGCACGGGGGAAGCCTCCGAGGCCAGGAGGGGGTCAAGAGGGTGTCAGGAGGACTTCTTCAGCTCGAAGTGCCAGACACCGGTCAGTTCCTTGCCCTTGGTCTCCACGATGCTGATCTGCGTCTTGTTCGTGGTCTCGCCGGTCTGGCTGGAGAAGAAGGCGCTGCCCGGGATGGACCGGTAGGTCTTCTTGTACGGCTCCTGCTCGGCCTGCTGGCCGTTGATGAACAGGGTCCAGCCGTTGTCCGCGATCTCGGGGTCGACGCCGAAGCGGACCTTGTCGTCCATCGCGACCTCGACGGACTTCTCCGCCTTCTTGTTGAGGCAGCTCTGGTACTCGGACTTCTTGAGCGGCTTGCCGTCGTTGTAGCAGGCAGCCTCGGTGCTCACCGAGTTGCCGCCGACCGTTACGGTCGCGAGCGGCGTCGGCTTGTCGCAGGCGGAGAGGACAAGGAGTCCCGCGGACACGGCACCAAGAGCGACGCCGATTCGGCGGCCCTTACCGGAGAAGAACGCAACGGTCATGGGCCGAAGGCTATCGGTCGCTCCGGCTCACGCCACGCGGGGGTGCGGCGAGCCGCGTCGCGCGGCGCCCAGCAGACCCCGTACGGACGTTGCGGCACCGAGGGCGAGGATGGCCGCGGCGACCGACATGCCCAGTACGCCGTTGAGGGGGAGTGCGATGCCGATGCCGCCGCCGACCACCCAGGCCATCTGGAGCACGGTCTCGGACCGGGCGAACGCGGAGGTGCGCACCTCTTCCGGCACGTCGCGCTGGATCATCGCGTCCAGCGAGAGCTTCGACAGGGCCTGGGTGAAACCCGCGGTGGCGCTGAGCGCGGCGACCATGACCGTGCTGTAGAAGAGCGCGGCGAGCACGGCGACCCCCAGGGCCAGGGCCAGCACCGACGCGACGATCACCTCGGGGCCGCGGGCCCGGAGCCAGGAGCCGACCGCCGTGCCGAGCGCGTTGCCGACGCCGGCCGCGACGCCGACGATGCCGAGCGAGATGGCGGCGCTCTGCCCGGCGAGCGGGTACTCGCGCAGCAGGAACGCCAGGAAGAAGATCAGGAAGCCGGAGAGCGCGCGGTGCGCGGTGTTGGCCTGGAGCCCGTTCAGCACGGACGGGCCGACGGACCGCAGACCGGGCCGTTTCTCGCCGTTCCGCTCCCGGCCCCGAGCCCTGCCCTTCCGGGGCCCCTTCGCCCCGACGGGGGCCGCCGTGCCGTGCGGCGGCACCAGCTGGGCCTTCCGCTCACCCTTCGAGGAGTCGACCTTGTGCGGCAGCGTGAAGGCGAGAACGGTCCCGCCGATGAAGATCGCGCACGCGCCGTACAGCGGCCAGCCGGGCCCGACGGTCTGCAGCCCCGCCCCGATCGGGGCGGCGACACCGGTCGCCAGCAGCCCGGCCAGGGTGACCCGGGAATTCGCCTTCACCAGGGAGAAACGGGGTGGCAGCAGACGCGGCACCACCGCGCTGCGCACGACCCCGTACGCCTTCGAGCAGACCAGGACGCCCAGCGCGGCCGGATACAGCTCCAGGCCGCCGGTGGCGACCGCGCCCGACATGGTGAGCGCGAGCACCGCGCGGGCCAGCATCGCACCGGCCATCGCGGCGCGCCGGCCGTGCGGCAGCCGGTCCAGGAGCGGGCCGATCACGGGGGCGAGAAGGGTGAAGGGCGCCATGGTGACGGCGAGGTAGAGGGCGACCCGGCCGCGGGCCTCGTCCGTCGGCACGGAGAAGAACACCGTCGAGGCGAGCGCGATCGTGATCATCACGTCGCCCGCGCCGTTCACGGCATGCAGTTCGATCAGTTTGCCGAGCCCGGACTCCCCGGCGCCATGGGCGTGCGTCACCTTCCGGATGCCCCTGGCGGTGCCGGTGAACGGCAGGTGGAGGGCATGTCCGACCGCCCGGCCCGTCCTGCGGAGCGGGCCGGGCCCCTCGTGCGACCTGGCGGAAGTCACTTCGTCATAGTGCCCCAGTCCCGGTGGTGGCGAACCGGCATCGGCACGGGGCGCGGTGCACTCCGCCCTGTCGGGCCAGCGATCCGCCCCGGCCGGGCGGGGCGGGCCCGGCACGGAGCCGTGGCCATTCGTGGGCGGCCGAGGGCCGGTCCCCGTAACGGATTCGCAGGGGATTCGCCAGGGATTTGCCGGGGACACGACACCGGATAGGGCCTTGTTTGGGACGGGCAGGTGGGCGGGGGGCGGCGGAGAGGGTAGCGTGCGTAGCGCGCCACCGGCGGTTGTTCTCGGCCGCGCGCCTCTCGGCGATCCCGCAGAATGGGTTGCAGAAGGTGTGCCCGAGGCAGGCAGCAACGGGTGTGGACGTCGACGCGGCCCTCAGGTCCGCTCCGCCCGCATCCGTCATGGCCGAAACCGATGGATGTGCTGGCGCACTCGTGAGACTGGCGTAGGAGAGAAGCGAGACCTGTGAGTGCTGCGACGACGCGAAGCCGTACGGCCCGTACCCCTGTCCCCGACCGTCTGTGCGCCGAGGCGGTAGACCTTGCCCGCGCGGCGGCCGAGGAGGCAGCCGCGCCGGGGGCCGTCGGTGAACATGTGGCCGTGGTCTCCGAGGGAGACCGGGTCGTCACGCACTTCTTCGAGTGCCAGGAGCCCGGCTACCGGGGCTGGCGCTGGGCGGTGACCGTCGCTCGGGCCTCCCGCGCGAAGTACGTCACCCTCGACGAGACGGTGCTGCTGCCCGGCAGCGACGCGCTGCTCGCCCCGGAGTGGGTGCCGTGGAGCGAGCGGCTGCGCCCCGGCGACATGGGGCCCGGCGATCTGCTGCCCACCGAGGCGGACGACATCCGCCTGGAGCCCGGCTACACCGGCGAGGACGAGCCGCCGCCGAACTCCGCGGT
The DNA here is from genome assembly GCF_042731715.1 of Streptomyces sp. NPDC059832. Classification (NCBI taxonomy): domain Bacteria; kingdom Bacillati; phylum Actinomycetota; class Actinomycetes; order Kitasatosporales; family Streptomycetaceae; genus Streptomyces; species Streptomyces sp. NPDC059832. The sequence continues at coordinate 24,283 of NZ_JBHWIY010000035.1, read as the reverse complement.
CTCCGAGGTGTCGCAGGAGATGGCCGACCTCGTCGACGTGGAGGACGCGGAGCTGACGACGCGCCCCGCGACGACGAGCCGGGGCTCGATCGGGGCGGTCGCGGACGAGCTCGGCATGCGGCGGGCGCGGGTGCTGTCCCGGTACGGGCTGCATGCGGCGGCCGACCGGTGGGACGAGGCGTTCGGCGCGAAGACGCCGATGGCCCAGGCGGCGCCGGCCTCGTGCGTCAGCTGTGCCTTCCTGGTGCCGCTGGCGGGTTCGCTCAAGCAGGCGTTCGGGGTGTGCGCGAACGAGTTCGGTCCGGCGGACGGGCGGGTCGTGTCGCTGGCGTACGGGTGCGGTGGGCATTCGGAGGCGGCGGTGATGCCGAAGCCGCCGAAGCCGGCGCCGCACGCGCTGGACACGATGCAGGTGGACGAGTATCCGTTGCGGCCGGCCCGGGACTCCGGCTCGGTCCCGGCGGAGCCGGACGCGCCGACGGAGGACCTCGGCCACTCGTAGGCGGTGGCCGGGGGCGTGGCTTCCCGCGGGCCGCGGGTGCGGGCTGCTCCGGCGGGCCGGGGCCGTCCTCAATCGCCGGACGGGCTTGAGCGGGATGCCGGGCGCCCCGGCGGACCGCCCTGTCCTCAATCGCCGGAGGGCTCGACTCTGCCGTCTGCCCGGGGATTTTCCCGCCCGCCCGGAGAATTTCCTGCCCGGCCAGGGATTTTGCCGACCGTTCAGGGATTTTCCGCTCATTCGGGGTTTTTCCCGCCCCCGGAGACTTTCCGCGCGTTCGGGTATTTCCCGCTGCCCGGTATTTCCCGCCCGCCCGGCGATCCCAGCCCGTCAGGCGATTGGGGATCGAGGACGGAACCCTTGCCGTGGTGGGCGCCGCGACCCCGGCCGTGATCCGCCGGACCGGCCCTGGGGGCGGAGCCAAGGGCTCGAACCGGCCGATGCGCTGTTCCGCGGCCCCCGTCCGGTGCGAGGACCCGGTACCTTCGGGCGCACACTTGGCGGCATGGGCAGTGCGTAACCGGAAAGAGTGGAGTCAGAGCGTGAGCATGAATGCGACCGAGGGGGCCGATCCGTTCGGGACCGCACGGCTGCGGCGCGGTGTGCTCGACGCCTGGGGCGCCGGCCCCGCCAGGTTCCGCGAGGACGCCAACGCCGAGGAGGACCTCGCGCTCGGCGGCTACCGCGACCGCCTCGTCGTCGAGCTGGCCCAGAACGCCGCCGACGCCGCCGCCCGCGCACAGGTCCCCGGCCGGCTCCGCCTCACCCTGCGCCCGGCGACCCCGGACACCCCCGCGGTCCTCGCCGCCGCCAACACCGGCGCGCCCCTCGACGCCACCGGCGTGGAGTCGCTCTCCACCCTGCGCGCCTCCGCCAAGCGCGAGGGGCACGAAGGAGCCGTCGGCAGGTTCGGCGTCGGGTTCGCCGCCGTGCTCGCGGTGAGCGACGAGCCCGCCGTCGTCGGTCGGCACGGCGGCATCCGCTGGTCCCTCGCCGAGGCCCGCGACCTCGCCGCGCGGGCGGCCGTCGCCAGCCCCGGCCTCGGCGACGAACTGCGCCGCCGCGACGGCCACGTACCCCTGCTCCGGCTTCCGCTGCCCGCCGAGGGCACCGCACCCGACGGGTACGACACCGTCGTCGTCCTCCCGCTGCGCGACGGCGGCGCCGAGGACCTCGTGCTCCGGCTGCTCGACGCGGTCGACGACGCCCTGCTGCTCACCCTGCGCGGCCTCGACGAGATCGTGATCGAGACCCCGGGCTCCGTACGGACGCTGAGCCGCTCCGAGCACGGCCCGTACACCCACGTCGAGGACTCCGCGCACGGCACGAACCGCTGGCGCACCGTCACCCACCACGGCCCGGTCGAGCCCGCCCTGCTCGCCGACCGTCCACGCGAGGAACGGCTGCGCCCGCACTGGTCGGTCACCTGGGCGGTCCCGGTGGACGCGGAGGGCGCCCCGGTGCGCCCCCGCACCCTCCCGGTCGTCCACGCGCCGACGCCCACCGACGAACCCCTCGGCATCCCCGCGCTGCTCATCGCCTCGCTGCCGCTCGACACCGCCCGCCGCCACTTCGCGCCGGGACCGCTCACCGACTTCCTGGTGCAGCGCGCCGCCGACGCGTACGCCGAACTGCTCGCCGGCTGGCAGCCGGTGTCCGTCGACACCATCGACCTCGTACCGGGGCCGCTCGGCAAGGGCGAACTGGACGGTGCGCTGCGCGGCGCGATCCTGGAGCGGCTGCCGCGCATCGCGTTCCTGGCGCCCGCCGCCCCGCGCGACACCACCGCCGAGGTGGTCCGGTGGGACAGCTGGGATGTGCAGGCGGACGGCCTCGCCGAGGCGGCCACCACGGCGCTGCGGCCCATCGAGGCCGAAGTGCTGGAAGGCGTCGGCGCCGAGACGGTACGGGTGCTCGCCGAGGTCCTGCCGTGTCTGCTGCCCGCCGGACTGGAACGCCGCAGCGAGCTGCGCACGCTCCAGGTCGCCCGGGTCCCGCTGACCGAGGCGATCGACCGGCTCGCCGGTCTGGAACGCGACCCCGGCTGGTGGCGGCGGCTGTACGACAGCCTGTCCGGCATCGACCCGGACCGCCTCTCCGGCCTGCCCGTACCGCTGGCCGGGACCCCGGAGACCACGGACCCCGGCACCCCCGCCGTGCCCCGCACCACCATCGGGCCCCGCCAGGTCCTCCTCCCGCTTCCCGACGCAGCTGCCGGACCGGTGCTGGAACGCCTCGCCCGGCTCGGGCTGAAGGTCGCCCACCCGGACGCCGCCCACCCGCTGCTGGAGAAGCTGGGCGCCCTGCCCGCCACCCCGCGCGCCGTGCTGACGACCCCGCAGGTGCGGGCCGCCGTCGCCGGATCGCTGGACGCGGGCGAGATCTGGGACGAGGACGCGCTGGACGGCGACGAGCTCGCCGAGACCGTCCTCACCCTCGTCCGGGACGCCGAACTGGCACCCGGCGACGAGCCCTGGCTCGGCGCGCTCGCCCTCCCCGACGAGGACGGCGAACCGGCCCCCGCCGGTGAACTCGTGCTGCCCGCGAGCCCGTTCGCCGCCATCATGCGAGAGGGTGAACTGGCGCTCTGCGACCAGGAGCTGGCCGACCGCTGGGGCGAGCAGCCGCTCACCGCCTGCGGCGTGCTGGCCACCTTCGCCCTCGTACGGGCCACCGACGTGGTGCTGGACCCGGACGAACTGGAGCCGCGCGAGGGCGACTTCGCCGAGCCCGACGACGCCGGTCTGCTGGACGCGGTGGACGTGTGGTGCGAGGACATCCTCGACCAGCTGCCCGACACCCCCGTGCCGCCGGTCGCCACCGAGATCGTCGCCGTCCGCGATCTGGACCTGGTCGACGACGAGGCCTGGCCGCAGGCGCTCGCCATGCTCGCCCGGCCGCCGCTGCGCGACGCGCTGACCCAGCCGGTGCGGGTGCTGCTGCCGGACGGCACCACGCAGTCGGTGCGCCCCTACACGGCCTGGTGGCTGCGCGACCACCCGGTGCTCGACGGTCGCCGTCCCGCCGGACTGCGGGCCGCGGGCGGCGACCCCCGGCTGGCCGGGCTGTACGACTCCGCCGACGCGACCGGCTTCGACGACGCGCAGGTGCTGCGCGCCCTCGGCGTACGGACGTCCGTGGCCGCCCTGCTGGACGAGCCGGGCGGCGCCGCCGAACTCCTCGGCCGGCTCGCGGACGAGGACCGCCCGGTCGGCCCCGTGCAACTGCACTCCCTGTACACGGCCCTGGCCGATCTCGACCCGGAACAGGTCACGCTGCCGGACGAACTGCGGGCCGTGGTCGACGGCGAGGTACGGGTCGTCGACGCGGCGGACGCCGTGATCGCGGACGCCCCCGATCTGCTGCCGCTCACCGACGGGCTCCCGCTGCTCCCGGTCGCCCCGACGCGCGCGGCCGAGCTGGCCGAGCTGTTCCAGGTGCGCCGGCTCGGCGAGAGCGTCGAGGCGGAGGTGTCGACGGAGGGCGAGGAGCATCACGTACCGGACGCGGTACGGGCCCTGCTCGGCGCAGGGACTCCGGACGCGTACGTCGAACACGGGGAACTGCGCGCGGGCGGCGTCGAACTGGACTGGCGCCGGGCCCCCGACGGCACGGTCCACGCCGCCACGCTGGAGGGCGTCGCGGCGGGCCTGGCCTGGGCGGCGGGGCAGTGGCCGCGCCGCTTCGAGGTCGCGGCGCTGCTGGAGGATCCGTCCCGTACGGAGGAGCTGGCCCGGGACCGCTGGTTCGACTGACGGGCCCCGACCGATGCGCATCGGGGCCGGGCATATGGAATGTCCGCAAGAAATCCCCAATGACCGCACAACCCTTCACGTTTGAGGATGGTCTCGTCTGTGAAGCCATCAGGCTTCGCAGACGATCTTGGGCCTGCGGGCGGTCATGTTCCGCGGGCCCCTTCTCCAACTTGGGGAATGAACATGCGCATTCGTGCCACCGTGGCCGCCGTCAGCGGCGCCCTGGCTCTTTCCGCCCTCGTCGTACCGTCGGCCGCCCAGGCCGACGACGCGCACGCCGCGATCGGCTCCGTCGCCGATGCCGCGCGTGCGGCCCAGTCCGATTCCGCCGTGCAGTCCGGCGCGAAGTCCGGCGCACGCTCCCTCGCGGTCGCGAACACCGTGGGCCAGCTCAACCTCACCTTCTCCAAGTTCACGGTGAACGGCGGCAAGCCGATCGCCGTGGGCACCGCCGCCACGAAGATCGTGCCGACCACGTTCACCGTGACGCACGGCGCCGACGTGAACATCTTCGCCTCGAACTTCGAGCTGGGCGTCAGCCTCTACCGCGGTTCGTTCGACACCCCGACGAACGAGCTGTACGGCGATGTCGCCCCCACCTGCAAGAAGGTTTCCTCCACGGTCGCCACCTGCACGGGCCGGATCGCCGTCTCGCCCGTCTACGACCTGATCGGCAACTCCGACGCCACCACGTGGAAGGGGGTGGGCTTCGCCGTCGACTACAACGGCCAGAACCCGAACAACCCCGACCCCTCCCAGATCGGGTTCGCGCTCCAGGACGGCCTGGGCAACACCAGGGTCCAGCGCTTCTCGAAGCTGACCGTCGACGCTGCTCCGGAGCCCGTCAAGAAGGGCAAGACCATCACGGTCACCGGGAAGCTGTCGCGGGCCAACTTCGACGACCTGAAGTACCACGGCTACGCCACGCAGTCCGTGAAGCTCCAGTTCCGCAAGAAGACCAGCTCCACGTACACCACGATCAAGACGATCAAGACGAGCAGCACCGGCACCCTGAAGACCACGGTCAAGGCCTCGGTCGACGGTTACTGGCGCTACAGCTTCGCGGGTACGGCCAGCACGCCGGCCGTCACCACCGCCGGCGACTTCGTCGACGTGAAGTAGTCCCACCAGGTCACATCGGTCACATCGGCCGCACCGGGCCGCAACCGTGGCCATCCGCGGCCATCCATGGCCACCTGTGATCACCCGTGAACAGCGGGATCCCTCCGCGAGGGGTCCCGCTGTTCACGCATCCGTCCCGTGCATCCCCATCCGGCCCCCAAGGCCTTTCTCCACGGAGAAACCCATGCGCATACGTGCCACTGTCGCCGCAGCCTCCGGCGCCCTGGTCCTGTCCGCCCTCGCCGTTCCGGCGGCGCACGCGGCAACGGCCGATCCCGTCATCTCCAAGGTCACCGTCAACGGTGGCAAGGACGTCGTCCTGGGGACGACGGCGCCGAAGACCGTCACCGTCTCGGTCACCGCCTCGCACGCCTCCGGCATCGAATCCGGCTGGCTGCTCCTGTGGCACGGGAAGGACCTGGACGAGGGCCTGGACGGCGTGCTGACGCCGAACGAGGACGATGCGACCTGCAAGGCCGCCAGCGCCACCACCAGCACCTGCTCGCTCACCATCACGATCGACCCGAGGGTCGACCTCACGAAGAACGTGCAGGCGGGCTCCTGGCACATCCTCACGGGTGCGGAGGCCAAGGACGGCTCCAGCACGTACTACGACTCCTACGCCACGGCGAGGATCCAGCGGCTGTCCAAGCTGACCGTCAACGCCTCGCCGGAGCCGGTGAAGAAGGGCAAGACGATCACGGTCGCCGGGAAGCTGTCGCGGGCCAACTGGGAGGACCACGCCTACCACGGCTACACCGGCCAGCCCGTGAAGCTCCAGTTCCGCAAGAAGACCAGCTCCACGTACACCACGGTCAAGACGATCAGGACGAACAGCACCGGCACCCTGAAGACCACGGTCAAGGCCTCGGTCGACGGTTACTGGCGCTACAGCTTCGCGGGTACGTCCACCACCCCGGCCGTCACCACCGCGGGCGACTTCGTCGACGTGAAGTAGCGGCGGCGCGGGGGACGGAGCTCTACACCGGGAAGCGTCGGCCGACCAGCCGCCAGGCGTACTCCAGGCCGGCCGACGCCACCACCGCGATGGCCACCGCGGTCCACGGCATCGTCGTTCCCACCAGCTTCAGCGCGAAGAAGTCCTGCAGCCACGGCACCACCAGCACGACCAGGAACGCCAGCCCCATCGCCAGCACCAGGCCGATCCGCCACCAGGTGTACGGGCGGGCGATGATCGCCAGCACCCACATCGAGACCAGGAACAGCGTGAGCGTGGCCGCGCTGGTCTCCGCGTCGAGGGCACCCGTACCGGAGTAGTGGTGCCGGGCGATCAGATACGTCACGAAGGTGGCGACGGCCGCGATGACGCCCGACGGGATCGCGTACCGCATGACCCGGCGCACGAAGTGCGGATGCGCCCGTTCCTTGTTGGGGGCCAGCGCCAGGAAGAACGCCGGGATGCCGATCGTCAGCGTCGACAGCAGGGTCAGATGGCGCGGCAGGAACGGGTAGTCGACCTGGAAGCAGACCACCAGGACCGCGAGCAGCACCGAGTAGACGGTCTTGGTCAGGAACAGGGTGGCGACCCGGGTGATGTTGCCGATCACCCGGCGGCCCTCGGCGACGACGGACGGCAGCGTCGCGAAGCTGTTGTTGAGCAGCACGATCTGGGCGACGGCCCGGGTCGCCTCGGAGCCCGAACCCATGGAGACGCCGATGTCGGCGTCCTTCAGCGCCAGTACGTCGTTGACGCCGTCGCCGGTCATGGCGACGGTGTGGCCGCGGGACTGGAGGGCGGCGACCATGTCCCGCTTCTGCTGCGGGGTGACCCGGCCGAAGACCGCGTTCTCCTCCATGGCCGTGGCCATGTCGTCCGGATCGGTGGGCATCCGGCGCGCGTCCAGGGTGTGCTCGGCGCCCGGCAGACCCAGCTTCCCCGCGACCGCGCCGACGGAGACCGCGTTGTCGCCGGAGATGACCTTGGTGGCGACCCGCTGGTCGGCGAAGTACGCCAGAGTCTCCCCGGCATCGGGCCGCAACCGCTGCTCCAGGACGACCAGTGCGCTCGGTACGGCCCCGGCCGCGATGTCCGGCCCGTCGAGCGCACCCTGTGCGCGGGCCAGCAGCAGCACCCGCAGGCCCTGCTCGTTGAGCTGCTCGATCTCGGCGAGCGCCGGGTCCTGCTCGGGCAGCAGCACATCGGGGGCGCCGAGCAGCCAGGACGACTCCCGGCCGCCGCCCTCGTCGAACGCGGCGCCGCTGTACTTGCGGGCCGAGGAGAACGGCAGCGTCTGGGTGCACAGCCACTCCTCGCCGTCCGGGTAGGCGTCGACGATGGCCTGGAGGCTGGCATTGGGCCGCGGGTCGGACGAGCCGAGGGCGCCCAGCACGCTGCGTATGTACGTGTCGTCCGCACCGCCCAGCGTCCGCACCTCGGTGACGTCCATGCCGCCCTCGGTGAGGGTGCCGGTCTTGTCCAGGCAGACGACGTCGACCCGGGCCAGGCCCTCGATGGCGGGGAGCTCCTGCACCAGGCACTGCTTGCGGCCGAGCCGTACGACCCCGATCGCGAAGGCGACCGAGGTGAGCAGCACCAGGCCCTCGGGGATCATCGGGACGATGCCGCCGACGGTCCGGGCGATCGATCCCTTGAGGTTGTTGTCGTTGACGACGAACTGGCTGATGATCAGGCCGATCGCGGTCGGCACCATCATCCAGGTGACGTACTTGAGGATCGTGGAGATGCCGGTGCGCAGCTCGGACTGGACGAGGGTGAAGCGGGACGCCTCCTCGGCGAGCTGGGCGGCGTAGGCCTCGCGGCCGACCTTGGTGGCGGTGAAGGCGCCGCCGCCCGCGACGACGAAGCTGCCGGACATCACCGGGTCGCCGGGGTGCTTCAGCACCGGGTCTGCCTCGCCGGTGAGCAGCGACTCGTCGATCTCCAGGCTGTCGGCCTCGGCGACCGTGCCGTCCACGACCGCCTTGTCGCCGGGGCCCAGCTCGATGAGATCGCCGAGGACGATCTCGGAGGTGGATATCTCGGCCGAGACCCCGTCCCGCCGCACCGTGGGTTTCGCCTCGCCGATGACCGCGAGGCTGTCCAGGGTCTTCTTGGCCCGCCACTCCTGGATGATGCCGATGCCGGTGTTGGCGATGATCACGAAGCCGAAGAGGCTGTCCTGGACCGGCGCGACGAACAGCATGATCAGCCAGAGCACGCCGATGATCAGGTTGAACCGGGTGAAGACGTTGGCGCGGACGATCTCGCGGACGGAGCGGGACGAGCGCACGGGTACGTCGTTGACCTCGCCGCGGGCGATCCGCTCGGCCACCTCGGCCGCGGTCAGCCCGCGTGGGTCCACCGCCGGGGCAGGCAGCTTCACCGGGTGGACCGGGTCGAGCTCGGCCCCGGCGTCGATCATGGCCGAACCGGGGTGACCGGTGGAGCCGGTTGCTTCGGGAGTCTGCTCGCCGAAGGAATGGGATGCCCGCTGCGTCATGGTTTCGACGGTACGGGGGGATGGTCCGGTTCACCCACTGAGGGGTCCGAAGATCAGACCGGGGGAGGAGGGGAATGGTCCTGCGGTGGTACGAGGACCCGGTGCCGCACTGTCAGGCGGTGGCGCCCGGCGCGCCCTCGGCGCCCGTTCCGGTGCCGGACGATCCGTCGGCCTCGGCGGCCGCCCGCTTGATCGCGGCGTCCCGTCCCCGTACGTACCAGATGCCGATCAGGCCGAGCCCCGCACCGGCCAGGCAGGTCCACACCCACCACAGGTGCCCGTGGTCGTCGAACCAGCCGTAGAACGGGAGCTGGACCAGGAAGAGGGCGAACCAGAGGATCGTGCCGCCGGTGATGGTGGCGACGACGGGCCCCTCCAGGGGCTCGGGTGCCTCGTGCTTCGGTGTCCACTTCGCCATGACCTCAGTGTATGGGGCCCCCATGCGCGAAGCCCTCCCGGTCCAGGCGGCCCAAGGGTCTACGCGCGGAGATAGCGATCTTCGCCTTATGTATTCATACTGAATCTGCTTACGGCTGACTCGAATTATTCGTGTAAAAGTCCAAAGCTGACCACTTTCACTCCCCCTCTACGTACGACTGAGGTCATACATGTCCCCCTCGGCCACCGCTCCGGTCGATGCCAGTCAGCCCATGGCTCCGCAGCCACAAGGCGGCCTGGATCGTTTCTTCAAGATCTCCGAGCGGGGGTCGTCGGTTGCACGCGAGATCCGCGGCGGATTCGCCACGTTCTTCGCGATGGCGTACATCATCGTGCTGAACCCGATCATTCTCGGCAGCGCCAAGGACATGTACGGCCATCAGCTCGACGGTGGCCAGCTGGTCACCGCCACCGTGCTGACCGCCGCGTTCTCCACGCTCCTGATGGGCGTCATCGGCAACGTGCCGATCGCGCTGGCGGCCGGCCTCGGCGTCAACACCGTCGTGGCCCTCCAGCTCGCCCCCCGGATGAGCTGGCCGGACGCGATGGGCATGGTCGTCCTCGCGGGCATCGTGGTGATGCTGCTGGTCGCGACCGGACTGCGGGAACGCGTGATGCATGCCGTGCCGACCTCGCTCCGCAAGGGCATCGCGATCGGCATCGGCCTCTTCATCCTGCTGATCGGCCTGGTCGACTCGGGCTTCGTCTCCCGTGTCCCGGACGCCGCGCACACCACCGTGCCGCTCCAGCTCGGCGGCGACGGCCACCTCATCGGCTGGCCGGTCCTGGTCTTCATCCTCGGCGCGCTGCTCACCCTCGCGCTGATCGTCCGCAAGGTGCCGGGCGCGATCCTGATCTCCATCGTCGCGATGACGGTCGTCGCGATGATCATCGACGCGGTCGCCGATCTGCCGGGCCAGGCGTGGGGGCTGACCGTCCCGCAGTGGCCGGGCAATCCGGTAGCCACCCCGGACTTCGGACTGATCGGCAAGGTCAGCCTGTTCGGGGGATTCAGCAAGGTGGGCGTGCTCACCGGCATCCTGTTCGTCTTCACCGTGCTGCTGTCCTGCTTCTTCGACGCGATGGGCACCATCCTCGGTGTCGGCGACGAGGCGAAGCTGACGGACAAGGACGGCAACTTCCCCGGCATCAACAAGGTGCTGTTCGTGGACGGCATCGCGGTCGCCGCGGGCGGTGCGAGCTCCGCCTCCGCGGGCACCTGCTTCGTGGAGTCCACGGCAGGTGTCGGCGAGGGCGCCCGCACCGGCTTCGCGAGCATCGTGACGGGCCTGCTGTTCACGGTGGCGCTGTTCCTGACGCCGCTGGCGACCATGGTCCCGTCGCAGGCGGCCACCCCCGCGCTGCTGGCGGTGGGCTTCCTGATCATCTCGGGCTCGGTGCGGGACATCGACTGGAGCGACTACACGCTCGCCATCCCGGCCTTCCTCGCCATGCTGATGATGCCGTTCACGTACTCGATCACCAACGGCATCGGCATCGGCTTCATCGCCTTCTCCGTGCTGCGGGTGGTGGCCGGACGCTGGCGCGAGGTGCCGGTGCCCATGTACGTGGTGTCGGCGGTCTTCGTCTTCTACTACGCGATGCCGGCCCTCGGCCTCACGTGACCTCTTCGGCCCTGATCCCCGCGGTCCCCTCCGGGCCGTAGAACCTCTCCGTCTCGTCGACGGCCGCCTTGAAGCGCTCGTCGAAATCATCGCGAATGAGCGTCCGGACCACATAGTCCTGGACGCTCATTCCGCGTTTGGCGGCATGCTGCCGGAGCCGGTCGAGCAGCTCACCGTCTATCCGCAGGCTGAGCACAGTCGATCCCATGGCAAGCAGGGTTACGGCCCGCCGCGTCGTTTCGCGTCACTTTCCGGATCCGACTCACTCGTTCGGGTGATCGATTGGGTGAAGTGCCTCTCGCGCGTGTACCACGAATGGTCTTTAGGGTAGGTAATGAGTTACGCTAATAAACATGCCTGACCTGATCCACGACGGCGACAGTGCGGCCGCCGTGAGCTCCCTTCGCTCCGCCGTGATGCTGCTCAGCCGACGCCTCAAGCACCAGCGTGTCGACGAGTCGCTGAGCCCCACCGAGATGTCGGTGCTCGGCACGCTCGCCAGGTGCGGCTCGGCCACACCGGGCGAGCTGGCCCGCAAGGAGCATGTGCAGCCTCCGTCGATGACTCGCATCGTCGCGCTGCTGGAAGCGAAGGGGCTGGTCAGGCTGGAACCGCACCCCGATGACCGTCGCCAGAAGGTGGTCAGCCAGACCGAGCAGGCGGAAGCCATGCTCGAAGAGAGCCGCTCCAAGCGGAACGCCTGGCTGACCGCCCTCGCCGAGGGCCTGGACGAGGACGAGTGGGCGACGCTCCGCAAGGCGGCGCCCGTGCTGGAGAAGCTCGCCCACCTGTAGCGGGGCGGGCCGCGCCGGACCACAGCCGGCGCACCGCCCGCACCGCCGCACCCCGTCAGTCAGCGAAACGCATACGCCCGAGGAGGCGAACCCTTTTGAGTACGGGATCCGGAGCAGACTCCGCCCCCGCACCGACTTCCACCCACGAGAGCAAGCCCGGCGGGACCTTCTCGTCGCTGAAGATCCGTAACTACCGCCTGTTCGCCACGGGCGCCGTGATCTCCAACACCGGTACCTGGATGTCCCGCATCACGCAGGACTGGCTCGTCCTGAGCCTCACCGGGTCCGCCACCGCCGTCGGCATCACCACGGCGCTCCAGTTCCTTCCGATGCTTCTGTTCGGCCTCTACGGCGGTGTCATCGCGGACCGTCTCCCGAAGCGGAAGCTGCTCCTCGTCAGCCAGGCGGCGCTCGGCCTCTGCGGGATCGCCCTCGCGGTGCTCACGCTCTCCGGTGTGGTCCAGGTGTGGCACGTCTACCTCATCGCGTTCCTGCTCGGCATGGTGACGGTGGTCGACAACCCGGCCCGCCAGTCGTTCGTGTCCGAGATGGTCGGACCCGCCCAGCTGCGCAACGCGGTCAGTCTCAACTCGGCGAACTTCCAGTCCGCCCGGCTCATCGGCCCGGCCGTCGCCGGTGTCCTGATCACCACGGTCGGCAGCGGCTGGGCCTTCATGTTCAACGGCCTGTCCTTCGCCGCGCCGCTCGTCGGCCTGCTGATGATGCGTACGAGCGAGCTGCACAAGACCACCGTCGTACCGCGCGCCAAGGGACAGCTGCGGGAGGGCCTGCGCTACGTCTCCGGCCACCCCGAGCTGATCTGGCCGATCGTCCTGGTCGGCTTCGTCGGCACGTTCGGGTTCAACTTCCCGATCTGGCTCACGGCCTTCGCGGACGAGATCTTCCACGGCGGCGCCGGGATGTACTCGTTCTTCAACATCCTCATGGCGGCCGGTTCCCTCGCCGGTGCCCTGCTCGCCGCCCGCCGCCGCTCCTCCCGGCTGCGGATGCTGGTGGCCGCGGGCACGGCGTTCGGTCTGCTGGAGATCATCGCGTCCCTGTCGCCGTCCGTCTGGCTCTTCGCGATCCTGCTGGTCCCGATCGGCATGATCGGCCTGACGACCAACATCAGCGCGAACACGAGCGTCCAGATGGCCGCCGACCCGGCCATGCGCGGCCGGGTGATGAGCCTGTACATGATGGTCTTCGCCGGTGGTACGCCGGTGGGCGCCCCGATCGTCGGCTGGATCAGCGATGCCTACGGGGTCCGTACGGGCATGGCCGTCGGCGGCGCGTTCTCGCTGGTGGCCGCGCTCGGCGTCGGCCTGATGCTGGCCCGCGTCGGAGGCCTGCGCCTCCGCGTCGACCTGCGACCGGGCCGCCCGCACGTCCGGTTCGTCCCACGGGAGGAGCAGCTGGCCGCGGCGGCGTGAGCGCCCACTGCCCTCCTCCCGGCAGGGGAGGAGGGCAGTCGGTTGTTCACGGGTGCGGCCCGGCCCGTCATTCGCAGGTGAACTCGTCGGTCCTGAGGACGATGCCCGCCGGGGTGTCCGTCAGGTCGATCTCGGTGCCGAAGAGAACGGTCAGCTCGGTCGTGTACGCGCCCTGCCGCGGGTTCCGGAAGACGTGGCACTTGCCGCTGTACGGGTCGGCGATCACATAGACCGGGACCGCCGCGGCCGCGTAAGCGGCCAGCTTGGGGCCGTAGTCGTTGTGCGAGGTGCCCTTCGAGATCACTTCGGCGACGAATTCGACCCCTGTGTACAGCCAGTTTCCCTTCCCGTCCGTCGGGGCCCCTTCCGCGAGCGCGAGCACATCGGAGGCGAACCCGTTCAGGTGCCCCGGGAAGTCGACCCGCACGTCGGACTTCACCCGCGCACGGGGATACGTCGCGCGGAGCTGCTCGTAGATGTCGGAAATGATGTCCCAGCGATTGTTGCGCTGAGGCGACATGAAGATGTTTCCCCCGACGATCTCGGCCTTGATTCCCTCGGGGACGGGCATCTTTTCGAGCCACTCGAACATGGAGTCCAGAGTGCGCTCGTCGCTCTCTTCGGCCATCTCGATCCTGTCGGTCTCTACGACGGTCATCGTGGCGCTCCTCCCCGCTGCCGCGCGGGCGCGGGCAGCCGCGTAGTACAACGATACGTACGGAGGCCGAGACACGCCGGTACGGTGCGACACTCGGCCCATGAGCCGTCTCAGACTCTTCGTTGCCGTGCTGCCGCCCGCCCCCGCCGTCGAGGAACTGCGCCGTGCCGTCGCCCCGCTGCACGCGCTGCCCGAGGCCGAGGGGCTTCGCTGGACCGGTGTGTCCGGCTGGCACTTCACGCTCGCCTTCCTCGGGCCCGTGGACGAGGAGCTGCTGCCCGAACTGGAGGAGCGCCTCGCACGGGCCGCCCACCGCACCGACCCCTTCCCGCTGCGCATCCACGGCGCCGGCCGGTTCGGCGGGCGGGCGCTCTGGGTGGGAGCCGCGGGCGCGATCGACACGCTGCGGCTGCTCGCCGAGCGCGCCGATGCCGCCGCCCGCCGCACCGGCATTCCGATGGACGAGCACCGCCGCTACCACCCGCACCTCACCCTCGCCCGCAGCCGCCACGCCGAGGTGGACCTGCGCCCCTGCGCCGAGGCGCTCGGAAGCTTCGAGGGCACCGGGTGGGAGGTCGGCGAGCTGGCCCTCGTACGCAGCGATCTGCCGGTCTCGGGGGTGCCGGGCGAGCAGCCCAGGTACGAGGTGGTCGCATCCTGGTCGCTGGGGCACTGAGACCGGCGGTTAGGCTCGAAGGGTGGATCCGAAGACCAGAAACCGCATCATGGCGGCCGTGCTCGTGCTGATGTTCGTCGTCGTCGCCGTGGCGGCCGCCGTCGGGGCGTGACGCGGCCGGGGCCCCGGGCCGCCCTCAGTGCCCGTGCCGCAGCCGGCGGACCCGGCGGCGAAGGCCCCGCAGGGGGCGGCGCCGGGCGACCGCCGGCCAGGTGAGGAAGCCCATGACCGCGGCCGGCGCGGCGGCGATGACGAGCGGCGGAACGAGTTCACCCATGGCACGACAGGGCCTGGGCCTGCCGCATCCGGCCGCGCACCCCCTCCTCAGACGGCGAGGGCCCGCGCGGTCTCCTCGGCGAACGCTTCCGGGTTGTCCAGCATGATGTTGTGCCCGCACTCCGGGACCGCCACCACCCGTACCCCGTGCTCGACGAGCGTCTCCTCGCCGGGCAGCGGCCCGTCGCTCTGCGGCCTCAGGAAGGTGCGCGGAATCTTCAGGTCGAGCAGCAGCTCACGCATCGTCGGCGTCGTCCCGCGGGCGAGCTGCACCGCGCTGCGGTGCAGCGCCTCGCGGCCCGCCAGGCGCATGGTCGCCCACCAGTGCGGCCCCACCCGGTCACGTACCTCCGCCCAGCCGTGCGCCAGGAACTCCTCCTCCGAGTACGCCGCGATGCCGCTGCTGCCCGGCCGCGCGGGCCCGGGGGCGACCGGGTCCAGATTGGCGTCGACCAGGACCAGCCGGGCCACCAGGCGCGGATGGCGCGCCGCGAGCACGATGGCCACCGCGCCGCCCATGCTGTGCGCGATCACGTCCGTGTCGTACGCGCCGGCCGCCTCCAGCGCCGCCGCCACCGCGTCGGCGTGCTCCTCCAGCGTGTAGCCGAAATCCGTGGGACGGTCGCTGATCCCGAAGCCCAGCAGGTCCATGAGCAGCGTCCGGCCGCCGGCCAGCAGGGGATGGGTGGCGCTCGCGGTGAAGTACGGGCCGGACGAGGCCCCGAGCCCGTGCAGACAGACCCTGGTACGGGTACTGCCGGGCAGGCCGGGCAGCTCCACCCACCTGATGCGCGCGCCGTCGGCCGTCACCTGGGCGTTGTGCATGTCTTCCTCCTCGTCGCCAACCATCGGGACGACTATACATCGGCATCGAGGTATAACGATCGTCGGAGAGGATACGCACATGCTGGAACTGGCCATCCTTGGATTTCTGTACGAGCAACCGCTGCACGGCTACGAGCTGAAGCGCCGGGTCGCCCACCTCACCGGGCACGTCCGCCCCATCGCGGACGGCACGCTGTACCCGGCGATCAAGCGCCTGGAGCGCGCCGGATGGCTGGAGCGCCGCACCGAACCCGGCAGCAGGGCGGCTCCCCGCCACACCCTCACCCTGACCGGCCCGGGGCGCGAGGAGCTGCGGCGACGCCTGCGGGAGGCCGACGAGGTGGACATCAGTGACGAGAACCGCTGGTTCACGGTCCTCGCCTTCCTGCGTCATCTGCCGTCCCCGGCCGAGCAGGCGGACGTGCTGCGGCGCCGGCTCGCGTTCCTGGAGGAGCCGAGCAGCTTCTTCTACGAGGGGGAGCGACCGCTGGGCGCCGAGTCGTTCGACGACCCGTTCCGGCGGGGGCTGCTGAGGATCGCCCGCGCGACCAGCGAGGCGGAGCTGAGCTGGCTCGGGGAGACCCTGAAGGAGCTGGACGCGCCCTGAGCCGAGCGCCCTTCGCGGACACACGGAAACGGGCCGCCGCCGTCCTCGCCCCCCTGCGGGGACGGGACGGCGACGGCCCGGTGGTCCGGTGGTCCGGTGGTCCGTCAGGCGGTCCTTACCAGGCGAACGCCTCCGGCGACGGCCCCGGACCCGGGAAGATCTCGTCCAGCGAGGCCAGCAGCTCCGCGGAGAGATCGAGCTCCAGCGCCCGCAGCGCCGAGTCCAGCTGCTCCCGGTTGCGCGGTCCGACGATCGGCCCCGTCACCCCGGGACGGGTGAGCAGCCAGGCCAGGCCGACCTCGCCCGGCTCCAGGCCGTGCTTGTCGAGCAGATCCTCGTACGCCTGGATCTTCCCGCGCAGCGCCGCGTCCTTCAGCGCGTCCGCGCTGCGGCCGGAGGCCGAGCGTCCGGCCGTGCCCTCGCGCTCCTTCTTCAGCACGCCGCCCAGCAGTCCGCCGTGCAGCGGGGACCACGGGATGACACCGAGGCCGTACTCCTGCGCGGCCGGGATGACCTCCATCTCGGCGCGGCGTTCCATCAGGTTGTAGATGCACTGCTCGCTGACCAGGCCCAACGAGCCCCGCAGGGCGGCCAGTTCATTGGCCTGGGCGATCTTGTAGCCGGCGAAGTTCGACGAACCGGCGTAGAGGATCTTGCCCTGCTGCACCAGGACGTCGATCGCCTGCCAGATCTCCTCGAAGGGGGTGTTCCGGTCGACGTGGTGGAACTGGTAGAGATCGATGTGGTCCGTCTGGAGCCGCTTCAGCGAGGCATCGACGGAGCGCCGGATGTTCACGGCGGAGAGCTTGTCGTGGTTGGGCCAGGCCTCGCCTTCGGCGGCCATGTTCCCGTACATCTTGGTGGCCAGGACCACCTTGTCGCGGCGTTCGCCGCCCTGGGCGAACCAGGTGCCGATGATCTCCTCGGTGCGGCCCTTGTTCTCGCCCCAGCCGTACACATTCGCGGTGTCGAAGAAGTTCAGACCCGTGTCCAGCGCCGCGTCCATGATGGCGTGGCTGTCCACCTCATTGGTCTGCGGGCCGAAGTTCATGGTGCCGAGGACGAGGCGGCTGACCTTGAGTCCGGTGCGTCCGAGCTGCGTGTACTCCATGGACACCAAGCCAACGCCTTCGAGTCCGCTCGAAGCAAGGGCGACCGGCACCGCCCCGCCGGGGCGTAGCCTGGCTGCCGTGAATTCCGTACCGCGCGTTCTGGCCGTACTCGACGATCTGCTCCGCGACGCGAGCCGTGACGATCGCGGCGCGCTGTGGCAACTGGCCGAGCAGGGACGGGAGTTGGATGCCAACCTGGTACGCCTGCCGCCCGGCGGCGAGGTCGGTGCGCACCAGGAGGACGTCCTGGACGTCCTCCTGGTCGTCGTCGCGGGCCATGGCCGGATCGACACGGGGAGCGGTTCGCTGGAGTTGGCGCCCAGCACCGTCGCCTGGCTGCCCCGGACCTCCCGCCGCTCCCTCGCCGCCGGCCCGGACGGCCTCACCTGCCTGACCGTCCACCGCCGCCGCCCCGGCCTGACCATCAAGTCCTCGGCCGCCCCCGCCCTCTCGTACGAGGGCGGCGAGGCCCCCTGCATGCTGGACCGGGTCTGCCCGGGGTGCGGCCGGCTCTCGCAGGACCCGGAGCCGGTGTTCTGCAGCCGGTGCGGGGATCGGTTCGCCGAAGGGTGAGCGCCGACTGCCGCGAGGGTGGCCGGGAGCGGTCGCGGGGTGACCGGATCTCAAGTGCTCCGGACCGCTGAGAATATGACCGAGCGTCTAAGGGCTGTCCCGTAATCCCTGGTGGATCAGCGTGCGGCGTCAGATGCGGTGCATCGCAAGGCGGAGGGACGCCCGAATACTGGATGTATTCGGGCGTTCCGACAACGCGGCGAGGTGCCGTAGCTGTCGTCGCACGCCCGCCAGGGATTACGGGACAGCCCTTAGTCTGTTGACTCCATGTAGTCCACAGGGGGTCGCATGCACAGCGAGGGTACGGCCGGTCGCGATTCGGACCACGGGCAAGGCGACGGATCCCCCCGCAGCGCCGACGGCGGTCGGGCGGGCGGCTTCCCCCGGAGCGATTCGACCGAGCACGCGCAGGCGTGGCCGGACACGCATCCGACACCGGAGTCCTCACCGTCGCCGGACCGGGCGGCGACCCCCGCACCGCACCACGTGATCGACGGCCGTTACGAGCTCCTGCACAGCCTCGGACGCGGTGGCATGGGCGAGGTCTGGGAGGCGCTGGACACCCGCCTGGACCGTCACGTCGCGGTGAAGGGCCTGCTCGGCCGGGACGCCATCGGCGCGGCCACGCAGGAGCAGATGATGCAGCGGGCCCGGCGGGAGGCCGCGGCCATCGCCAAGATCAGGCACCCGAACGTGGTGGCGGTGCACGACCGGGTCGAGTCCGGCAACCAGGTCTGGATCGTGATGGACCTGCTCAACGCGCGTTCGCTGGCGGACCTGATGCGCGAGGAGCGGCGGCTGCCGCTGCGGCGGACGGCCGCGATCGGCCTCCAGGTGCTGGGCGGGCTGCGGGCGGTCCACGAGGCGCGGGTGGTCCACCGCGACGTGAAGCCCGCCAACATCCTTTTTGCCAAGGACGACTTCGCGATCCTGGCGGACTTCGGCATCGCGACCTTCGACGGTGCCGTCCCGCTCACCAGGGCCGGTGAACTCATCGGCACCTTCAAGTATCTGGCGCCCGAACTGCTCGGCCAGACCTCGCAGGAGAGCGCCGCGACACCCGCGTCCGACCTGTGGTCGCTGGGCGTCACGCTGTACGAGATGGTCGAGGGCAGGCACCCCTTCGACCGGCCGAACGAATACGAGGTCCTGGTCGCCGCCTGCCAGTCCGACCCCCTTCCGATGGAACACGGCGGGGACCTGGCCGAGGTCGTGGGCCGGCTGATGCACAAGGACCCGCGCCGGCGCCTGAGCGCCGAGAGCGCGGAGGAGATGCTGCGGAAGATCCTCCGTGATTCGGCGGCGAAACCGGCCCCCGTACCCGAGCCTGTGCCACCACCCGCCCCCGTACGCCCCCAGGCACCGCCTCCGCCGCCCCAGGTGCCGAAGAAGCGCGTCCCGGGATGGCAGAAGGTCTCGGCGGCCGTGGTGTGCGGGGCCCTGCTGGCCGGTCTCGGATGGTTCGCCGCGGACCGGATGCGGGGGGACGGCGAGGCGGACGCGGGTGGCCGGCCCGGCCAGGGTTCCGAACCGGAGCCGTACATCAAGACGCACCCGATCCTGAAGGTGGGCGTCAAGGCCGATCAGCCCGGACTGAGCGAGAAGACCAAGGGCGGCAAGTACCGCGGGTACGAGATCGACGTGGCCTATGCCATCGCGCACGACATGGGCTACACCCGCGACCGGGTCGCCTTCGAGCCCGTGAGCAGCGAGAACCGGAGCACGATACTGCAGAAGGGCGATGTGGATCTGGTCATCGCCACCTACAGCATCACGCCGGAGCGCAAGCACGCGAAGCCGCCCGACTACAGCGTCGCGTTCGCCGGCCCGTACTACGTGGCCAGCCGGAGCTTCATGGTCCGCAAGAAGGCGAAGAGGGTGTCGATCGACGACTCCAGGATGCTGCGGAAGAAGCGGTTCGAAGTGTGTACCGCGAGGAGTTCGACGTACGAGACATGGCTGCCCAAGGCGGGCTACAACATGACGGGGTCGCTGCCGAACGGCTACGACAGGTGCGTGCGCGACCTGTTGGACCCGACATCGTCGGTCTACGCGGTGAGCACGGACGACGTCATCCTCGCCGGGTTCGTCAAGAACAACCCCTCCGAGCTGAAGCGGCTGGACAGCGGTCCGGGCGCGGAGGGCTACGGCGTCGCCATGAATCCGGACGCGAAGGGGCTGAAGCGGGAGGTGTGTTCGTCGCTGAAGAAGATCATGACCGACGGGGTCTGGGAGCAGCTGTACGCCCACCACCTCGCCCCGCTGCTGAACAGGTCGAACCCGCCGAACAAGCCGAAGCTGGCGGAATGCCCGTCCTGACGGCTACCGCGCCCAGGCGGCCGCGTACGAGGACGATCCGCCCCATACCCCGTGGCGCGAACGCGTCGCAGCACTCGCGGCGGAGGCGGACGGGCCCGCGACCTGACCGTGCCCGGTAGCCTCACGCCATGGGGCTCGACATCACGGTGATGATCGCCGACTGGTCATGGCTGGGCGAAGTGCCCGAGCGCGAGCGGCTGTTGCGGTTGAGGAATGCCTGGTACGCCGACGAGACGGGCCTGTGGGACCACGATGCCCCGGTGATCGAGGGTGATTGGGAGTGGCCGAAGGGGCCGAACGGCGCCTTCTTCGCGCTCTACGAGTTCCTGCACACCCTCGGCTCGTACAAGCCGCACTTCTGGGCCACGCACTACTGGGAGCGCGTCCGCGACCACGCCGATCCGGTGTTGCGGGCCGGGCTGGACGCCTTCCTGCTCGGGCTGATCTGGGGTGGCATGGACGGCGAGTCGGGGGAGACGGATGGGGACTTCTTCTCCGACGACCCGAAAGTCGCGTACGGCCTGCTGGTGGCACGGTCACCGGACAGTGTCCGGGAGCTGGCCGCGACCTGGGAGGGCATACGGCCACGGCTCGACGGCTTGCGCGAGGCCTTCACCGTGTACTCCGCCATCCCCGACGGCCGGGGCGGCGACTTCGACGCGTTCGCCCTCCTGCTGGCGGAGTGGGGACGCATCCTTGCCGAGGCCGCCCGGCGGGGCTGGGGTGTCGTGGGGCTGAGCGAGTAGGGGCGGTCGATCGGGCAGGGACGGCGGCTGCGCCGACCCGGACGATGAGCACCGCTCAGACAAAGAAATCCTCGGCGTCGGGGTCGGATATGCCCATTAGGAACCGGGAGAAGGCATCCATTTCATCCTCCCCCAAGAAGTATCCTCCGGTGTGGTGGAGATGGAAGAAGCGCCCTTTCCGGTCGGCCAGGAGAATTCCATACTCGGAAGACTCGTAGCCAATAGGGAAAAGCTCTGCGCCCAGGTTGAATGCTAATTCTTGAATAAGTCTCGCGTCGCCGTCATATCCAAGTGTCGGCTTCATGATCCAGGAGAAGTCGTGTGTTCTTGGGTGATTGAGGCGGAGTGAGCCGTAAGTGTGGATAACGCGCACTGCGGCCGGTACGGGCGACATGGTGATTCCTTGTCGCTGGGCGTCTTGTACCCGGACCTGGATGAGTTCATCGGCTTGCTCGCCGATGTCGCGACCTGGGAACCAGCCGTTTTGGGTCAACCAGTCGAGCACCTCTGGGGCTGGTTGCGCCGGAGGGTGACTCATTTCGGAATCGGCCCCTTCGATGCCTGCGGTCAACTTCTCCGCCATCCCCGAGGCGGTGCGTTCGGCGAGGCGGTGACCAGTTCTCCGTCAGGACATTACCTGCGTGCCCAACCTCTGCAGCAGCAGTCGGCAGACCTCGCACGGTTCGGTGGTCTTGCCGTGATCGGGGTGTCCTTGGCCGCGGATCATCTTGGAGATGATGGCGGATCCCGCGAAGTGCGGCGCGGCTTCGTCGAGGGTGGTCGTGCGGCCGTCACTCCGTGCGGAGTCGAGCCCCCACAACTGGTCGGATACCAGGGCCGATTCGGCGCAGCGCCCGGTGAACGGCTTGCGCACGTCGGCCGGCAGCGATTCGGCGAATGACCAGATGGCCGGATGGAGATTGGCGGTGCCTTCCCCGACCAGGCTGGTGTGGCTCACCACCTGGCCGCCGATCAGCAGGGAAGAGGCTACGGCAGGGAATTGCTCAGACAAAGAAGTCCTCCACGTCCGGAGTGTCAGCGTTGGTGATGAATCGAGAGAATGCATCGTACTCATCTTCGCCGAGGAAATATCCACCTGTGTGGTGAAGAAGAAACCACCGGCCGATTTCATCCACCAGGATGATTCCGAACTCTGACGATTCGAACCCCACTGGAAAGAGTGGCACACCCAGGCCGGACGCAATTTCTGCAATCAATCGAGCATCGCCGTCATATCCGCCTGTCGGCTCCATCTCGAATGAGGAATGCGATGCTCTTGGATGCGTCAAATCCAGAAGCCCGTACGTGTGGATAACACTAACGGCCGCATCCACGGCTTTGAGCGGAAACCCCTGCGCCTCTGCGTCCTGAAGTCTCACTTGGATAAGATCTCGTGCCGAATCACCGATGTCTCGCCCAGGAAACCAGCCATGTCGAGTCAGCCAATCGAGTACTTCTGTGGTTGGTCGAGTCGGAGGCATGGTGCGTTTCCTGTTCTGTGGGTGGATCTTTAAGCGTGTACGCGAATTCCGAGCTGAGGTAGGACATGCGTACAAGTGTCACACGGGGGCAGGAAGTCGCCGTGTCGTCCTCGTACTTCTCCTGTCTTCTTCATGACGAAATCTCCGATGCGTCTGGTGTGCATAACGCCTCCTTCCAGAGCCTGGCGAGCATCAGCGACTGTGCGGATACTTGTCCCAGTTGGGTCAAGTTGGCTCAGCCGGTCACTGATCAGCGAGATCTCGGCACACTTCCCGTGGCCATTACCCTTCTTCTCGATGATGCCCGCCTTGGCGTCGTCGTCAATTTGCTTGAGTATGCCGTCCAGCACTTTGTGTGTGTGCGGAACAGTTTGCCCGTGCATTTTAGTGGTGCTGGAGTGGGCTGTGATCGTGTTGTCGTGGAGGAAGCTTCCGGCACAGCCGGAATCGAGTTGGTTCTGGCCGGGGTGCGCCGCTCCGGGAGGGGCGTCGAGGGCGTCGTCGGCGAGAGCGGATGCTTCCCGTTCCAGAACAGGAAGCTGATCCTTCAGGGGAAGGTGCGAGACGTCCAGGGCCGGGCGCCGGTAGTGACGCATCTTGTCCGCGCTCTGGCCGTGCCAGTCGGGCTGGGGTTCCAGGGGCTTGCCGTGCGGCTCGTTGCCGGGGCCGTCGCCGCCGGGGTGATCCGGACCGTCGGGGCCGCCAGGGCCGTGCGGGCCGTCGGGGTCGTGGGGGACGCCGTCGTCATGGGGAAGCACGTCGTCGGACCCGTGGTGCGGGGCGCCCTCGTCCGTGCCGTGGTGCGCGGCGTCGTCGGCATGGCTGTTCGGCGTGTGGTCGCTGTGGTGGGGCGGCGTCGGGTCGTGCGGTCCCCCCGGTCCGTCGCCGTGTCCGCCGGTGTGGTGGTTGGCGGGTGGTTCGTGTCCGGCGGTGGGGTGGTGGCCGAGGTCGTCGGCGTGGCCGCCGGGGAGGTGGTCGCCCACTCCTGCGCCGGGGAGGTGGTTGCCCGCGTTTCCGCCCGGGAGGTGGTCGCCCGCGTGGCCGCCGGGGAGGTGGTCGCCGGTGTGGCCGCCGGGCAGGTCGTCGGCGATGCGGCCGGTGTCGGCGAGGTCGCTGCCGACGTGGATGACGTTGTCGCCCGCGTTGGCGCCGACGTGCGCGACGTTGTCCGCGGTGTGGGCGCCCACACCGACCAGGGCCGGTTCCCTGGCCGGCATGTCGGTGTGCGGGGCGTCCGTGTGCGGGGTGTCGGTGTGTGGGTTGTCGGTGTGGGGGACGTCGGGGGAGGGCTCGACGGGTGCGTCCTCGGCCTTCTGGACGGTGTCGCCGTGTTCGTTGAGGAGGTTGCCGTCGTGGTCGAAGTACTGGACGGGGACGTCGGTGTGGGTGGGGAGTTTGGTGGTGTTCTCGGGCAGGAGGGGCGCGTCGTCGGGGAACTTGACGTTGCCGTCGGGGAGTTTGACGCCGCCCTCGGGGATCGGGGCGCCGTCGGGGAGGTGGACGGTGCCGTCGGGAAGCTTGAGGGAGCCCTCGGGCAGGGTGATCGCGTCGTCGGGGAGTTTGGGGATCTCGATGTTGCTGATGCCCTTGAGGCCCTTGGTGATGTCACCGATCTTGGAGAGGCCCGCGCCGGCGCTTTTGGCGATGTAGGTCATGGGGTCGATGACCTTGCCGGCCTTGCCCGCGACGGACAGCACCTTCGCGACCGCTCCGGCTTTGCCTGCTCCTGCGGCGGCGCCGCCGGCGCCTCCGGTGAACACGGTCGTCAGGACGTTGAACGTGACCGCTCCGGCCGCCCGGCCGGGGTTCTTGCCCCACTCGTCCCACGCGACCAGGGCCTTGCCGGTCTCCTTCATCGCGGTGCGCGAGTCACGCAGCCAGGA
>NZ_JBHWIY010000034.1:59924-85142 GCF_042731715.1 Streptomyces sp. NPDC059832 | reverse complement strand
GAGCTGCAGATACTCATCGCGACCTGGACCGGCGCCTGCCCCACCTGTCACCGCGACATGCCAGACCCCGCACCAACATGACCAAGCCCTACTAGTGCCTGGCCCGGAGGGCACCGGCTGTCGGTGCCGCATGGCACGATCGGACCCGGACAGGTTTCCGCTCCCGGGGAGATGCGCGTGTTCTGGTTCTTGCTGGTGACGATGGTCGTGGTCGTGGCCGCGGTCACCCTCGCGGTGGTCGGCGGGGGGAAGAGCGCCGTCCTGCAGGACGTGGCGCCCGAGCAGCTGACCGACCCGCTGCCCTCGACCCGGCCGGTCGGCCGCGCGGATATCGACGCGCTGCGGCTGCCGGTGGCCGTGCGCGGCTACCGCATGATGGATGTCGACGAGGCGCTCGACCGGCTCAGCGCCGAGCTCGCCGAGCGGGACGCGCGGATCGCGGAGCTGGAATCGGCGCTGGCCGGCGCGCAGGCGACCGCGGTCGGCGGCCACGGTCTCATCGAACGTCCGCGGGAACAGCCGCAGCAGGGCCGGGAGCGTTCCGAGGACCATCCGCAGGCGCCGTGGGAGGCGCCCCGGCAGGACCCGCGGCCGACCGAGCACCCCGGAGAGGAGCCCCGGCGATGAGCGGCGGCGCGGAAGCGGCCCCGGACGGCGGACTGCGCTGTCCCTGGGGGCTCTCCACCGAGGACTACCTCACGTATCACGACACCGAATGGGGCCGGCCCGTCCACGGCGACGACGCCCTCTTCGAGCGGCTCTGCCTGGAGGCCTTCCAGTCGGGCCTCTCCTGGCTGACGATCCTGCGCCGCCGGGAGGGCTTCCGCTCCGCCTTCGCCGGGTTCAAGATCCCCGCGGTGGCCGAGTTCACCGACGCCGACAAGGAGCGCCTCCTCGCCGACGCCGGCATCATCCGCAACCGCGCGAAGATCGAGGCGACCCTCGCCAACGCCAAGGTGCTGGCCGGCTGGGGCGCCGGCGAGCTGGACGAACTGATCTGGTCCTACGCCCCCGACCCGGCGGGCCGCCCCGCCCCCCGCACCCTCGGCGACGTCCCGGCGGTCACACCGGAGTCCACGGCGCTGGCCAAGGACCTCAAGAAGCGCGGCGTGCGTTTCGTCGGACCCACGACGGCCTACGCCCTGATGCAGGCCTGCGGCCTGGTCGACGACCACCTGGCCGACTGCGTGGCGCGCGGCGGCCGGGCGTAGGGCCGTGCCGGCGTAGGCCGTCCGGCGGCTACCGGCCGAGGTACTTCGGCTTCTCCTTGTTCAGGAACGCCTGCACCGCGATCGTGTGGTCCTCGGACGCGCCCGCCCTGGTCTGGAGCTCGTCCTCCTTCTCCAGCGCCTCGCTCAGCGTGTGACCGGCGCCGTAGGCCAGGGACTCCTTCAGCGCCGCGTACGCCACCGTGGGGCCGGACGCCAGGGCGCGGGCCACGGCGGCGGCCTCGGCGGCCAGGTCGGCGGCGGGCACCAGCTTGTTCACGATGCCCAGCTCATGGGCGTCCTGCGCGGAGATCGAGCGCGGGAAGAGCAGCAGGTCGGCGGCGCGGCTCTGCCCGATCAGGCGCGGCAGCGTCCAGGAGACGCCCGAGTCGGCGGTGAGGGCCACACCGGCGAAGGAGGTGTTGAACGAGGCGGTGTCGGCGACGACCCGGTAGTCGCAGGCGAGCGCGAAGCCGAAACCGGCACCGGCGGCGACCCCGTTGACCCCGGCGACGACCGGCTTGGGCATCTCGGTGATGGCCCGCACGATCGGGTTGTAGTGCTCCTGCACCGTGCTCAGCGCATTGCCGCTGCCCGCCTCGCGGGTGCTTTCGAGCGTGGCCACATGCTCCTTCAGATCCTGGCCGACGCAGAACGCCCGCCCGGTCGCGGTGAGCAGAACGGCCCGTACGGCGGTGTCGGCCGCCGCGGACTTCAGCGCGTCACGGAGCGCCACCTTGGCCGCGGTGTTCATGGCGTTCATCGCGTCGGGACGGTTGATCGTGATCGTCGCGAGTCCATCGCTCACTTCGTAGCGCACGCTGTCCGCCATGTGGTCGGCCATTTCGTCGTCCCCTTCGCACCTCGGGCTATGCCTGTCCAGGCAAGCATGGCCGACTCGGGCGGGAGCCGACATGTGACCTGCGTCTAACAATTGAGCCCCGATGCGGGGGTGCGGGTGGCGGAGTATCGCAGGCCGATCGCCGAATTGGGTGGTTTTGAGAGAGCGCGTTGCGCAAGCGATGCCGACCGATGTTGGTCATCGGGGTCTGTGATGCGGGATAATGGCCTGGAAGCAATGTGTTCGATGCCGGTGACACAGC
Source organism: Streptomyces sp. NPDC059832 (assembly GCF_042731715.1). Taxonomy (NCBI): domain Bacteria; kingdom Bacillati; phylum Actinomycetota; class Actinomycetes; order Kitasatosporales; family Streptomycetaceae; genus Streptomyces; species Streptomyces sp. NPDC059832. The sequence continues at coordinate 82,831 of NZ_JBHWIY010000034.1, read as the reverse complement.
GCCTGTCATGGGGCCGCCGGTTGCGATGAGCTGGTTTCAGGAAGGGGAACGAGCATGGCGGCCATGAAGCCGCGGACGGGCGACGGCCCGCTCGAGGTGACAAAGGAGGGGCGGGGCATCGTCATGCGCGTTCCGCTCGAAGGCGGCGGTCGGCTTGTCGTGGAGCTGACTCCGGACGAGGCCGATGCACTCGGCGATGCCCTCAAGAAGGTCGTCGGCTGAGCAGAGGCGCCCACACTTCATCACTGCCCCGGCACGGTGTCCGTGCCGGGGCAGTGATGCGTTCACGACCGTTCCTGACCGACCTGACCGGCCGTTCCCGACCGGCCGGCCCGTCCGGCTCGCCCGGGGCGCGGGCGAGTCCCCGGCCCCGTGGCCGTGGGCGTCAGCCCCTGCGCACCGCGCACAGCAGCCCGTCGCCCACCGGCAACAGCGTCGCCATCAGTTCCTGGCTCTCCCGCACCGCACGCAGCAGCTCCCGCAGCCGCAGCACCTCCGCGGGCTGCGCCGCGGAGTCGACCGTTCGGCCGTCCGCGAAGACGCCCTCGAAGCAGACCAGGCCGCCGGGGCGCAGCAGGCGCAACGATTCAGCGAGACAGTCCAGGCTCTCCAGCCGGTCGCCGTCGCAGAACACGAGGTCGTATCCGCCGTCCGCGAGCCGCGGCAGCACGTCCAGGGCGCGGCCGGGAATGAAGCGGGCCCGATTGGCGGCGTACCCCGCGGCCCGGAAGGCCTCACGGGCGAACTGCTGGCGCTCGGGCTCCGGGTCGACCGTGGTCAGCACGCCGTCGGGCCGCATTCCGTGCAGCAGATAGAGCCCGGACACGCCGGTCCCGGTGCCGATTTCGGCCACCGCTTTGGCGTCCGTCGTGGCAGCGAGCAAGCGCAGCGCGGCGCCGGTACCTGGCGACACCGAGCGGAGCCCCGCGTCCCGGGCCCGGTCCCGGGCCCAGTGCAGTGCTTCGTCCTCGGCGGCAAAGGCGTCGGCGAACGCCCAGCTCGTCTGCCGGTTGGCGGTAATGACCCTCTCCTGTCCCCGTAGTTGGCGCAACGGTGACTGTATCCGCTGCACCCGGGAACCCGCAGATGGGACCGGGCGTTATGAAGGCACAGGGGAGAGCCTGTGGAATCGGCCCGCGGATCGGGTCCGGGATCCACCGGCCGGCGGTTCCCGGGGGCGATCCCCGGCCCCAGCAGGAAAAAGGCTTATCCGGAGCTAACGGGCGAGGTGGCTATGGTAGGGGCTCCACTGGACACCACCAGAGCCGATAGGGGAGGTGCGGCTGCGCCTGTGGATCGGGGAGGAGTGCTGCGGCGCTTTCTCAGGTCGGCGGGTGAGCCGAAATCCGTGACCAACATTGCTGACCGTTCTTCCAACGACTCCGCGACGACCGCGACCTTCGCCTCAGATGCGGACTCCCAGGCGTGGACGCCACCCTCATGGGAAGAGATCGTCAGCACGCACAGCGGCCGGGTCTACCGCCTCGCCTACCGGCTGACGGGCAACCAGCACGACGCCGAGGACCTCACGCAAGAGGTCTTCGTCCGCGTGTTCCGGTCGCTGTCGACCTACACGCCGGGCACGTTCGAGGGCTGGCTGCACCGCATCACGACCAACCTGTTCCTGGACATGGTCCGTCGTAAGCAGCGGATCCGCTTCGACTCCCTGGGCGATGACGCCGCCGAGCGGCTGCCGAGCCGTGAGCCGTCCCCGCAGCAGGTCTTCAACGACACCCACTTCGACGCGGATGTGCAGCAGGCGCTGGACACCCTCGCGCCCGAATTCCGTGCCGCCGTCGTGCTCTGTGACATCGAGGGCCTTTCGTACGAGGAGATCGCCGCGACGCTGGGCGTGAAGCTCGGCACCGTGCGCAGCCGTATCCACCGCGGTCGCTCGCATCTGCGCAAGGCCTTGCAGCACCGTTCGCCCGAGGCCCGTGCCGAGCAGCGCTCGCTGGCGGGCGCGGTCCTGGCGGGGGAGGGCGGATCGGCGTGAGCGGCACAGGTCCGACCCCCGCGGAACAACACCTGGGGGACCGCCTCGCCGCGCTTGTCGACGGCGAGCTGAAACATGACGCCCGCGAGCGGGTGCTCGCCCACCTCGCGACCTGCGCCAAGTGCAAGGCCGAGGCAGCGGCGCAGCGACGCCTGAAGAGTGTCTTCGCCCAGTCCGCCCCGCCGTCGCCGTCCGAGGGGTTCCTCGCCCGGCTGCAGGGCCTTCCCGGGGGGCCGGGGGGTGACGACGACAGCCAGGACAGACCATTCGGCGGCTCCGGGCGCTTCGCGGACGGGCTCTTCCCCGTGATCCAGCCGTCCGGCAGCCGCCCGGATTCGCCGGGGAACCGGCCGCTCGGCGGCTTCGGCTTCCTCCCGGCCCCGCACGGCTCGACCGCCGTACTGCCGGGTGGCTCCTCCCGTTCCGGCTTCCGGATCCACGAGGTGGGCCGCGAGGCGGAGCGGTCGCCCTGGCGCGGCCGGAGATTCGCCTTCGCGGCGGCGGGTGCCGTCTCGCTGGCGGCCATCGCCCTCGGCGGCGCCCTGCAGCCAGGCGCGGGTTTCAGCTCCGCGGCCCGTGCCACGGGCGCCGGAAACGCGGTGACCCCGCTCGACGCTTCCTCGCGCGGCGAGAGCGGCGGCTCGGTCAGCCGCCGCGGCAGCGGCAGCCACGGCACGCTCGCGGCCAGGGGGTCGGGCGACCGCTCGATCGCCGCCGCCCCGTCGGCCGTGCCGAGCGTCGCACCGGCGGCCCCCTCCGCCACTCCCGCGGTGCTCTCCTCCGCGAGCCTGACGGGGAACCCCTTCGCCATGCACGCCCTGACCGATGTGTCCGCGCCACCGCTGATACGTCCGACCGGCACCACCCCGCTCTTCGCCGAGGTGTTCGGGCGGCTCGCCGCACCGTCACCGACGCCCTCCGCGCCACCGTCCGGGACGCAGTCGTCACCACCGCCCTGGGCACAGCCGTCGGCCTCGGCCTTTCCCACCCCCGCCGATCGTGGTCTGCCGCTTTCCTCCCGGCGCTGACCGGGGTCTGCGCAAGTATTCGCAAACCTGGTTGAATTCCGGGAGCAGTTCCGGGAGGGACGCCCCTGTCGGGGCGTGCAGAGGCCAGTTGCGGCAGTTGCGGGGAGAGCATGGAAGACGGGAAGTCCACCGGGCCGAAGGCGAAGTGGTGGAGCCGGCCCACACCGGGACGCACCACCCGCACAGCGCCGGACGAGCCGTCGTCCATCGAGGACCCGGCGCCCGTGGCCGACCCGGTGCCCACGGCGACAGCGACGGAAGCGGCGGTCGCCGATGACCGCGCGAGCCGCACGACCACGGCGCCGGAACCGCACCCGGCCGACGCGCCGCCCCGGTCCCCGGCACCCGAGCCGGTGGCCGCTGCCGCACGGCCCGTGACACCCCTGCACGAGCCCGATGAGTACAGCACCCCGCCCTACGGCGGCCCCGGCCCCTGGGCACCCGCCCCACCCGTGCAGCGGCCGGTCCCGACCCCGGCGCACGGCACCCCCGTACCCCCGCAGTACGCGGGGACGAACGGCGGGGGCATCCCCACGTCGCCCGCTCCCGCCCCGCTTGCTCCCGCCCCGTCCGCGCCCGTCTCCGCGCCGCCCGCGACCGGCTTCACGCCCCCGCCCCACACGCCTCAGCAGCCCCAGCAGCAACCCCAGCTTCAGCAGCCACAGCCACAGCCCCAACCGCAGCCGCAGCCGCAGGCGGCGACGCAGTGGCTCCAGTACGACCCCTGGGGTGCGCCCAGGCAGCCGCTCACCAACCCGGGCCCGCCGCTCGGGGCCGACACCGGACGGAAGAAGAGCCGGCGCGGCTCCCTCCTCGTCGGTGCGGTACTGCTCGCCCTGGTGGCGGGCGGAATCGGCGGCGGCATCGGGGCCTACATCGAGCGCAACGGCGGCCTCACCCAGGTCGAGCTCCCGCAGGCCGGCCGCAGCAGCGGTGGCCGGGCCCCCGACAGCGTCGCCGGCATCGCCGCCAGTGCCCTGCCCAGCGTGGTCACCCTCCACGTCAGCGGCTCCACCGAGTCCGGCACCGGCACCGGCTTCGTCCTCGACGGCTCCGGCCACATCCTCACCAACAACCATGTCGTCGCCCCGGCCGGCCAGGGCGGCGAGATCACCGTGACGTTCAGCGGCGGGGAGACCGCGCGCGGCGAGGTCGTCGGCAAGGACAGCGGCTACGACCTGGCCGTGGTCAAGGTCACCGGGGTCTCCGGCCTCAAGCCGCTGCCGCTGGGCAACTCCGACAATGTGCGGGTCGGTGACCCCGTGGTGGCCATCGGCGCCCCCTTCGACCTGTCCAACACCGTGACCTCCGGCATCATCAGCGCCAAGGACCGGCCGATCACCGCGGGCGGCGAGAAGGGTGACGGCAGCGACATCAGCTACGTCGACGCGCTGCAGACCGACGCGCCGATCAACCCGGGCAATTCCGGCGGTCCGCTCGTCGACACCGACGCCCATGTCATAGGCATCAACAGCGCCATCCGCGCCGCCGACAGCGGTTCGGCCGAGGAGGGCGGACAGGCGGGTTCCATCGGCCTGGGCTTCGCCATCCCGATCAACCAGGGCAAGCGGGTCGCCGAGGAGCTGATCAACACCGGGAAGGCCACCCACCCGGTGATCGGTGTCACGCTCGACATGAAGTACGCCGGGGACGGCGCCAGGGTCGGGTCCAAGGGTGCGGGCGGCAAGCCCGCGGTGACGCCGGGCGGGCCCGGGGCCAAGGCCGGTGTCAGGCCCGGGGACGTCATCACCGAGGTCGACGGCCGGCGGGTGCACAGCGGCGAGGAGCTGATCGTGAAGATCCGCGCGCACCGTCCTGGTGACCGTCTGGACCTCGCGCTGACCCGCGGTGGTAAAGACCTGTCCATCTCTTTGACGCTCGGTTCGGCAAGCGGCACGTGACAGCCCCGGGACGCTACCGCGCGGACAGTTTCGACGGGTACCGTGGGCCGGGTCCGGACCTCGACCGACACGGTCTCGGAGAACACGAGGAGCAACAGGGTGTTCAATGACATAGGCGTACTCGAGCTGGCGACGCTCGCGATTCTGGGCGTGCTGATCTTCGGCCCGGACAAGCTGCCCAAGGTCATCCAGGACGCCTCGCGCTTCATCCGCAAGATCCGTGAGTTCTCGGAGAGCGCCAAGGAGGACATCCGTACGGAGCTCGGCCCGGAGTTCAAGGACTTCGAGTTCGAGGACCTCAACCCCAAGACGTTCGTGCGCAAGCAGCTCATGGACGGCAATGACGACCTGGGGCTGAAGGAGATCCGCGAAAGCTTCGACCTGCGCAAGGATCTTGCCGAGGTCACCGACGCGGTGAACGGCCGGGAGAGCAAGGAAGTGGAGTCCGCGGACTCCCGGAGCAGCGTGTCGAGCGGCTCGGCGATCACCGCCGCCAACGGCTCCGCCGGTGCTCCGGACCTGCTCAAGAAGCGTGACCAGCCCGGCAAGGACGACCGGCCGCCGTTCGACGCCGACGCCACCTGACCCCCCGCCAATCCCGGCTGGTCCGGACGGTATGGCTATTCTCCATCTGTCCGGTTGTGAGTACGCCCGTTGGGGGGCGGGCCGCTCCGGACCCAACGGATCGAGGAGGCGGCCGGGCAGATGGAGACGACAAGTCGGGTGGGCGCGGAAGATGCGCCGGGCACAGTCACCGCAGAGGGGGTGCCGGCGACCCGGCGTATTGTCGACGGCTACCTGGCAGCCACGTTTCCCTGGTACGGACTGGACGAGGCCTTCACCGGGCCGCGCCGGCTGATGCAGGTGGGCACCGCGGCGGACGGCACGGTGCAGCACGGTTCCATCGGTCACGGTGACGAACCGTCGGTCCGGGCCGACGCGGGCGCCGAGAAGCAACGGTTCGCCGTCGTCGTGTCGATGGCCAGCAGCCCGGTGCGGCGCAGCGGCGACGGCACGGGGGTACTGGACGCCACCACGGTGTCCTCCGCGGCCTGGCTGGCCGGGTCCGGTCTGCTCGCCTGCACGTGGCCCCCGCAGATGGACCACGCGCTGCGCGACGACTGGCTCGACCAGCAGACGGAGACGGCCTTCGAACTCGCCGACGACCTGGACGGCCCCGCGTGGTCGGTGCTGTCACTGCCGGTGGACGGTGTCCCCGTGCCGTTCCACTACCGCGAGTCCGAATTCGGCTGGGTACTGGCGGGATCGGCGCACGGCGGGGTGCACATCGGCGCGTACGGGCGGGGGATGAGCGCGTACGGGCTGGGGTTCTCCGTGATCGGCGACATCGCGACGTACGCGTAGGACGGGCACACGTACGGGTAGGACGCGGGCACACGTACGCGTAGCAAGGAGACGTGCGTTCGCGCAGGACGGTGCGGTGACCGGCCGGGACCGGTCACCGCCCGCCGTTTCAGAACTTGTTGCGCGGGGTGATGCCCAGCGACATGCCCGACAGGCCGCGCTGACGGCCGCCCAGCTTGTCCGCGATGGTGCGCAGCGCCTTGCCGGCCGGGGAGTCGGGGTCGGACAGGACGACCGGCTTGCCCTCGTCGCCGCCCTCGCGCAGCCGTACGTCGATCGGGATGGAGCCGAGCACCGGCACCTCCGCACCGACCGTCTTCGTCAGGCCCTCGGCGACCCGGGCGCCGCCGCCCGAGCCGAACACGTCGACCATCTCGTCGCAGTGCGGGCACGGCATGCCCGACATGTTCTCGACGACGCCGACGATCTTCTGGTGGGTCTGCACGGCGATCGAGCCGGCCCGCTCGGCCACCTCGGCCGCCGCCTGCTGCGGGGTCGTGACGACCAGGATCTCGGCGTTCGGCACGAGCTGCGCCACCGAGATCGCGATGTCGCCGGTGCCCGGCGGCAGGTCGAGCAGGAGGACGTCGAGGTCGCCCCAGTACACATCGGCGAGGAACTGCTGGAGTGCGCGGTGGAGCATCGGTCCGCGCCACACCACCGGGGCGTTGCCCGGGGTGAACATGCCGATGGAGATGACCTTCACGCCGTGCGCCGACGGCGGCATGATCATGTTCTCGACCTGGGTCGGCTTGCCGTCCGCGCCGAGCATCCGCGGCACGCTGTGCCCGTAGATGTCCGCGTCCACGACACCGACCTTGAGGCCGTCGGCCGCCATCGCGGCCGCCAGGTTCACCGTCACGGACGACTTGCCGACGCCGCCCTTGCCGGACGCGACCGCGTAGACGCGGGTCAGCGAGCCGGGCTTGGCGAACGGCACCTCGCGCTCCGCCGTGCCGCCGCGCAGCGAGGACGCGAGCTCCTTGCGCTGTTCGTCGCTCATCACGTCGAGCGTGACGTCGACCCGCGAGACGCCCTCGACACGGGCGACCGCGTCCGTCACGTTCTTGGTGATCGTCTCGCGCATCGGGCAGCCCGAGACCGTGAGGTAGACCGTGACAGCGACCGCACCGTCAGCATCGATCTCGACCGATTTCACCATGCCCAGTTCGGTGATCGGGCGGTGGATCTCCGGGTCGTTCACTGTCGCCAGTGCCTCAAGCACCGCGTCTTCCGTAGCCATACCTCGATAGTACGGGTGCGCGCAGCGCTCCTCGATGGTGGTGGTGGGCGACGGGAGGGCGTCCGGCGCCTGCCGCTACGCGTGAGTAGCATCCGTCAGCGGTCTTCGTCGCTCTCGGCCGGGAGCAGGGAGCGCCGGTCGTCGAGATCCTTCGCGAGGTCCTCCAGTTCGGAGCGGATCCAGTCGCGGGTGGCGACCTCGCCGAGCCCCATCCGCAGCGACGCGATCTCCCGCGTGAGGTACTCGGTGTCCGCGATGGAGCGCTCGTTCTGCTTGCGGTCCTGCTCGTGGGTGACCCGGTCGCGGTCGTCCTGCCGGTTCTGCGCGAGCAGGATCAGCGGGGCCGCGTACGAGGCCTGGAGCGACAGCATCAGCGTCAGGAAGATGAACGGGTACTGGTCGAACCGCCAGTGCACGGGCGCGAAGACGTTCCACAAAACCCAGACGATGATGACCAGCGTCATCCAGACGATGAACCGCCCGGTGCCCAGGAAGCGCGCGATCCGCTCGGAGAACCGGCCGAACGCCTCGGGGTCGTAGTCGGGCAGCAACCGCCGGCGCGGGCGCTTGGGCTGGTCCAACCGGGAACGGGGCGGACGCGCGATGCCCGAGGCCCCCGCCGGCGTCGTCTTCTGGCGTTCCTCAGCGGCCATCGGCGCCCCCCTCCTCGCTGTGGAAGTCCGTCTCCCGCCAGTCGTCGGGCAGCAGATGGTCGAGCACGTCGTCGACCGTCACCGCGCCGAGCAGCGACCCGCTCTCGTCCACCACGGGCGCCGAGACCAGGTTGTACGCGGCCAGATAGCTCGTCACGGCCGGCAGCGGGGTGTCCGGGGCGAGGGGGACGAGATCGCTGTCGACGATCGAGCTGACCAGGGCGTACGGCGGATCCCGCAGCAGCCGCTGGAAGTGCACGGTGCCCAGGTACTTGCCGGTCGGGGTCTCATCGGGCGACCGGCACACGTAGACCTGGGCGGCGAGCGCCGGGGACAGGTCCGCCTGCCGGACCCGGGCGAGCGCGTCGGCGACCGTCGCGTCCGGCCGGAGGATGATCGGCTCGGTGGTCATCAGCCCGCCCGCGGTCCGCTCCTCGTACGACATGAGGCGCCGCACATCGGCCGCGTCGTCCGGCCGCATCAGCATCAGCAGCCGCTCCTTGTCCTCCTCGGGCAGCTCGGACAGCAGGTCGGCCGCGTCGTCCGGGTCCATCGCCTCCAGGACATCGGCGGCGCGTTCCTCCTGGAGCTTGCCGATGATCTCCACCTGGTCGTCCTCGGGCAGCTCCTCCAGGACATCGGCGAGCCGGTCGTCGTCGAGCGCGGCGGCGACCTCGGCCCGCCGTTTCGGCGACAGATGGTGCAGCGCGTTGGCCACGTCCGTCGGGCGCAGCCGCTCGAACGTGGCGACCAGGGTCTCGGCGCCCTGCCCGACCTCCTCCAGCGAGAACCCGCTGACCGCCGACCACTCGACCGTCAGGGTCTCGCCCTTGCGGCGCAGCGCCCCGCCCTTGCCCTTGCGTACGAAGTACTTGTCGATCTCCCAGTCGCGGCGGGCCGGGAGCTGCTGGATGGAGACGTCGAGGACGGTGACCTCCTCGCCGGTCTCCACGAGGCGGACCCGCCGGTCGAGGAATTCGCCGAGCACCAGGCGTTCGGTGGGCCGCTGTTCGAAGCGCCGCATGTTGAGCACGCCGGTGGTGATGACCTGACCGGACTCGATCCCGGTGACCCGGGTCATCGGGAGGAAGATCCGGCGGCGGCTGAGCACTTCGACGACGAGCCCGAGCAGCCGGGGCGGCCTGCCGCCGACCCGGAGCATCGCGACCAGATCGCGGACACGGCCCACCTGGTCGCCGTTGGGGTCGAAGACCGGTACGCCGGCGATGTGGGAGACGAACACCCGGGGGGCGACTGCCGCCATCGTGCGCCTCCTTCTTCCGTGTACGACTTCTCCGACTGGTCCGTTTGGCAGTCAATCAACCGTTATGACGGGATCAGGCTAGCCCGTACCGCTCCGGGCTGCCCCGGGGGAGCCGTCCGTACGGCTCCCTGCCGGACGGCGTGTACGGCACAGGTACGCTGCCGTCTGCCACCCCCCGCGATGCAGATGAGAGGCAGTGCGCCCGTGACCTCTTCCGTTCCGCCCGTCCGGGCCCGACGCCGGACCGCTCTCGCCGCCCTGCTCTGTGCGGGGCTGGCAGCAGCTCTCACGGGGTGCGGCGGCGAGGATCCGGACCAGGGGACCAACGGCGTCGGCAAGCTGGACGCCACGGAGATCGAGAAGAAGGCACAGGGCGCGGCGGACGCCGCCGACGCGGTGCGCCTCGCCGGGACCCTGGTCAGCAAGGGCGGCACGTACAAGCTCAACATGCAGCTCAAGGAGAAGGGCGGCACCGGCTCCGTGGTCTCGAAGGACAGCACCTTCGAGCTGCTGCGGATCGGCGACGAGCTCTATCTGAAGGCGGACTCCGGGTTCTGGAGCCACGAGGAGAAGTCCGGCGCCGACAGCGAGGCGGGCGGCGCGGCCGCGGACAAGCTCCAGAACAAGTACGTGAAGGTGCCCCAGGACGACCCCACGTACAAGCAGCTGCGCGGCTTCACGGACAAGAAGACCCTGCTCGACGGGATGCTCACGCTGCACGGCACCCTCAACAAGGGGGACCGGCAGAAGGTCGGCGCGACCCGGACCGTCCAGATCATGGGCGGCAAGGGCGAGGGTGGCCTGCTCGACGTCTCGCTGGAGGGCAAGGCGTATCCGCTGCGTTTCGCGCGCGGCGGCGGCGGGGGGATCGTCACCCTGTCGGACTGGGGCAAGGACTTCCCCTTGGAGGCCCCGGCGCAGGTGGACACGGTCGACTACGGGAAGCAGCTGCCCAGAACGGCGTCCTGACGGCGGGCCGCACCGCCCCCGTCAGCCCTTGCGCCCCTGCTTCAGCAGGCGCGGCAGCCCCGCGGGCACCGGCCGTCGCGTGGTCGCGGACGTCGGCAGGGGCGCCGCGGCCAGGGAGCCGTCCGGCAGCTCCGTACGGAACTCGCCGGGCGTCAGCCGCAGCACCCGGCACTCGCGCGCCCAGCGTTCCGTCATCAGCTCGGCGTCCGGTGCGTTCAGCCGCTTGCCCTTGAGCTCGGCGACCGCGGCCTCCCACTGTTCGGAGTGCGGCGCGAGTTCTGTCACGGCGGCCGTCCAGGCGACCAGCCGGCCGCCCTTGTCCTTGCTGCGCACGGTCACCTCGGCGGCGGACCCGTCGGTGAGCCCGGCCGGGAGCGGCTGCTCGCCGGGGCCGTCCCCGACCAGATGCGCCGCGCCCTCGTGCCATACGTGCCACAGCGCCCGCGCGGGACCGGTGCCCCGCACCCAGATGAGGCCGGACTTCTTGGTGGCCTCCTCGACGAGGGCCCGGCCCAGTGGCACATCAGCGGCAGCAGCAGTCATGACCGAACTCTATGGGACCGGGCGGGGACGGTGTCAGAGCCAGCCGTTGCGCTTGAGCGTGCGGTGGATGGAGAAGCAGACCACCCCGATGACCCCCAGCACCATCGGGTAGCCGTACGTCCAGCGGAGCTCGGGCATGTGCTTGAAGTTCATGCCGTAGACGCCGCAGATCATCGTCGGTACGGCGATGATGGCCGCCCAGGACGTGATCTTGCGCATGTCCTCGTTCTGCGCGACGGTCGCCTGCGCCAGGCTGGCCTGGAGGATCGAGTTCAGCAGTTCGTCGAAGCCGATGACTTCCTCGTGCACCCGCGCCAGGTGGTCGGCGACGTCACGGAAGTACTTCTGGATGTCCGGGTCGATCAGCCGCATGGGCCGCTCGCTCAGCAGCTGCATCGGCCGCAGCAGCGGCGACACCGCCCGCTTGAACTCCAGGACCTCACGCTTCAGCTGGTAGATCCGGCCAGCGTCCGAACCGCGCGGGCTGCCCTTGGCCGGGGTGGAGAAGACCTCGATCTCCACCTCGTCGATGTCGTCCTGGACGGCACCGGCCACCGCGATGTAGCCGTCGACGACATGGTCGGCGATGGAGTGCAGGACCGCGGACGGTCCCTTGGCGAGCAGTTCGGGGTCGTCCTGCAACCGGTGCCGCAGCGCGCGCAGCGAGCCGTGGCCGCCGTGCCGCACGGTGATGACGAAGTCCCGGCCGGTGAAGCACATCACCTCGCCGGTCTCGACCACCTCGCTGGTGGCGGTGAGCTCGGTGTGCTCGACGTAGTGGATGGTCTTGAAGACGGTGAACAGCGTGTCGTCGTACCGCTCCAGCTTCGGGCGCTGGTGGGCGTGGACGGCGTCCTCGACGGCGAGCGGGTGCAGCCCGAACTCCCGGGCGATACCGGCGAATTCCTCCTCGGTCGGCTCGTGCAGGCCGATCCAGGCGAAGCCGCCCTCCTCCCGCACCTGGAGCATCGCCTCGTGCGGCGTGCGGCAGGTGCCGCTCTCCAGGCGCCGTCCGTCGCGGTAGACCGCGCAGTCGACGACCGCGCTGGAGGCGGAGGGGTCACGGGTGGCGTCGTAACTGCTGTGCAGGGCGTTGCTCTTGCGCAGGGACGGGCGCACGGCGGCGCGCAGGTCGCGGATCATCGACATGGCTGGCTCCTTCACGGAGGGCCGTCGTCGGGCACGTGGAACAGCCCGGAATGGGGACGTGTGCTCACGTCCGCAAAGCGGGCGGCACCGCGGCGGCACGATGACGGCGTTCGCTACAGACAGGCAAAAAAGGAGTGCTCTTCCGTCGTGCGCAATGCCATGGGCCTTGACCGAGAAGGCTTCAGATCACCAAGAAAGGTGGAGTGCGGAAGAGCGGTTGGTACTGCACGGTCGACTTCGATCCATTGCAGCCCCACCTCCTCCAGCCGGTCCCCCTTGAGGGATGACGTGTCGTCGGGGCTGAGAGCGACGCTTCTGCGTGCTGCCCCGACCAGCGGCCAAGACTATCAGCCGACTGACGGCCAATCCCTTACTTTGCCCGTTCCATACGCGTCCTATGCTCGCGGGATGGGAGAAATTCTTGCTCTGGTCGAGGCCCGGCTGCTGACGGCCCTCGGTGAACCGGACGCGCGGGCCGCAGTGACGTTTCTCGGCACGGACCGGATCGAGGTGCTGCGCTTCGTCGACGGCGATGTGGTGCGCTACGCCACACTCGGTATGTCGGCGCAGCCGATGGCCGACCCGACCGCGGCCCTCGTGGACCCGGTGAAGGGCCCGCGCGCCGAACTGGTCCTCTCCGTGCGCGCCGGACTCGCCGACACCGACAAGGTGCTGCGCCCGCTCGCCGTGCTCGCGGCCTCCCCGCAGGTCGAGGGGGTGATCGTGGCGCCCGGTGCCTCGCTGGAGGTCGGTGAACCGCTGTGGCCCGGGGCGCCGTTCAGCTCCGTGCTGGTCGCCGAGCCGGGCGGTCTGGTGGAGGACCTGGAGATGGACGCGCCGATGGAGCCGGTGCGGTTCCTGCCGCTGCTGCCGATGACGCACAACGAGGCCGCGTGGAAGCGGGTCAGGGGCGCGCAGGAGCTCCAGGAGCGGTGGCTCTCGTTCGGTACGGACCTGCGGGATCCGCTGCGCGGCTCCGTGGCGCTCGACTGAGACGTACCTCGCCCGGGGCATACGGAAGCCCCGCCGCGCGGCCAGGAGGGGGAGCCGCGGGCGGGGCGGTGCGGGGCGGGCCAAGAGGTCAGTCGGCGAAGACCGTGACGCTGTCCTCGGTGGCGTGCTTCGGCTCCAGCTCCTCCGCCTCGTGGGTCAGCGCCGAACGCCGGATCCAGACGACGATCGCACCGGCCACGGCCGTGACCGCGGCGACCACGAACGGGATGTGGATGTTGCTCCACTCCTCGATCTTCGGGGCGAGGTACGGGGCGGCGGCCGCGGCGAACCAGCGGACGAAGTTGTAACCCGCGCTCGCCACCGGGCGCGGCGCGTCCGAGACACCGAGCGCCAGCTCCGTGTAGACGGTGTTGTTCATGCCGATGAAGGCGCCGGAGACGATCGTGCAGACGATGGCGGTGGTGTGGTCGCCGTATCCCAGGACCAGCAGGTCGACGGCGAGCAGCACCAGCGAGGCGCCGAGCACCTTCAGCGAGCCGAAGCGCTCCTGCAGCCGCGGGGCGACGAGCACCGAGAAGACCGCGAGCAGCAGGCCCCAGGCGAAGAACACCGCGCCCGACTTGTACGGCGTCATGTTCAGCACGAACGGGGTGAACGCCAGGATCGTGAAGAACGAGTAGTTGTAGAAGAACGCCGAGGTCGCGACCGAGGCCAGACCGCCGTGGCCGAGCGCCTTGATCGGGTCGAGCAGCGAGGTCTTCCGGGCGGGCCTGGGCTGTTCCTTCAGGAACGCCGTGATGCAGATGAAGCCGATGGCCATCAGCGCGGCCGTGCCGAAGAACGGGTAGCGCCAGCTGGCGTCACCGAGCAGGGCGCCGACCAGCGGCCCGCAGGCCATGCCGAGGCCGAGTGCCGACTCGTAGAGCAGGATCGCCGCGGAGCTGCCGCCGGCCGCCGCACCGACGATCACGGCCAGCGCGGTCGACACGAAGAGCGCGTTGCCCAGCCCCCAGCCGGCCCGGAAACCGACGAGTTCGCCGACGGACGACGAGGTGCCGGAGAGCGCGGCGAAGACGACGACGAGCGCGAGGCCGGCCAGGAGTGTCTTGCGGCCGCCGATCCGGCTGGACACGAAGCCGGTGACGAGCATCGCCACAGCGGTGATCAGGAAGTACGAGGTGAAGAGCAGGGACACCTGGCTCGGCGTCGCCTCCAGGCCCTTGGCGATGGACGGCAGAATCGGGTCCACCAGGCCGATTCCCATGAACGCGACAACGGAGGCGCCCGCCGTGGCCCAGACGGCCTTCGGCTGGCGCAGGATGCTGCCGGCGCCCTGATCGAACGGATCCTCTCCCTGCATGGGTCTTCTCGCTCTCCACTAGATCGTTGCGGTATACACAGAATAAGTTAGAGAACCTAATGAGTGCAAGTTACATCTAATTCCGCAGGTGGTGGCCCCGCTGCGGACGGGTGATCTTCCTTGACGCGGCGACGGTCCTGGAGGACCGTTGGTCGCTATGAGGGGCGAACCCAGTTGCCCGAAGTGCGGAGGCCGGGTCAGGGCGCCCGGTCTGTTCGCCGACACCTGGCAGTGCGCCGTGCACGGCAGCGTGCAACCGCTGCAGCCGGTGGTTCCGCCCGGCGTCGAAGCGCTGGGGGTGGTGGTGCGCCGCTCCCAGGTCCCGGTGTGGATGCCCTGGCCGTTGCCGGTCGGCTGGCTGTTCACCGGAGTGGCGAGCGCGGGTGACGACCGCAGCGGTGGCCGGGCCAGCGCCGTCGCCTGCTCCGGCCCCGGCCCCGTCGGCGGTATCGGCGAACTGCTGCTCGTCACCGAGGAGCTCGGTGTCGGACTCGGCGCGCGCTACGCGGGGATCGACGGCCCCGACCCCGGCCCCCACCTTGACGTCGAGGGCCCGCCGGACGTCAAGATGCTCGCCGCCGGACGCCCCACCCCGCTGTGGCACGTCAAGGGAGCCCCCGCGGACCGGGCGGTCTTCGCGGGCGAGGCGCGCGGACTCTGGCTCTGGGCGATCGTCTGGCCCGAGCAGTCCGGGCTCCTGATGTACGACGAGCTGGTGCTCGCCGATCTGCGCGAGGCCGGGGGAGAGATGGACCTCGTACCGTGCGGGGCGCTCACACCACGACTGCTCGGCTGAGCCCCGGGGCCTCCGTGCCCGGCCGGACGCCGTTCGAATGCCAGTTATCCTGAGACGTCCCCTTGGTCCGGCCCCGAGCACTGGAGTACGCGTCGTGCGCATCGACCTGCACACCCACTCCACCGCGTCGGACGGCACGGACACCCCCGCGGAGCTGGTGCGCAACGCCGCCGCCGCGGGCCTGGACGTCGTCGCGCTCACCGACCACGACACCGTGCGCGGCCACGCCGGGGCGATCGCCGCCCTTCCCGAGGGGCTCACCCTCGTCACCGGCGCCGAGCTCTCCTGCCGGATCGACGGCGTGGGCCTGCACATGCTGGCGTACCTCTTCGATCCCGACGAGCCCGAGCTGGCCCGCGAACGCGAACTCGTACGGGACGACCGGGTGCCGCGCGCCCGGACGATGGTGGGCAAGCTCCAGGAGCTCGGTGTGCCCGTCGAGTGGGAGCAGGTCGCGAGGATCGCCGGGGACGGATCGGTCGGCAGGCCGCACATCGCCACCGCGCTCGTCGAGCTCGGCGTCGTCGAGACCGTCTCCGACGCCTTCACGCCCGAATGGCTCGCGGACGGCGGACGCGCCTACGCCGAGAAGCACGAACTCGACCCCTTCGAGGCGATCCGGCTGGTCAAGGCCGCCGGTGGCGTCACCGTCTTCGCCCACCCGGCCGCCGTCAAGCGCGGCAAGGTGGTGCCCGAGTCCTCGATGGCGCGGCTCGCCGCCGCCGGCCTCGACGGCATCGAGGTCGACCACATGGACCACGACGAGCCGACCAGGGCCAGGCTGCGCGGGCTCGCCCGCGACCTGGGGCTGCTGACGACCGGGTCCAGCGACTACCACGGCAGCCGCAAGACCGTCGGGCTCGGCGAGTACACCACCGACCCCGAGATCTACGGCGAGATCACCCGGCGCGCCACGGGAGCCTTCCCGGTGCCGGGAGCCGGCGGGCCCCGCCCCGCGTAACGACGCACGCGCCGGGGCCGGAGCACGGACCCCGTACACGTACCGCCGTCCGTCCCACCTCAGCTGTTCCCACTCTCGCGCACCCGGCCGTCGGGCCGCCGTCATGGCTTCGGGGTGCGCTCCTTCAGGCCGTTTCTCTCTTCTCGCAAGGCTCACTGTGTTCGACGTCGCTGTCTTCGGATCCCTTTTTCTCACGCTTTTTGTGATTATGGATCCTCCCGGGATCACCCCGATCTTCCTCGCCCTCACCGCGGGCCGCCCCGCCAAGATGCAGCGCAGGATGGCGCTCCAGGCGGTCGCCGTCGCCTTCGGCGTGATCGCCGTCTTCGGTCTGCTCGGGCAGCAGATCCTCGACTACCTGCATGTCTCCGTACCCGCCCTGATGATCGCGGGCGGGCTGCTCCTGCTGCTGATCGCGCTCGATCTGCTGACCGGCAAGACCGACGAGCCGACGCAGACCAAGGACGTCAACGTGGCGCTCGTGCCGCTGGGCATGCCGCTGCTCGCCGGGCCCGGTGCGATCGTCTCGGTGATTCTGGCGGTGCAGCACGCCGACAGTGTGGGCAGCCAGATCTCGGTCTGGTCGGCGATCGTCGCCATGCACATCGTGCTCTGGCTGACCATGCGCTACTCGCTGCTGATCATCCGGGTCATCAAGGACGGCGGCGTCGTGCTGGTGACCAGGCTCGCCGGAATGATGCTGTCCGCCATCGCCGTGCAGCAGATCATCAACGGCGTCACCCAGGTCATCCAGAACTCCTGAGGCGCCCGCCGGCACCACAGCGCCCCCGCACGGACCTTCCGTGCGGGGGCGCTTCGTCTTTGTGCGTCGTCGTGCGTTACGAAGCCGAGGTTTCGGCCGGGCGGATATAGATGCGCTGGCCTATGGCTGCGGCCTGCTGCACGATCCGGTTGACGGAGGCGGCGTCCACGACGGTGCTGTCCACGGCGGTACCGTCGACATCGTCGAGTCGCATGATCTCGAAGCGCATAAGGCTTCCCTTCGTCTGATCCTCCTGCTGGAGAACTACTGGGAGGACGGATGACCCGTCCGCAAGGATGAGAGCACCGGACACCGCTGTCCTGCGCTCCACGAGGGGTATAACGGCTTGCCTCAGGCAAACATTCCCTACGCTAAGGAAATTTTTTGGATGTCTAAGTATCAGCAGGTCACCGAGCATCCGCGGGCGACGAGGTCCACGACGAGGCCCGAATGAACGAGGCAGAGATCCGCGAGCGCCTGGACCGCACCAACGAGCTGCTCCAGCGCGTGCTCGCCGAGGTGTCGAAGACCCCCTCGACCCACGCGATCTTCGTGGACGCGGGCTATGTGTACGCGGCGGCCGGACTGCTGGTCACCGGCACCGAGGACCGCCGTTCCTTCGACCTCGACGCGGAAGGACTGATCGAGGCCTTCATCGACAAGGCCCGGACGATCTTCGCGGACAGCAGGCTGCTGCGCGTGTACTGGTACGACGGAGCGCGGCGGCGTATCCACACCGTCGAACAGCAGTCCATCGCCGAACTCCCCGACGTCAAGGTCAGACTCGGCAACCTCAACGCCAACAACCAGCAGAAGGGCGTCGATTCACTGATCCGCACCGACCTCGAATCGCTCGCCCGGCACCGTGCCATCAGCGACGCGGCACTGGTCGGCGGCGACGAGGACCTGGTCTCCGCGGTGGAGGCGGCGCAGGGGTACGGGGCCCGGGTGCACCTGTGGGGCATCGAGGCGGGGGAGGGGCGCAACCAGGCCGAGCCCCTGCTCTGGGAGGTCGACAGCCAGCGCACCTTCGACCTGGACTTCTGCCGTCCGTACGTCACCAGACGCCCCGTCACCACCTACGAGGACGACACCCCCGCGCCCGCGCGCGAGGACGTCCGCTTCGTCGGCGCGCAGATCGCCGCCGCCTGGCTGGCCGCCCGGGGGCGCGAGTCCCTCGCCGATCTGCTGCCCGGACACCCGTACCTGCCGGGCTCCGTCGACCAGGACCTGCTGGTCGAGGCCGAACGGCTGCTCCAGCACTCGCTGCGCGGCCACGCGCATCTGCGGCGGGCACTGCGCGACGGCTTCTGGCAGCACCTTCAGTCGCAGTACTGAGCCCCCGCGGCACCGGGCCCGCTCGGCGCCCGCCGCCTACAGGCTGTCCCAGAACGCGGCGAGCGCGGCCGCCGTCTGCTCCGGGCGGTCCGTGTTGGGGGAGTGCTCGGCGCCCGTGATCCGGGTGCGGTGCGCGCCGAGCCGCTGCGCCATCTCGTCGAGCAGCGGCACCGGCCAGGTGTCGTCGCGCTCGCCGGAGAGCACATGGACCGGCAGTGGCAGGGCGGCGAGTTCGGCCACCCGGTCCGGCTCGGTCACCAGCTGGCGGCCGGTGGCGATCAGCTGGGCGGGCCGGTGGCGCAGCCAGCGCTGCCGCAGGGCCTCGCCGTCCGTCGCGGTGTCCTCCGGCGGGTCGAGGGCGCGCATCGCCTCCCACACCTCGGCCATGCTCAGCGTCGCGAGCGCGTCGCCGAGCACCTTCACCTTGAGCCGCTGGGCCTCGACGACCTCGGCGGGTCCTGACGACATGAGCGTCAGCGAACGGAACGGCGAGGCGTCGAGCAGTACGGCGGCGCGGGCGATCTGCCCGCCGAGCGAGTGCCCCAGAAGATGCACGGTGCCTTCGCCGCCGGCGCCGAGGGCGGCGGCCTGGGCGAGCACATCCAGGGCCAACTCGCCCTGCGCGTACGACTCCTGACGGTCCGTCCCATCGGTCTCGTACTGTCCGCGGCCGTCCACGGCGACGATCCGGTACCCGGCGGCCGAGAGCGGTTCGAGGAGAGCCATGAAGTCCTCCTTGCTGCCCATGTATCCGGGCAGCAGGAGGGCGGTGCCGCGCGCCGCGCCGGGGGGCGAGGCGTCCAGCACGGCGAAGTCGCCGCGCGACGTGCGCAGCTGGTGGGCGTGGGCGCAGGGGGGCGGGGTGAAGGTGTGCGGCCGGCTCATGGCACGAGGTTATGCCGTGGAACGCCGGACGGGCAGAAGAGAGGGCCGGAACGCCGGACGGGCCCGAGGATGTCCTCGGGCCCGTCCGGCGGATCAAGCTTCTGAGCGGTGGCCGCTCAGCCCTCGGCCTTCGCGGCGGTCGCACGCGGCGCCCGACGCCTGCGCGGCTTCGCCTCGCCCTCGGCGGCCGGTGCCTCGGCCACGGCCTCCGTCTTCGGCTTGGCGGCCGCACGGGTGCGGCGGCGCGGCTTGGTCTCCGGGGTGGGCTCGGAGATCGGCGCGATCTGGAAGTCGACCTCGTCCTCGGCCGGCTTGACGACGCGGGGGCGGCGGCGCGGCTTGGTCACCGTCTTCGTCTCGGCCACCGGCTCGGCGATGGGCGCGATCTGGAAGTCGACCTCGTCCACGACCGGCTTGACCACGCGGGCACGGCGGCGGCGCGGCTTGGTCTCGGTCGCCGGAGCGTCCTCGGCCGGGGCCTTGGCGGCCTTCGGCTCCACCTCGACCTCGACCACGGCCTCCACCGTGCTCAGCACGGCCTCGGCGGCGGCCTCCGGGGCGCCGACCCGGGCACGGCGACGGCGACGCGGCGTACGAGGCTCCGACGGGGCGTCGGTGGCCTCGGGGGCCGGGGCCGGCACCGCGGCGGTGGTGGCGGGCGCTTCCTGGACGGCGGAGCCGCCCCGGGTGCGACGGCGCTGGCGCGGCGTACGCGGCGCACGTTCCTCGCGGACGGCGGGCGCCGAAGCCGCGGCGGACTTGCGGCCGCGGCCGCCCGTCTCGCCGAGGTCCTCGATCTCCTCGGCCCGCAGACCCGCACGGGTCCGCTCGGCACGCGGCAGGACACCCTTGGTGCCGGCCGGGATGTCGAGCTCCTCGAAGAGGTGCGGCGAGGTGGAGTAGGTCTCGACCGGGTCGTTGAACTTCAGGTCGAGCGCCTTGTTGATCAGCTGCCAGCGCGGGATGTCGTCCCAGTCGACCAGCGTGATCGCGATGCCCTTGGCGCCCGCGCGGCCGGTCCGGCCGATGCGGTGGAGGTACGTCTTCTCGTCCTCCGGCGACTGATAGTTGATGACGTGGGTCACGCCCTCGACATCGATACCGCGGGCCGCGACGTCGGTGCAGACGAGCACGTCCACCTTGCCGTTGCGGAACGCGCGCAGCGCCTGCTCGCGGGCGCCCTGGCCGAGGTCGCCGTGGACCGCGCCGGACGCGAAGCCGCGCTTCTCCAGCTGCTCGGCGATGTCGGCCGCCGTGCGCTTCGTACGGCAGAAGATCATCGCGAGTCCGCGGCCGTTGGCCTGCAGGATGCGGGAGACCATCTCCGGCTTGTCCATCGAGTGGGCCCGGAAGACATGCTGCGAGATGTTCGCGACGGTCGCGCCCTCACCGTCGGGCGAGGTGGCGCGGATGTGCGTCGGCTGCGACATGTAGCGGCGCGCGAGGCCGATGACGGCGCCCGGCATGGTCGCCGAGAACAGCATGGTCTGCCGCTTCGGCGGAAGCATCGTGATGATCTTCTCGACATCGGGCAGGAAGCCCAGGTCGAGCATCTCGTCGGCCTCGTCGAGCACCAGGGCGCGGACGTGCGAGAGGTCGAGCTTGCGCTGTCCGGCCAGGTCGAGCAGTCGGCCCGGGGTGCCGACGATCACGTCGACGCCCTTCTTCAGGGCCTCGACCTGCGGCTCGTACGCACGGCCGCCGTAGATCGCGAGAACGCGGACGTTGCGCACCTTGCCGGCGGTCAGCAGGTCGTTGGTCACCTGCTGGCAGAGCTCACGGGTGGGGACGACGACGAGCGCCTGCGGCGCCTCGGTCAGCTCCTCGGGCGCGGCCCGGCCGGCCTCGACGTCCGCGGGGACGGTGACGCGCTCCAGCAGCGGCAGACCGAAACCGAGAGTCTTGCCGGTGCCGGTCTTGGCCTGGCCGATGACGTCGGAACCGGAGAGCGCGACGGGGAGCGTCATCTCCTGGATGGGGAACGGGGACACGATGCCGACGGCCTCAAGGGCCTCGGCCGTCTCGGGAAGAATCCCGAGGTCACGAAACGTAGTCAGGGTGCTGCCTCTTCTGTGAGACGCGGTCCGAGGCGAACGCTGGGGGTCGTACCGTGCCGGGGTTGGTCATCCGGCCGTGGATGGGCCGGGTGGCGCGGGACCACTGCCGTCGCTCGAGCGCTCGTGCCGCTGAGGGGGCCCCTCATCTGCGGTCGTACGTGTCGTACGCCCCGCGTGGAGGGCTGTCGGGTCGGAGCCGATCGGGCCACCGACCGGGCATCCTCATTCGTTTTCACCATTTTCACGCCGCTGATACATCCAAAATACTCAGTAGGCGCAATACCACTGTACCCCGGATTCGCGCATGTGTGTTGGGCGAATTCATCGGAACGGTGTGATGTCACTGGCTGACCAGGCCCTTCCGTCCCCCGCCGGGCGGGCTATTCTGCGCTTCATGGAGACGCCTGACAACGCCACTGAAACCCCTGAACCCACCGGAATCGCCGCCCAGGACTGGGCCACCGCGTCGGTGGAGCCGCAGTACCGGGCAGCGGTCGTGGACCTGCTGGGAGCACTCGCCTACGGGGAGCTGGCAGCCTTCGAGCGGCTCGCCGAGGACGCCAAACTCGCGCCGACGCTGGCCGACAAGGCGGAGCTGGCAAAGATGGCCTCCGCCGAATTCCATCACTTCGAGCGGCTCACCGACCGGCTGACCGCGATCGAGGTCGAGCCGACCGGCGCGATGGAGCCGTTCGCCAAGGCGCTCGACGACTTCCACCGCCAGACCGCGCCGTCGGACTGGCTGGAGGGCCTGGTCAAGGCGTACGTCGGCGACTCGATCGCCAGTGACTTCTACCGGGAGGTCGCGGTCCGGCTCGACTCGGACACCCGCTCCCTCGTCCTCGCCGTGCTCGACGACACCGGGCACGGGAACTTCGCCGTCGAGAAGGTGCGCGCCGCGATCGAGGCCGACCCGCGCGTCGGCGGCCGGCTCGCGCTGTGGGCGCGCCGGCTGATGGGCGAGGCGCTCTCCCAGGCGCAGCGGGTGGTGGCCGACCGCGACGCGCTGTCGACGATGCTCGTCGGCGGTGTGGCGGACGGCTTCGACCTGGCGGAGGTCGGGCGGATGTTCTCGCGGATCACCGAGGCGCACACCAAGCGGATGGCGGCGCTGGGACTGGCCGCGTAGCAGGCTCACCGGGGCCGGCCGCCGGGCCGGCCTCAGGCCGCCGCTGATCGGCTCAGGCGGCGGCTGCGCGGGCGGACCAGCAGCGAGAGCGTCACGGCCCCGATCAGCGCCGCGCCGATCAGCGTGGCCACGGCATGGCCCGGACCCAGCACCGAGTGCATGAGGTACGCGCCGAACAGGGCTCCCAGGGCGCCGGTGGTGAAGACGGCACGGCGGGGCGGGAGCCGGTCCGGCAGGGAGCGGAGCGCCATCCAGGCGAGGGCGAGTCCGAGCACGACGGAGCCGAGTGGTTCCAGGATCACAGATGATCACCTCGCGAGTTGCGGGGCGGTTAGGGCCTGCCCTAAATCGGTCGTAAGCGGTACTACCCGCAGGTTGCGGAACGCAACCCTCCTCGGCACGGGGTTCGCACAGGATTCACCGCGTACCGGAACGGGCAGCGGGGGGGGGGGGGGGGCCACAAACCGAGGGGCCGAGCGATGTCCAGGGCGTGGTTTTTACAGCATACCAGAAAACACACAGCATCCGACTGGTGGTGCTGCCCTCGCCGCGG
>NZ_JBHWIY010000034.1:50046-59914 GCF_042731715.1 Streptomyces sp. NPDC059832 | reverse complement strand
ACACCCCTCCCCGGAGGGGGGTCCACACGGGCCCCACAGCAGAAGAGAAGGGGCGTCGCCCGGGGGGCCCCCCCCCCGCCCCGCTGCCACGGTCACTGCTCGGAGCGTGCTGCCTACAGCGCGCCGAAGCCCACGCGACGCGTGCTGGGCTCGCCGATCTCCACGTAAGCGATCCGGTCGGCCGGCACCAGGACCTTGCGGCCCTTCTCGTCCGTGAGGCTGAGCAGCTGCGCCTTACCGGTGAGAGCCTCGGCGACCGTGCTCTCGACCTCTTCGGCGGAAAGCCCGCTCTCCAGAACGATCTCCCGGGGCGTGTGCTGCACCCCGATCTTGACCTCCACGGCTATGTCCCTCCGACGGTCAGTCCCTGCGCGGTGAGCCGCGCCGTACGCAGCACACATTAGCCCGCTGAGGGGAGCCGCCAGTGGTCGGCGGGCAACGCCCGCAGCGAACACGGACGGCGACCGCTCCGGGCGGCCCGCGTCAGTGCTGATCGATGCCGTGCAGCGGGAAGCCCGCGATGCCCCGCCAGGCCAGCGAGGTCAGCAGCTGGACCGCCGTGTCACGCGGAATGGCGGACCGGCTGGAGAGCCAGTACCGGGCGACCACCTGGGAGACACCGCCCAGGCCGACCGCGAGCAGCATGGACTCGTCCTTGGACAGTCCCGTGTCACCGGCGATGACGTCGGAGATCGCCTCCGCGCACTGCAACGACACCCGGTCGACGCGCTCGCGCACCGCGGGCTCGTTGGTCAGGTCGGACTCGAAGACCAGCCGGAAGGCACCGCCCTCGTCCTCGACGTACGCGAAGTACGCGTCCATCGTCGCGGCGACCCGGAGCTTGTTGTCGGTGGTCGACGCCAGGGCCGTACGGACCGCCTGGAGAAGCGACTCGCAGTGCTGGTCGAGAAGGGCCAGATAGAGCTCCAGCTTGCCGGGGAAGTGCTGGTAGAGCACCGGCTTGCTCACCCCGGCCCGCTCGGCGATGTCGTCCATCGCGGCGGAGTGGTAGCCCTGTGCCACAAAGACTTCCTGCGCGGCGCCCAGCAACTGATTGCGTCGGGCGCGGCGAGGCAGGCGAGTGCCCCGCGGGCGCGCCGCCTCGGTCTGCTCGATGGCTGTCACGCCGCCTCCCAAATTTGTGATCGGACACAGCCTTTCCGTGCACGCTGCGCCGTACAGCCATCGTACTTTTGGGTAACCCGGGTGTGCGCGGCGCGGACGCAGAATTTCATGGACCGGACGGCTGCGGTAGCCACAGATTCCCCGGCCACCGGGACAAAGCAGTTTGTATCAGCGGTAATCGTCCTCATCCTGTGTCACGACGCGGGCCTGTTCCGCCGCATCGGCCTCGTCGGCGCTGTCCCGGTCGATGTCCGTGAGCGGTTCGTCGTGCCGCTGCTGGAGATCCGCCCGCTGCTCGGCGGCGTCCGCCCGGGGCGTCTCCTGGTCCGGTTCGTCCGGCTGGATGTCCTCGAAGGTCTCCGGGTCGCTGGGGTCGACCGTCATGGTGACTCCCTTCCTTGCTTCGAGCGTAGGAGCTGCGCCCGTGGGCCGCTACGCGGTCTGTGACGGCGAACACATGAATCGGGGTGTGATCGTCTCGTAACATTGCCGCATGTCTTCGACCGAACTGCCGGGAGTCCGTGCCGTCGCCGCCGCGGTGTCCCCGGCAGTGAGTGCCGTCGGGGTCGCGGAGGGGGAGCAACTGCGCTCCGTCGCGCTGCCGGGGCTGACGCTGACCGTCCGGTCCCGGCCGCCCGAGCGGACCGGGCTGCCGCCCGCGCTCTACGTGCACGGGCTCGGCGGCTCCTCGCAGAACTGGTCGGCGCTGATGCCGCTGCTCCAGGATGTGGTGGACGGCGAGGCGGTCGACCTGCCCGGCTTCGGTGACTCGCCGCCGCCGGACGACGGGAACTACTCGGTCACCGGGCATGCCCGCGCCGTGATCCGGTTCCTCGACGCCGAGGAGCGCGGGCCGGTACACCTGTTCGGCAATTCGCTCGGCGGTGCGGTGGCCACCCGGGTCGCCGCGGTCCGTCCCGACCTGGTGCGCACCCTCACCCTCGTCTCGCCCGCGCTCCCCGAGATCCGGGTGCAGCGGTCCGCCGTACCGACGGGTCTGCTCGCGGTGCCCGGTGTGGCCGGTCTGTTCGCCCGGATGACCAGGGACTGGTCCGCGGAGGAACGCACCCGCGGGGTGATGGCGCTCTGTTACGGCGATCCGGGGCGCGTCTCCGAGTCGGGCTTCCGCGCAGCGGTGGCCGAAATGGAGCGCCGGATGGGACTGCCTTACTTCTGGGACGCGATGGCGCGCTCGGCGCGTGGCATTGTCGACGCGTACACGCTCGGCGGGCAGCACGGACTGTGGCGCCAGGCCGAGCGGGTGCTCGCTCCGACCCAGCTCGTGTATGGCGGACGGGACCAGCTCGTCTCGTACCGGATGGCGCGCAAGGCGTCCGCGGCCTTCCGTGATGCGCGGCTGCTGACCCTGCCCGACGCGGGGCACGTGGCGATGATGGAGTACCCGGAGGCGGTCGCCCAGGCCTTCCGGGAGCTGCTCGACGAACGCGGCGGGAGCTGATCCGGGGCGTGGGACGACATAGCCGAAAGGGCCCCAAACCCTCGGGGTCCGACATCGAGGCCGCCACCGCGGACGCGGGCGCCGATCGTGAGGCCGTCCGGCCGGTCCCCGGCACCGGGCGGCGCCGGAGGTCGGCGGAGGCGCCGGCCGGCTCCGACGGGCACACCCCGTTCCAGCAGAGCGGACACGTCCGCGGCGGCCACCCCGAACAGCGCGAACCCGGCGGCGGCTGGGGGGCCGGTCCCCAGCAGCTTCACCGGGGCGACGACCACCGGCCCGGGGCGCGGCCGGCGGCCCAGCAGCAGGCGGGTGCCGGGCGGCAGCAGCCGACCGGCACCCGGCCGCTGATACCGGGACCGCGGCGCGAGTTCGTCGAGGCGTTCGACGCGCCGCCCGCGCCGCCCGCTCCGCGCGGGCCTTCCCTTCCGCCGGCCCGCCCCGCCGATCCGTCCGCCCCGGCCGGCGAGCGGGACGAGCAGCCGCCCGGCGGCGGCAGCGCCGATGGCCCGGCGCCGGCCAAGGACGGCAAGGGCGCCAAGGGCCGCACCTTCACCGGGATCGCGGCCGCCGCGGTGACCACGGTCCTCGCGGTGGTGGTGGCCGGGCAGGTCGCCCAGGACAACGGCGGGACCACCGCCGCGCAGCCCTCGGGCGTCGACCGGCGCGGCCCCGACGGCGCCTCCCGCTCGGACGACCGGCCGACCCCGGAGCCGGTGCGGGCCAAGCCGCTCTCGTACGCCCAGAAGATGGCCAAGGCCTATCCGCTCGCCCCGGAACTGAAGGCGTCCGGAAAGTTCGAGGCGGTTCCGGGGACGGCGAAGGCCCCGGGCCGGGGGCACAGGTACCGCTACCGGATCGACGTGGAGAAGGGCCTCGGCCTCGACGCCGCGCTCTTCGCCAGGGCCGTCCAGGAGACGCTCAACGACGACCGCAGCTGGGCGCACGACGGGGCGATGACGTTCGAGCGGGTCTCCACCGACGACCCCGATTTCGTGATCACCCTGGCCAGTCCGGGGACCACCGGCGAATGGTGCATGAAGTCCGGGCTGGACACGACGGAGGACAACGTCTCGTGCGACTCCGCGGCGACCGAGCGCGTGATGATCAATGCCTACCGCTGGGCACAGGGGTCGTCGACCTTCGGTCCGGACAAACTCTTCGCCTACCGCCAGATGCTGATCAACCATGAGGTCGGTCACCGGCTGGGTCACAACCATGTGAGTTGCGGCACGCGCGGAGCCCTCGCTCCGGTGATGCAGCAGCAGACCAAGTCCCTGAACATCGACGGGATCAAGTGCCGGCCCAACGCCTGGGTGTATCCGCCCAGTTGATCCGGGAGAGGGTGGGCCCGCAGGTGCGACGGGCCGCCTCCCGGGCGCGCCCCGCCTCGTGGTCGTACGCGGAACCGGCGTACGCATGCCCGCAAACTGTCCGCATGGTGAGATGGCTGTCTCAATTCGCGTTGACATCCCCTGGGCGGTGATCCATATTTCTCGACATGTCACACGGCCCCGTCCTCCCCGATCGCGCAGTCATAGAGCTGGCGCTCATCGGTGTGACCGGGCACAGTGTCGCCGACATCCACTGTTGCTGACGCCTGCCCGAGCGCGCGTCCGCCCGCGGTCCGAGCCCTGACGGGCCTGGGCCGCCACGCATGACTGCCGCGCCGGGCGCATTCCGCCCGCAGGCGCGGCAGTTCGGTGTTTCCGGTCAATTTCTCCACCCGTCGACCGGCTGTGTGCACTCGCTCTCGTCGCTGCCTGCGCGGAATTCCTTTTGTTCCTTTCTCCAGGCAGTACACCCGAGAGGTCACCTTCCGATGCGTCAACCGTCCGTCATATCGCGCCGCGTGGCAGCGGCCACCGCAGTACTCGTCGTGGCCGCGGGTGCCGCGGCCTGCGGGCCCAAGGACAACAAGGGCGGCGACGGCAGCTCCGGCGCGGCGGGCAAGCCCGAGAAGGGCGGCACGCTCACCGTCCTCAACAGCAAGCCGCAGGAGGACTTCGACCCCGCGCGGCTCTACACCTCCGGCGGCGGCAACGTCCCGTCCCTGGTCTTCCGCACGCTCACCACCCGCAACCGGGAGGACGGCGCCGCCGGTGCGAAGGTCGTCCCCGACCTCGCGACCGACCTGGGCAGGCCCAGCAAGGACGCCACCGTGTGGACGTACACCCTCAAGGACGGCCTGAAGTACGAGGACGGCACCGCGATCACCAGTGCCGACATCAAGTACGGCATCGAGCGCTCCTTCGCCGCCGAGCTCTCCGGCGGCGCGCCCTACCTGCGCGACTGGCTGATCGGCGGCGCCGACTACCAGGGCCCGTACAAGGACAAGAAGGGCCTCGACTCGATCGAGACGCCCGACGCGAAGACGATCGTCTTCCACCTCAACAAGCCGGAGGGCGAGTTCCCCTTCCTGGCCACGCAGACCCAGACGACCCCGGTGCCCAAGGCCAAGGACAAGGGCACCAAGTACGAGGAGCACCCGATCTCCTCGGGCCCGTACAAGGTCGTCAAGAACGAGGGCGACGGCGAGCGCCTGATCCTGGAGCGCAACCCGCACTGGTCGGCGGCGACCGACGAGGAGCGCAAGGCCTACCCCGACCGGATCGACGTGCGCTCCGGGCTCGACTCCGCCGTCATCAACCAGCGCCTGTCCGCCTCGCAGGGCGCCGACGCCGCGGCTGTCACCACCGACACCAACCTGGGCCCGGCCGAGCTCGCCAAGGTCACCGGCGACAAGAAGCTGGCCGCCCGCGTCGGCACCGGCCACTTCGGCTACACCAACTACATCGCCTTCAACCCGAAGGTGAAGCCGTTCGACAACCCGAAGGTGCGTCAGGCGATCTCGTACGCCGTGGACCGCTCCTCCGTGGTCAACGCGGCCGGCGGCTCCTCGCTCGCCGAGCCCGCCACCACCTTCCTGCCCGACCAGGCGGCCTTCGGCCACACGCCGTACGACCACTTCCCGGCCGGGAAGAACGGCAACGCGGCCAAGGCCAAGGAACTGCTGAAGGAGGCCGGCTACCCCAAGGGGCTGACCGTCACCCTCACGCACTCCAACGACAAGGACTTCGCCACCAGCCCGGAGATCGCCACTGCTCTCCAGGAGGCGCTGAAGAAGGCCGGAATCACCGTCAAGCTCCAGGGCCTGGAGAGCAACGACTACTCCGACACGGTCTACAGCCTGAAGAGCGAGCCCGGCTTCTTCCTCGGCGGCTGGGGCGCCGACTGGCCGTCCGGCGGTCCGTTCTTCGCGCCGATCTTCGACGGGCGCCAGATCGTCAAGTCCGGCTACAACTTCAACTCCGGCCAGCTGAACGACCCCGCGGTCAACAAGGAGATCGACGAGATCAACAAGCTGACCGACCTGAGCGCCGCCGCGAAGCGCTGGGGCGCGCTCGACAAGAAGGTCGGTGAGCAGGCGCTGACCGTGCCGCTGTTCCACCCGGTCTACAAGCGCCTGTACGGCGAGTCCGTCAAGAACGTCGTGATCAGCGACTGGACCGGTGTGCTCGACATCTCGCAGGTCGCGGTCAAGTAGCCATGGCAGACGCAATTCCGGCCGAGGAGGCGGGGGCCGTCGCGGTCCCCGCCTCCGGGGCCCATCCGTTCTGGCGGCGGCTGCGCGCCCGGCGCGCGGCCCTCGTGGCGGCCGTGATCGTCGCCCTGCTGGTCCTGGTCGCGCTCGCCGCACCGCTGCTCGCGGGCATCGAGGGCCAGGACCCCACCACGTACCACCCGGATCTCGTCGACTCCGCCACCGGCGGGGTGCCGGCCGGCTCCTTCGGCGGGATCAGCGCCGAGCACTGGCTCGGCGTCGAACCGCTCACCGGGCGCGACCTGTTCGCCCGCGTCGTGTACGGCGCCCGGGTCTCGCTCGGCGTCGCGCTCGCCGCCACCCTGCTCCAGGTGCTCATCGGGGTCGGCATCGGGCTCGCGGCCGGGCTCGGCAACCGCTTCGTCGACCAGGCGCTCAGCCGGGTCACCGACGTCGTGGTCGCGCTGCCCGTCATGGTGATCGCGCTCGGCGCGCTCGCCGTCGTACCCACGAGCTTCCCCCGCCCGGTCCTGATCGCCGTGATCATCGGCCTGGTCGGCTGGTCCGGAACCTCGAAGATCGTGCGCGCCCAGACGCTCTCGCTGAAATCGCGCGACCACGTCGCCGCCGCCCGGCTCAGCGGCTGGGGTTCCTGGCAGATCGCCAGGCGCGAACTGCTGCCCGCGCTGGCCGCCCCCGTCATCACCTACGCGGTGCTGCTCTTCCCGGCGAACATCGTCGTCGAAGCGGCCCTGTCCTTCCTCGGTGTGGGCATCAAGCCGCCCACACCGTCCTGGGGACAGATGCTCAGCGACGCCGACACCTGGTACCAGGCGGCGCCCACCTATCTGCTGATCCCCGCACTGCTGCTCTTCGTCACCGTGCTGGCGCTGACCGTCCTCGGCGAGGGCGTGCGCACCGCGCTCGACCCGCGCGCCGAGTCCCGGCTGCGGATCGGCACCGGACGGAAGAAGGAGGCCGACGCGTGAAGTGGTTCCTGCTCCGGCGCCTCGGTGGAGCACTCTTCGTGCTGCTCGCCCTCAGCGTCGTCGTCTACGCGGCCTTCTACGTCGCCCCCGGCAACGTCGCGCAGATCGCCTGCGGTCCGCGCTGCTCGCCCGCACAGGTGGCGCAGGTCAGCGAACAGCTGCACCTGGGCGACCCGTTGTACGTGCAGTACGCGCACTTCCTCCAGGGGCTCTTCGTCGGCCGCGACTACTCGACCGGGACCGGGGTGCTGCACTGCCAGGCGCCCTGCCTGGGGCTTTCGTACCAGAGCGACCAGCAGGTCACCGAGCTGATCCTGGCCAAGCTCCCGGCCACCGCCTCGCTCGCCGTCGGCGCCTTCGTGCTGTGGATGCTGCTCGGGGTCGGCACCGGACTGCTCTCGGTGTGGCGGCGCGGCCGGCCGACCGAGCGCGTCCTCACCTGGATCACCCTGGCCGGCATGGCCACCCCGGTCTTCGTCATCGGGCTGCTGCTGATCATCATCCTGGTCACGGCGCTCCAGATCCTGCCGTTCCCGGACTACGTACCGCTCACCGAGGACCCGGAGCAGTGGGCCTGGAACCTGCTGCTGCCCTGGATCTCGCTGGCCCTGGTGTCCGCCGCGCCGTACGCCCGGATGACCCGGGCCTCGATGCTGGAGACCCTGGCCGAGGACCATGTGCGCACCTTCAGGGCGTACGGGGTCGGCGAACGGGCGCTCGTGGGGCGGCACGCGCTGCGCGGTGCGCTGGCGCCGGTGATCGCGCTCGGCGCACTGGACATCGGCTCGATGTTCGGCGGCGCCGTCCTCACCGAATCGCTCTTCGGGATTCCCGGGGTCGGCCGTGAACTCGTCGACGCCGTGAAGCACGTGGACCTTCCGGTGGTCGTCGGTCTGGTGCTCGTCACCGGATTCTTCGTCGTCCTCGCCAATGCCGTCGCGGACATTCTCCAGGCGATGGCCGACCGACGGGTGGTACTGGCATGAGCCTGGTCGAAGTCTCCGATCTCTCGATCTCGTTCGGCGATGTGCGGGCGGTGGACGGGCTGTCGTTCTCGCTGGAGGCCGGCGGCGCGCTCGGCGTCGTCGGGGAGTCCGGCTCCGGCAAGAGCGCCTCGGCGTACGCCCTGCTCGGACTGCACCGGGGGACCGGTGCGAAGGTCGGCGGCTCGATCCGGGTCGCCGGGGTGGACGTGAGCGCGGCGGACGACGCGGAACTGCGCGCCCTGCGGGGTGCGAAGGCCGCGATGGTCTTCCAGGACCCGCTGTCCTCGCTGGACCCGTACTACGCGGTGGGCGACCAGATCGCCGAGGTGTACCGGGTCCACCACCGGGCCTCCCGCCGGGCGGCGCGGGCACGGGCGGTGGAGGTGCTGGACCGGGTCGGGATCCCCGACGCGGTACGGCGGTCCCGGTCCCGGCCGCACGAGTTCTCCGGCGGGATGCGGCAGCGGGCACTGATCGCGATGGCCCTGGCCTGCGAGCCCCAGCTGCTCATCGCCGACGAGCCGACGACCGCCCTGGACGTCACCGTCCAGGCCCAGATCCTGGACCTGCTGCACGATCTGCGCCGGGAGACGGGCATGGGGCTGCTGCTGGTCACGCACGACGTGGGCGTGGCGGCGGAGTCGGTCGACGAGGTGCTGGTCATGCAGTCGGGGCGGGCGGTGGAACGGGGGCCGGTGGGCGAGGTGCTCGTGGCGCCGCGCGAGCCGTACACACGGGCGCTGCTGGCGGCGGTGCCGCGGGTGGCGGAAGGACGGATCCCCTCGGGCGCGAAGCCGGCGGACGACGCGGGCGCGCCGCTCGTCGAGGCCGTCGACGTCCGGCAGGTGTTCGGCAGGGGGAAGACCGCCCTCGCCGCCGTCGACGGTGTCTCGCTCACCGTCCGGCGCGGCGAGACCCTCGGCATCGTCGGTGAGAGCGGCAGCGGCAAGACCACCCTCGGGCGGATGCTGGTCGGCCTGCTGGAACCCACCTCGGGCCGGCTCACCCGCGAGGCCCGGGTGCAGATGGTCTTCCAGGACCCCGTCTCCTCGCTCAACCCGCGCCGCTCGATCGGCGAGTCGGTCGCCGACCCGCTGCGGGCCTCGGGGGAGCGCGACGAGGCGGTGATCAGGGCGCGGGTCCGGGATCTGCTGACCCGGGTCGGCCTCGCCCCGGAGAGTTACGACCGCTATCCGCACGAGTTCAGCGGCGGACAGCGCCAGCGCGTCGGGATCGCCCGCGCGCTGGCCGCCGAGCCGGAGCTGATCGTCTGCGACGAGGCCGTCTCCGCGCTCGACGTGACGACCCAGGCCCAGGTGACCGCCCTGCTTGCGGAACTGCAGCGGGAACTGGGGCTCGCCCTGGTCTTCATCGCGCACGACCTCGCCGTCGTACGGCAGGTCAGCGACCGGGTCGCCGTCATGCGGCAGGGCCGGATCGTCGAGGAGGGCGAGGTGGGCCAGGTGTACGAGAACCCCCGGGACCCGTACACCAGGCAGCTCCTGGCGGCCGTTCCCGCGCTCGATCCGGCGCTCGCGGCGGTGCGCCGCGCGGCCCGCAAGGAGCTGGCCGCCGCCTGACCCTGTGTGACCGATCGCTCCCATAGCGCGACAGAACGCTACGGGGGCGGGAAAGTTACGACGGTTCACCCCTTTCGGTGGGGGGGGGGGAAAAAAACCCGCCTGCCCCCCCCGGGCCCCCTCCCCGTCGTCCCCCCTCTGCACCGCCACCCCCCCAACGAGACCCCCAAAAGAGAAACGGGGGGGGT
>NZ_JBHWIY010000034.1:15053-50036 GCF_042731715.1 Streptomyces sp. NPDC059832 | reverse complement strand
GACGGACAACCGTCCGTCGCGCCACCGGCGTATCCGCTTACGGTCGTCCCGCTGTGAGCCGCCATTCCAACGGCGGCCGCCCACAAGGGAGATCGGGGGTGTGCTCGTGCGGATCGGACTCCTCACCGACGGTGGATATCCGTAT
Source organism: Streptomyces sp. NPDC059832 (assembly GCF_042731715.1). Taxonomy (NCBI): domain Bacteria; kingdom Bacillati; phylum Actinomycetota; class Actinomycetes; order Kitasatosporales; family Streptomycetaceae; genus Streptomyces; species Streptomyces sp. NPDC059832. Next base: position 49,891 of record NZ_JBHWIY010000034.1, on the reverse strand, counting down.
GCGACCGGTGAGTCCGGGCTCTGGTGCGACCGCCTGGTGCGCGGGCTCGCGCAGCACGAGTTCGATCTCTTCGCACTCAGCCGCTCCGCCGAGCAGGAGGCGCGGGGCTGGGTCCCGCTCCCGATGCAGGTCGGCCGGGTGCGGACGGCGCCGCTGTGGACGGCCGACGAGGACGTCCTGGGTACCCGGGTCCCCAAGGGGCTGCTCAACCGGATGGTGACGGGAGGGGGCGCCCGCCCGTACGGACGGCGCGAACGGCAGCGCTTCACGGCCCACTTCGCGGCTCTCGCCGCCTCGGTCTGCGCGGCCGGCGCGGCGGGCGGCGAGGACGAGGGGGCCGGCGCGGGCGCGGGTGCCGGTGAACCGGGCGGCGAAGGGCGGACGGCCGCCGCTGCCGCGGACGCGCAGTTCACGGACGGCCTGTACGGACTCGCCGAACTGGCCCGCGAGCACGGCGGACTCGGCGTGGCCCTCCGCTCCGAAACCGCCGTGCGCGTACTCGAAGCGGCCTGCCGCGCCCCGGGCACCGGGCGCACCGTCCAGACCGCCACCGTCCCCGACCTCCTCGCCTTCGCCCGGGAGCTCGACCGGGTGCTCCGCCCGCTCTCGCTCGACTGGTACGACGAGGAGGGCCTCGGCGCGGTCGACCTCTGCCACGCGACGTCCGGCGGCGCCGCCGCTCTGCCGGGGCTGCTGGCCAAACGCTTCTTCGGGGTGCCGTTGCTGGTGACCGAGCACGGCGCGCAATTGCGGGCGCACTACCTCGCGGCGACCGGCACCCCGCTGAACGCGCCGGTGCGCGCCCTGCTCGCCCACTTCCACGGGCGGCTCGCCACCGAGGTGTACCGGCAGGCCGCGATCGTGACCCCCGGAAACGCCCACGCCCGCCGCTGGCAGGAACGCTGCGGAGCCGCCCGCGAGAAGCTGCGCACCGTCTACCCCGGCATGGAGTCCGACCGCTTCACGGCGCTGGGGGAGAGCGGCGACAGCGGGCCCGACGACACCCTGGTCTGGGTCGGCCGGATCGAGCCCGCCAAGGACCTGATCGCGCTGCTGCACGCCTTCGCGGAAGTGCGGAAGGCCGAACCGGACGCCCGGCTGAGGATCGTCGGCGCCCCGGCCCGGGGCCCGGAAGGCGCCACCTATCTCGCGCACTGCCGGGCGCTCGCCGCCCAACTGTTCCCCGACGAGGCCGCGGACGCCCATGCCGTGGGCGACAACCCGGTCTCCTTCGAGGACATCGGCGGAGCCGAGGTGCCCGATCTGCCGGACGCCTACGCGGCGGGCGGGGTCGTCGTCCTGTCCAGCGTGGTCGAGGGTTTTCCGATCGGTCTGGTCGAGGCGATGTTCTGCGGCAGGGCCACGGTGTCGACGGATGTCGGCGCGGTCGTCGAGGTCATCGGCGGCACCGGGCTCGTCGTGCCCCCGCGCAACCCCAGAGCGCTGGCCGATGCCTGTCTCGCGCTGCTGCGGGACCCCGAGCGCCGTGCACGGCTCGGAGCGGCGGCGCGCGCCCGCGCGCTCGAACTCTTCACCGTCGAACAGAATCTCGCGGCATTTCGCGGCATCTACCTGGAGCTGATCTCGCACGCCCCGGTGCGCACGGAAGCCGATGCGGTGGACGCCGACGGGGAACCGCGCCCGTTCGCCACCCCGCCGGAGGCGCATGTCCTGGGTCCGTGGACGGCCTCGGGCCTCGCCCTGTCGGTCACGGCCGACCGCAGGCCCAGCTGGGCCGCCGGGCCCCGGGCGGTCTGCACGGGAGCGCGGGGAGCGGGTGGCGGCGATGTGTGAACCGGGGCAGGAGACGGCCGGACCGGGCCGGGGCGGCGGGCCGGAGCGGTCCGACACAGCCGGCGACGATCACGGAGGAATCACCATGGGCGGCCCGACCGAGGTGTCCGACGCACCCGCCACACCGACCACCGGAGGAAGCTGGGACCTCCGCTCCCGGGCCCTGGTCTCCGAGAACCCCGGGACGCACGAGCCGTCCGAGCCCTCCGAGATGCTTGGGGCGGCTGGGGCGGCTGAGGCGGCTGAGGTGCCTGGGACACCTGAGGCGCACGGGACGCCCGAGGCGCACGGGCTGTCCGAGTCCTCCGAGTCCTCCGATTCCTCCGAGTCCTCCGATTCCTCCGAGCTCTCCCGCGCCCCCGAGATCGCGCGCCCCGCTCCGGCGCGTCGGCTCAATGCCTCGCGCCGCGGCCCCGCCGACCCCGTGAAATCGCTGATGCACCGGCACCGCGAGCTGTGCGAACGGGCCGTCGACCCGCTGGAGGTCGCCGCCGGGCTCGAAGCCCATGGCGTCACCGACCGCGTCGCCGCCCGCTACCGGCACCGCGATGTCTTCTCGCTCGCCGAGGAGCTGTTCGCACGGGTACCCGGTGCGGCGGCGGATCCCGCAACAGGGCCCGACGCGCCGGAGCGTGACATCGCGACACGCACCGCCTGGTCGCTCCGCGCGCTGGTGCCGGGCGCCGCCTGCGTCGCGACCGCCGGCACGCTCGGGCTCACCGAGGGAGCGCTCGGCGGCCGGGCACGGCTCGTGATCGCCCTCGCCGGAGCGCTCGTCGCGCTCGTCGGGCTCGTCGTCAGCCTGCGCAGCGGCCCCCTGCACGCCGAAGGCCGCTCATCGGGCGCGGCCAAGGTGTACGGCTGCTGGCTCCTCGGCTACGTCCTGTACGGCGAACCGCTGCTCGACCAGGTGCTCAGCGGCGGCCCCGAGGGCCCCTGGGCGATCACCCCGGCACCGCTGCTGGGCCTGGCCCTCTCGCTCGCCCCGGCCACCTGGTGCGCCCACCTCTTCTCCCTGCACGCCCACCGCAAGCTCAACGGCAGCCGCGCCCTGGAGGAGTTCGCCGCGGGTGTGCGCCCCCTGCTGTTCGGGGCCGTCGCACTCCACCTGTGCGCCCTCGCCGGGCTGCTCTGCCTCGCCCACCTGGGATACGGGGGCGGCGGGGCGTTCGGCGGGGCGGCCGCGCTCGGGGTGCTGCTCCTGCTGGCCCGGCTGCTGACCGTGCACGGGTTCCCCGAGCTCGCCACCGGCGGCCTGGCCGTCGCCTGTGCGGTCGAGGCCCTGGCGCCCGCACTGGTCCTGGCCGGGCGGCTGCCCGGTCTGCACTTCCTCGCCCGCCCCGTCGACGTCCTCGTCATGGTGTCCGGCACCGGATCCGTACCCGCCGTCGCGTGCGGTGCCTCCGCGCTCGGACTGCTGATCGCCGCCACCGTCGTCCTCTCCCGGGCGTCCGCCCACACCACCGCCCGGCCGGTCGATGAAGGCCCGGCCGCCGCGTAACCACCACAGCCGTACCACTGCCACCGCACGCCCCGCGGAGCCGACGCCGCGGGTCATTGCCCGCCACTGCATCTCACTTCCTCAAGGAGACACCGGACATGACCCCCCAATCCCCTTCACCGGCAGCTCGCCGTCGGCGCCGAGGGGGCGCGCGATGAGGGTGCTGCTGCTCGGAGCCAACGGATTCCTCGGCCGGTTCGTGGCCGACCGCCTGCTCGCCGACCCCGCCGTGCACCTCACGGCGCTCGGCCGGGGCGACGACGCCGACGTACGGTTCGACCTCGCCAGCGGCAGCCCCGGCGCGCTGACCCGCTTCCTGGACGCCGTCCACCCCGGAGTGGTGGTCAACTGCGCGGGCGCCACCCGCGGCGGGGCCCGCGATCTGACCCGCCACAACACCGTCGCCGTCGCCACGGTGTGCGAGGCGATGCGGCGCAGCGGCTGCACGGCCCGGCTCGTCCAGGTCGGCTGCTCGTCGGAGTACGGGCCCTCGCAGCCCGGCTCGTCCACCGCCGAGGACGCGATTCCGCGCCCCGGCGGCCCGTACGGCGTCAGCAAACTCGCCGCCACCGAACTCGTCCTCGGCTCGGGCCTCGACGCGGTCGTGCTGCGGGTCTTCTCCCCGGTCGGGCCGGGCACCCCGGCCGGTTCCCCGCTCGGCAGGCTCGCCGAGGCGATGCGCCGGGCCATGCAGTCCGGCGACGGCGAGCTGAAGCTCAGCGGCCTCGGCGTGCAGCGCGACTTCGTGGACGTGCGCGATGTCGCGCGCGCCGTGCACGCCGCCTCGCTCTCCGCCGCCCAGGGCGTCGTCAACATCGGCACCGGCCGCGCCGTGCGGCTCCGGGACGCGGCCGCCGTCCTCGCCAGGGTCGCCGGGTACGCGGGCGCACTCCACGAGCTCGACGCGCCCCCGCCCCGGCTGCCCATCGGCGCCCCGCGCACCTCGACCGAGTCGGTCATCGAGCACCTCTCGGCGACCCCGTCCCCCTATCCGGACGGCTGCGGCGCCTGGCAGCAGGCGGACGTCCGCACCGCCAGGGACCGGCTCGGCTGGCGTCCCCGGATCAATCTGGAGGAGTCCCTCGCCGACATCTGGATGGAGGCGGCATGCCGTATCTGACCAGCACCGGCACGGCCCGCCGGACCAGCGGCGCCGAACAGTTCGGCTTCGGCGTACCCGGTTACGCGCATCCGCTGCTCGCGCCGACCGAGTGGGCCGAACTGGCCCGCCCCGGCACCCCGCTGCACTGGGCCGTCCTCAACATCGACAACGGCCCCGGCGCCCGCCCCGATCCGCACTGCCTGGAGGCCGCGGGCCGGCTCCGCAACGCGCGCGAGCGGGCCGTGCACGGCGACGATCAGCGGGACTCGGTACGGGCGGCGGGCGGCCGGCTGCTCGGCCATCTCGACCTGGCCTTCGGCAGCCGCCCCTTCGGGGAACTGATCGCCGACGCCCAGTCGTTCCTCGACTGGTACCGCGTCGACGGCTTCTATCTCGGCCGCTGCCCGGCCGAGCGCGTCCACCTCCCGGCGGTGCGCCGTCTCACCAGCACCCTCGCGACGCTCCTCGAAGGCGGTGACCGCCCGTACGGGGAGGGGATCGGGCCGTTGGTGCTCGGGCTGGGCACCCATCCATATCCCGGTTATGCCGAGGCCGCCGACCAGCTCGTCACCTTCTGCGGACCGTGGACCGACTACCGCTGGTCGCAGGTGGCGGAGTGGACCGCCTCGTATCCGCCGGAGCGGTTCGCGCACTTCGTCCACGGCGTTCCGCGCACCCACCTCGAAGAGGCCATGCGCATCGCCCGCTGGCAGGGCGCGGGCACGATCTTCTTCACGGATCGAGACGGCCAACAGGGACAAACGGACCCATTCGCGGCGCTGCCCAGGTACTGGGACGAAATTGTCTCGCGGATCGGACCTGGTATCTCGGAATGAGAGGGGGCGTGGCAGTGTTACGGCAAGAACAACCGTACGTAGATGAAGTACGTAGAAACCGACCACCTGCATTGTTGAGGTTCCTGTGTCGCTGCCACCCCTGGTCGAGCCAGCTGCTGAGCTCACCGTCGACGAGGTCCGCAGGTACTCCCGCCACCTGATCATCCCGGATGTCGGGATGGACGGACAGAAGCGGCTGAAGAACGCGAAGGTGCTCTGTGTCGGTGCCGGCGGTCTCGGGTCGCCGGCCCTGATGTACCTGGCCGCGGCCGGTGTCGGCACGCTCGGCATCGTGGAGTTCGACGAGGTCGACGAGTCGAACCTGCAGCGCCAGATCATCCACAGCCAGGCCGACATCGGGCGCTCCAAGGCCGAGTCCGCCAAGGACTCGGTGCTGGGCATCAACCCGTACGTGAACGTGGTCCTTCACGAGGAGCGGCTCGAAGCCGACAACGTGATGGACATCTTCGCCCAGTACGACCTGATCGTGGACGGCACGGACAACTTCGCCACCCGCTATCTGGTCAACGACGCGGCCGTACTGCTGAACAAGCCGTACATCTGGGGCTCGATCTACCGGTTCGACGGCCAGGCGTCCGTCTTCTGGTCCGAGCACGGCCCCTGCTACCGCTGCCTCTACCCGGAGCCGCCCCCGCCGGGCATGGTCCCCTCCTGCGCCGAGGGCGGCGTGCTCGGGGTGCTCTGCGCGTCGATCGGTTCCATCCAGGTCAACGAGGCCATCAAGCTGCTCGCCGGCATCGGCGACCCGCTGGTCGGCCGGCTGATGATCTACGACGCCCTGGAGATGCAGTACCGCCAGGTCAAGGTCCGCAAGGACCCCGACTGCGCGGTCTGCGGCGAGAACCCCACCGTCACCGAGCTCATCGACTACGAGGCCTTCTGCGGCGTCGTGTCCGAGGAGGCCCAGGAGGCGGCGCTCGGCTCCACGATCACTCCCAAGCAGCTCAAGGAGTGGATCGACGCGGACGAGAAGATCGAGATCATCGACGTCCGCGAGCCGAACGAGTTCGAGATCGTCTCGATCCCGGGCGCGAAGCTGATCCCGAAGAACGAGTTCCTGATGGGCAACGCCCTCCAGGACCTCCCGCAGGACAAGCGCATCGTCCTGCACTGCAAGACGGGCGTCCGCAGCGCCGAGGTCCTCGCGGTCCTCAAGTCGGCGGGCTTCGCCGACGCGGTCCACGTGGGCGGCGGCGTGATCGGCTGGGTCAACCAGATCGAGCCCGAGAAGCCCGTGTACTGAGACATCTTTTGGTACGGCGAAGGGGCCGGTCCGCACGGACCGGCCCCTTCGCCGTACCTCCGGGCCGCCCTACGAGCAGGTCTTGCCGTCCTCCGGGACCATCCCGTCGAGGAAGTACGCGTCCACGGTCGACGTCACGCAGGAGTTCCCGCCGTACGCGCCGTGCCCCTCGCCCTTGTTGCTGAGCAGGACGCCCACGCCCTTGCCCAGCTCGTCCGCCATCTTCCGGGCACCCTCGTACGGCGTCGCCGGGTCACCCGTCGTGCCGACGACCAGGATCGGACCGGCGCCCGGCGCGCTCGCCTCCGGGTGTTCGTGCTCACCCTTCACCGGCCACTGCGAGCACCAGCCCGCCGTGTCCCACGCCAGGAACGGGCCGAACACCGGGGACAGCTTCCGGAACTGCGGCAGGAGCGCCTTCGCCTCGTCCGCCGTCGGCCGGAGGCTGCTGTCCGCGCAGGAGATGGCGCGCTGCGAGTGGTTCTGGGTGTCGTAGTGCCCCTTCTCGTCACGGCCGTTGTACGAGTCGGCCAGCTGGAGCAGCATGTTCCCGGTGCCGCTCTTCTCGGCCTCGTCCAGCGCCTGCGTCAGATACGGCCAGTTGCTCTTGGAGTAGAGCGGCATGACGATGCCGGTGACGGCCAGCGAGTCGTTGAGCTCGCGGCCCGAGGTGGTCGGCAGCGGCTTCTTGTCGATCCGCTCCAGCAGCCGGGCGATGCGCCGGGTCCCGGCCTTCGGGTCCTGGCCGCGGTCCTTGAGGTAGTTCTCCAGCGCCCGCTGGAAGCCGGTCGCCTGGTTGCGGGCATGCCCGATGGTGTCCGCGGTCGGGTCGACGACGGCGTCCAGGACGGTCCGGCCGACGTTCTCGGGGAAGAGGTGCGCGTAGGTGCCGCCGAGTTCGGTGCCGTACGACACGCCGAAATAGGTGAGCTTCTTGTCGCCGAGCACCTCACGGATCAGGTCCATGTCCCGGGCGGCGTTCGTCGTGCCGACGTACGGCAGGACCTTGCCGGAGCGGCGCTCGCAGCCGGCGCCGAAGTCCGCGCCGTCCTTCAGGAACGCCGCCTCCTCCGCCGCCGTGTCCGGGGTCATGTCGACCTTCCGGTAGGCGTTCTCCTGCTCCTTGTCGGTGCGGCAGCTCACCCCTTCGCTGCCCGCGACCCCGCGCGGGTCGAAGCCCACCAGGTCGTAGCGGGAGTTGAGGTTGCCGTACGAGCCGGCGGCGCGCGGCAGTGTCGAGACCCCCGAACCGCCGGGGCCGCCGAAGTTGAACAGCATCGAGCCGAGGCGCCGGCTGGTGTTCCCGGCCTTCTTGCGGATCAGCGCGATCCCGATCGTCTCGCCGTCGGGCTTCGCGTAGTCCAGCGGCACCCGGACCGTCGAGCAGCGCCAGTCGGACCCGGGCGCGCTCTCGCCGGCGCGGGCCTCGCAGCCCTTCCAGTCCAGCCGCTGGGAGGTGAGGGCCGCGGGCAGTCGGGGGGTGCCCGGCTGCCCGCCCGGCGTGGTGGACGGACGGCCGGCCGAGGGCGCGGCATCGTGGTCCGTTCCGTCGGCCGGCTTGTCGTCCGTACCTCCGCCGCAGCCCGCGAGCAGCCCCGTCAGCAGAAGTGCGGCGCCGGCCAGAGCCCCGGCGCGTGCGTGTGCGACCACGTGTGCGTCCTCCCGATGTGCCTGTACTCGCGGCGTACAGATGTGCCCGTACCTACGGCGTACAGAAAGTGCGCCCATGCTAGGGCCTTGCGTCTGGACCAGGCCGGGCTCGCGGGGTGATCCAAACGCAAGACCCCGGAGCCGGACAAGGCCCCGGGGGTCCGCCGGGGACACGCCGCTACGTGCAGACGGTTCCGGCCGCCGGCACCTTGCCCTCCAGCAGGTAGCCGCCCACGGTCTTCTGCACACAGGCGTTGCCGCTGTTGTACGCGCCGTGCCCCTGGCCCTCGTACGTCATCTCGACGCCGACGCCCTTGCCCAGCGCGTCCGCCATCGCCTTCGCACCCCCGTACGGCGTCGCCGGGTCGCCGGTGTTGCCGACGACGAGGATGGGGGCCGCGCCCGGGGCGCTGACGTCCGGGGTCTTCCAGGCACCCGGCACCGGCCAGCCGGTGCAGGCCATCAGGGACCAGCCCAGGTAGTCGCCGAAGATCTTCGAGGCGGACCGGAACTCGGGGAGCTTGGCCTCGGTCTGGTCCGCGGTGAACCGCTGCTTGGAGTCGGCGCAGTTGATGGCGGTGTTGGCGGCCACCGAGTTGTCGTACTGGCCGTTGTCGGAACGGCCGTTCAGCGAGTCGGCGAGGGCGAGGAGCAGCGCGCCGTTGCCGCCGTCGGCCTCGTCCAGTCCCTCTTCCAGCAGCGGCCAGGTCTGCTTGGAGTAGAGGGCGGCCGCGATGCCGGTGGTCGCCAGGGTCTGCGTCAGCTGACGCGAACCGAGCCCCTGGATCGGCTTCTTCCCCAGCTGGGCGAGAAGACCGGCGACCCCCTGCTCGACCTCCTTCGAGGTGGAACCGGGCAGCTTGCAGGCTTCGCCCCGGTCGACGCAGTCCTGGGTGAAGTTGTTCAGCGCGAGCTGGAAGCCCTTGGCCTGGCCGAGCGAGGACTGCTCGGAGTCCTGCGTCGGGTCGACCACCGCGTCCAGTACCGACCTGCCGACGTTCTCCGGGAACAAGTGGGCGTATACGCCACCCAGTTGGGTGCCGTACGAGACGCCGAAGTAGTACAGCTTCTTGTCGCCGAGCACCTGCCGCATCAGATCCATGTCACGGGCGGCATCGGTGGTGCCGACGTACGGGAGCTGCCTGCCGGAGTTCTTCTCGCAGGCCTGCGCGAACGCCTTGGTGTTCTTGACGAAGGCGTTCACCTCCGCGCTGGTGTCCGGGGTGCCGTCGGTCTCGAAGCGGGCGTCGAGCTGCTTGTCGGTCTCGCACTCCACACCGTCGCTGCGGCCCACGCCGCGCGGGTCGAAGCTGACCAGGTCGTAGCGGGCGCGGAGCTTGTCGTAGTCGGTGCCGAAGGCGGGCAGGGTGGCGACACCGGAGGCGCCGGGGCCGCCGAAATTGAAGATGAGGGAGCCGATCCGCTTGTCCTGGTTCTTGGCCCTGGCCCGGATCAGCGCCAGCTGGACCGTCTCGCCCCTGGGCTTCGCGTAGTCGAGCGGCGCCCGCATGAACGAACACTCCCAGGGGGTGCCGCCGGGCAGCGGGGACGGCGCCTTTCCGCTGCCCTGTGCCGGGGACGGGGCGGGGCAGGGCTTCCACGTCAGTTCCTGGGAAGCGAGGTCGCCGTTGCCGCTCGCCTCGGCGGCGTTCGCGGCGAGCGGTGAGCTCTGCGGCCCGTCCGGGTCGTCCTTGTTGCCGCTCTCCGAGCAGGCGGTGATGGGCAGGAGCACGGTGACGGCGGCGGCCAGGGCGGCGGCGCGCAGGGCAGGGGAGGTCCTCATGGGCCCATGGTGCGGCGGGAAACCGGTCGCTGCACGGGGCACCGGTCCATGCGGGTGGCGGGCGGCCCCGCCGTCGCCCGACTGGCCTTGAAGGTCCCGCCCGGCGGCTGAGGGGGCGTCAGAGCTCGCCCTTGCGGGTCAGATGGTTGAAGCAGAGCCAGCCGGGAAGCACCGGCAGCCACAGCGTCAGCAGGCGGTACAGCAGCACGGCGGGTGCCGCGACCTCCTTCGGCAGGCCGACCGCGATCAGACCCAGGGTCAGCGCGCCCTCGACCGCGCCCATTCCGCCCGGGGTGGGCGCCGCCGACCCCAGCGCGTTGCCGGCGAGGAATACCACCGCGATGCTGGCATAGCTGAGATGCGGCACGTCCGGACCGCTGAACGCCCGCACCGAGGCGTCCAGGCACATCACGAACAGACCGGTCAGCAGCAGCATTCCACCGATGCCGGTCAGCAGCTTCTGCGGCCGCTGGACCACGTCGAGCATGCGCGGTACGACTCCGGCGAACAGCGACCGCACCCGCGTCACCACGAACTTCCGCAGGAACGGGACCGCCGTCACCACCAGCACCAGCACGGCGACCGTCAGCAGTCCGGCGATGACCGTCCTGGACGGGGTGAGCGAGGACGGGGTCTTCTCCGTACCGGTCAGATAGCCGAAGGCCGCCAGCAGCAGGATGTGGCAGCCGAGACCGAACAGCTGCGAGGCGCCGACGCTCGCCACGGCGAGCCCCGGGCGTACCCCGGCCCGTTGCAGGAAGCGGGTGTTCAGCGCCACACCGCCGACGGCGGCCGGGGCGACGATCTTCACGAAGGACCCGGCGACCTGCGCCAGCACCGTCTTGCCGAACGACACCCGCTCCGGCACGAAGCCCAGCAGGCTCATCGCCGCCGCCACGTAGCTGAGGGCGGAGAAGGCGACCGCGGCCGCCACCCAGCCCCATTCCGCCTGCTCGACGACCGCGCCGAAGTCGGCCTGGGTGACCTGCGAGATGAGGAAGTACGCGGCGATCGCACCGGCGATGCAGCTGAGCAGGGTGCGGGCCTTGATGCGTTCGAGACGCACCGGTTCGACCGGTGCCTGCGGCCGGATCAGCAGCACCTGCTGCCGCATCTGGGAGAGCAGATCCTCCTCGCGGGCCCCTTCGAGGGCGTCGTCCAGGGCGCGTTTCTCGGCCTGCTTCTGGTTGCGGAGCGCCTTGCGGTCGGCCTTGCGGCCCGTCCTGTGGTCGGTGACCGCGCCGGTGGCGGCCGTCCCCTCCGGTGCCTCGGACTGCGTCCCGTGTTCGTGTGTCCTGGCCCGCTTCGCCGCGTCCGACGCCTCCAGCACCGCCTCGCGCTCCCGCTGCGAGCGCTCCCGGGCGAGCCGTCGCAGGGCCGCCCGGGTGGAGCGGCTCAGCGCGATGGGCTGGAGCAGCGGCAGGCAGTCCGCGACGGCGTCGGGGCCGAGCACCTCCAGCGCCCCGGCCACGGCCCGCTCGGCGCCCACCCGCAGACCCGTCGTGGTCAGCAGCTGGGCGACATCCATCCGCAGGACCAGATCACCGGCCGCGATCTCGCCGCCGCGCAGATCGGTGACGAACACCTTGCCGGAACGGTCGACCAGGATGGCGTCGCCGGTGAGCCTGCGGTGCGCGATCCGGCGCGACTGGAGCGCCTTCACCTGACGCCAGGCGCCGTGCAGCAACTCGTCGGTGATCTCCGAGTCCTCCAGCGCGTCCAGGGAACGGCCGCCGATGTGCTCGTACACCAGCATCACGGCGTCGGGTCCGAGCTCGGACGTGGCGATCAGCTTGGGCGCGTTGGCTCCGGCGGCGATTGCCGCGTAGGCAAGCAGCGCCTCCTGCTCCAGGGCCTGGCGCAGCGACTGGATGGAGCGGCGCTGGGTGATGCCGCGCAGGGTGAGCCTGCGCCACACCCGGTAGAAGAAGCCCTGGGCCTGCTGCTCGCGGTCGACGACCGTGACATCGAGCGGTGGCCCGTCCTCCAGGGAGACCAGATAGCGGCGCCCCCGGTCGCTCTGGTCGCCCGAGTCGGGGGAGTCCTCGGCGCGCATCGCGCTGACCGGGCGGAAGCCGACATGGCGCAGACCGGCCATCAGATGCTGACCGGTCGGCCGTACGTTCGGCGAGCCGACCGCGTACAGCGTGCCGTACGCGACGGTCCAGCCGATCAGCACGGTGAGAATGATCGAGAACGGGGTCGTGTAGCCGCCGACCAGCATGGCGAACGCGTCGAGCAGCAGCACCACCCACAGCACGACCCGCCAGCGCGGCCGTCTCGCCATGCCGACCGCCGTCATATAGGCGATCACCGGCGCGAGATAGCCGTGCACGGGGTCGGTGAGCGCGTCACCGGGCTGCGGCTGGGTCAGGGCGTCCTGGATGGTGCCGGGGGCGGACTTGGCGACCCAGAGGTCGGCGGCGAGCGTGACGCCGTGGGCCAGTACGGCGGCGAGCACCCCGTCGGCGATCCGCAGCCCGTCGCGTTTGATCAGCCGCTCGATGGCGAAGGCGACCGGGACGAGCAGCACGGCGATGCTGGAGACCAGACCCGCCATCTTGATCAGGATGTCGGGCGCCTGGCCGGTGCCTTTGTTGATGTCCTGTTCGAGGCCGGTGGTCGTGCCGTGGGCGAACGCGGCGATCGAGAACAGGACGACGACCGCCAGGACCCCGATGAGGAGCCGCATGAGATCGGAGGGGCGGTGCACCCGGGCGGGGAGCAGCGGTTCGTCTCCCGAGACGCGCTCGGCCTGCTCCTCCGCGGCGGTCGAGAGCGTCGAGCCGACCGGATGTTCGGGGCGCCCGCCGCGCTCGGCAGCGGGTTCCACGGGCTCGGTACGGGGCTTTCCGGGCTCGCCATCCGGCTTCCCGGCGGGCGCGCGGGACGCGTCCGGCTGCGGCTCGGCGTCAGGGGCGTCCGCCGCCTTCGGTGGCTGCACGCCCTGCTCCTTCGTCGCCTCTGATTGGTCTTCGTGTTCTCGTATCACCGGTCACCGCCCGCACGATGGTGGCACGGCCCGGCGACACAGGGGCGCATCAGGGTGCACTGCACGGACATGGGAAGCGCAAGATACGCCCCTTCGCTTCCGCCCGCAGGCCCTGTGATCGGACACACACGGACCGGGCCGGGATGTCGGTGGCGTACGGCAGGATGGACCGGATGAGCCAACACCGCACGAGCGGCGACGGGACGAGTGACGACCGCACGAGCCACGCACTGCCGGAGTACGCGGAGCGCGTGCTCGATGTCGCCGAGCTGATCCCGCCCGGCCGCGTCATGACATACGGCGATGTCGCCGAGTGGCTGGGCGAGGGCGGTCCGCGCCAGGTCGGCCGGGTCATGTCGCTGTACGGGGCCGCGGTGCCGTGGTGGCGCGTGGTGCGCGCCGACGGGGCGCTGCTCCCCGGCCACGAGCTGCGGGCACTGGACCACTACCGCGCGGAGGGCACCCCGCTGCGTGAGGCGTCGAGCGGCGCGGAGGGCCATCTGCCGCGCCTCGACATGAAGCGGGCACGGTGGGACGGCGTCACCGCGGACGGGGGCGCGGACCGGGACAGGGGCGGAGGTGCTCACATCTGACAGCTTCGGCCATCCGGCGGCACAGGGGGCGGCACCGGGGCCGTACGACGTACCCGACTTCCCGGAAGTGATCCAGGGCTTACCGGAAGTGATCAAGGGTGCACGGAAAGTGATCCGCGGCCGAGTCCGTGGCATGTGACGCGACGGGACCGTGGCCGCGCGGAGTGACGGAAAGCACGGCCGGCCGCAGGACCGGACCCGCGACGGCCTCCGCGCCCCGGAACGTGACGAGGCACGCAGCGCACTCGTCCCGGATCGCGCCCGCGCTGGCGTAGCTTCGTAGGTTCGCGGCGCGCACCGCACCCTCATCATCAGTACACCCACCAGGACCGGCGATCCACGTGAGCTCCTCCTCCTTCACCCGGCACAGTCCGCACCGTCGAACACGACAGCGGTCCGCGGGCGCGTACCGACTGGTGCGCACCCCGCCGGGCTCCGTGGACCCTCCTCTCCTGGACGCAGCGCAACGTGCGGTGGTTGATCACCCCGGCGGCCCGCTCCTAGTGCTCGCCGGACCCGGCACCGGCAAGACGACCACGCTCGTCGAGGCGGTCGCCGCACGCATCGCACGGGGCGGCGACCCGGCGGGCATCCTGGTGCTCACCTTCAGCCGCAAGGCCGCCGTGGAGCTGCGCGACCGGATGGCCGCCCGGCTCGGCGCCGCCCGCGGTCCGCAGGCGACCACGTTCCACTCCTTCTGTTACGCACTGGTCCGCGCCCACCAGGACGCCGACCTCTTCGCCGAACCGATGCGGCTGCTCTCCGGACCGGAGCAGGACGTCACCGTCCGCGAGCTGCTCGCCGGCCAGCTCGAACTGGAGCGGGACGGCTTCGCGCACATCCGCTGGCCCGACGAGCTGCGGGCCTGTCTGACCACGCGTGGCTTCGCCGACGAGGTGCGAGCGGTGCTGGCCCGCAGCCGTGAGCTGGGCCTGGGGCCAAACGCGCTGGCCGCCTTCGCCCGCCGCACCGGGCGGCCCGACTGGGGCGCCGCCGCCGAGTTCCTCGCCGAGTACCTGGACGTGCTGGACGGGCAGGGGGTGCTCGACTACGCGGAGCTGGTGCACCGGGCCGTGCTGCTCGCGGAGCGCCCCGAGGTGTCGGCCCTGCTCGCGGGGGAGTACGACGCGGTGTTCGTGGACGAGTACCAGGACACGGACCCGGCGCAGGTCCGGCTGCTGCACGCGCTGGCCGGCAACCGGGGGAGCGCCCCGGGGGCCGGGGGCGGCCGGGACCTGATCGCCTTCGGCGACCCGGACCAGTCGATCTACGCGTTCCGGGGCGCCGATGTGAACGGCATCCTCGACTTCCCGGACACGTTCCGGCGGGCGGACGGTGCCCCGGCGCCGGTCGGCGTGCTCACCACCTCGCGGCGTTCCGCCGGACGGCTGCTGGCCGCCACCCGGCTGCTCACCCGCCGGATGCCGCTGACCCGGCTGCCCTCGGCGAAGGTCCGCGCCCACCGGGAGCTCGCCGCGGTCCGCGAGGGCGGCAGCGTGGAGGCGTACACCTATCCGACCGCGTCCACCGAGCTCGACAACATTGCCGATCTGCTGCGCCGGGCACACCTGGAGGACGGCGTCCCGTGGAACGAGATGGCGGTGCTCGTACGGGCCGGAGGCCGCACGATCCCCTCGCTGCGCCGGGCCCTGACCTCGGCGGGCGTCCCCCTGGAGGTCGACGGGGACGACCTTCCCCTGCGCCACGAACCGGCGGTGGCCCCGCTCCTGACAGCCCTGCGCGCGGTCGCCACGGCGGCTCTGCGCCGGGGTGCGCCGGGCGCGGAGGAGGAAGAGGAGGCTTCGGCGGCGGAGGGTGAAGGCGCGGATTCGCAGAGGGCTTCGGTGGTGGCGGGCGAAGGCGCGGATTCGCAGGGCGCTTCGGCGACGGAGGGCGACAGTGCGGAGGTGCCCTCCTGGCTGGACACCGAGACCGCCCTGGCCCTGCTCGCCTCCCCCCTCGGCTCCATGGACGCGGCCGACCTGCGCCGCCTCGGCCGGGCCCTGCGCGACGAGGAGCGGGCCGCCGGGAACCGCGTACCGGCACCCTCCGGCGACCTGCTGGCCCGCGCGCTCGCCGAGCCCGAACGGCTCGTCGCGCACGATCCGGCGTACGCCCGCGGCGCCCAGCGCCTCGGCGCGCTCCTGCGCAAGGCGCGCGAGCTGCTCGAAGGCGGCGGCACCGCGGAGGAGGCGCTGTGGGCGCTGTGGGCAGGCACCCCGTGGCCGGGCCGACTGGAGCGCGCCGCTCTGCGCGGCGGCGCGGGCGGCCGCAACGCCGACCGCGATCTCGACGCCGTCTGCGCGCTCTTCGACACCGCGGCCCGCGCCGAGGAACGCACCGGCGGGCGCGGCGCGCTCAACTTCCTGGAGGAGGTCGACGCCCAGGACATCGCCGCCGACACCCTCTCCAGGCGCGCGGTGCGCCCCGACGCCGTACGGCTGATGACCGCGCACCGCTCCAAGGGCCTGGAGTGGCGCCTCGTCGTCGTCGCGGGTGTGCAGGAGGGGCTCTGGCCGGACCTGCGCCGCCGCGGTTCGCTGCTGGAGGCGGACCGGATCGGCCGCGACGGCCTGGCCGAACCGCTCACTCCCGGCGCCCTCCTCGCCGAGGAGCGCCGGCTCTTCTACGTCGCGGCGACCCGCGCCCGCGAACGGCTCGTCGTCACCGCGGTGAAGGCACCCGCCGACGACGGCGACCAGCCGTCCCGCTTCCTCACCGAGCTCGGCGCCGAACCGCGCGATGTCACCGGCCGGCCGCGCCGCCCGCTCGCCGTCGCCGCGCTCGTC
The DNA here is from genome assembly GCF_042731715.1 of Streptomyces sp. NPDC059832. Taxonomy (NCBI): domain Bacteria; kingdom Bacillati; phylum Actinomycetota; class Actinomycetes; order Kitasatosporales; family Streptomycetaceae; genus Streptomyces; species Streptomyces sp. NPDC059832. The sequence goes on along the minus strand of NZ_JBHWIY010000034.1, from coordinate 33,587 downwards.
GCCGAACTCCGCGCCACCACCGTCGACCCCGAGGCCTCCGACGCCCTGCGCGAGGAAGCCGCCCGCCGCCTCGCCCGGCTTGCCGCGCTCACCGACGACGAGGGCCAGCCGCTCGTACCCGCGGCCCATCCCTACCGCTGGTGGGGCCTGTACGAACCGACCCGCTCCGCCGTCCCGCTCCGTGACCGGGACCAGCCCGTGGCCCTCTCCGGCAGCGCGCTCGACCAGCTCGCCAACACCTGCGCGCTCCAGTGGTTCCTGGGCCGCGAGGTGAAGGCGGACGCCCCGGCGACGGCGGCCCAGGGCTTCGGCAACGTCGTCCACGTACTCGCCGACGAGGTGGCCTCCGGACGGACCCCCGCCGATCTCGCCGTCCTGATGGAGCGGCTGGACTCGGTCTGGGACGGCCTCGTCTTCGACGCCCCCTGGAAGTCCCGGCAGGAGAAGGAACAGGCACGGGCCGCCCTCGAACGCTTCCTGCGCTGGCACGTCATGGACCGCACCGGCCGCACCCCCGCCGCGAGCGAGCACGACTTCGACGTGACGCTGGAGGCGGGGGAGTACCAGGTGCGCATCCGGGGCTCCATGGACCGGGTCGAGCAGGATGCCGAGGGCCGGGCCTACGTCGTCGACTTCAAGACCGGCAAGCAGTCCCCGACCAGGGACGAGGTCGCCCGCCACCCCCAGCTCGCCGTGTACCAGCTGGCCGTCCGGGAAGGCGCGGTCGACGAGGTCTTCGACGGCCGCCGACCCGAGCCCGGCGGCGCCGAACTCGTACAGCTGCGCCAGCCCGCCGCCAAGAAGGAGGGCGGCGAAGCCCTCCCCAAGGTGCAGGCGCAGGAACCCCTCGCCGGTGAATGGGTCCCCGACCTGCTGGCCACCGCCGCGGGGCGGGTCCTGGACGAACGCTTCACCCCCACGACCGGCCAGCACTGCACGCACTGCGCCTTCCGGGCCTCGTGCAGCGCACAGCCGGAGGGCCGTCACATCCTGGAGTGAGCGGGGCGCCGGACCTCCGCCGGCCCGGCAGGTTGTCGGTGTGTCCGGTTAGCCTCTCTGGAGTGTCCTCACGTATCACCGACCCCGAGCAGCTCAAGGAGCTCCTCGGGATCCCGTTCACCCCGGAGCAGACGGCCTGCATCACCGCGCCGCCCGCCCCGCAGGTGATCGTGGCCGGAGCCGGGTCCGGGAAGACCACGGTGATGGCGGCGCGCGTGGTGTGGCTGGTGGGCACCGGCCAGGTCGCCCCCGAGCAGGTCCTCGGGCTCACCTTCACCAACAAGGCGGCCGGTGAGCTCGCCGAGCGCGTCCGCAAGGCCCTGATCGCGGCCGGGGTCACCGATCCGGACGCCATCGACCCGGACAACCCCCCGGGCGAGCCCAGCATCTCCACGTACCACGCGTTCGCCGGCCGGCTCCTCACCGAGCACGGGCTGCGCATCGGACTCGAACCCACCACGCGCCTCCTCGCCGACGCCACCCGCTACCAGCTCGCCGCCCGCGTGCTGCGCGAGGCCCCGGGCCCCTACCCGGCCCTGACCAGGTCGTTCCCCACCCTCGTCAGCGATCTGCTGGCCCTCGACGCCGAGCTCGCCGAACACCTCGTACGCCCCGAACAGCTCGCCGAGTACGACACCGGCCTGCTGAGCACGCTCGCATCGGCCCGGCTCAGCAACGCCGAGCTGCGCCGGATCCCCGAGACCGCCGAGGCCCGCCGCGAACTGCTCCGGCTGACCCGGCGCTACCGCGACGCCAAGAAGAGCCGCGACCTCCTCGACTTCGGCGACCAGATCGCGCTCTCCGCCGAACTGGCCCTCACCCGTCCCGAGGTCGGCACGATCCTGCGCGACGAATTCCGGGTCGTGCTGCTCGACGAGTACCAGGACACCTCCGTCGCCCAGCGCCTGCTGCTCTCCGCCCTCTTCGGCAGCGGCCCCGGGGGCACGACCGGGCACGCCGTCACCGCCGTAGGCGACCCCTGCCAGGCGATCTACGGCTGGCGCGGCGCGTCCGTCGCCAACCTCGACGACTTCCCGCTCCACTTCCCGCACGCCGACGGCACCCCCGCCACCCGCTTCTCCCTCAGCGAGAACCGCCGCAGCGGCGGCCGGCTCCTGCACCTCGCCAACGGCCTCGCCGCACCCCTGCGCGCCATGCACGAAGGCGTCGAGGCGCTGCGCCCCGCCCCCGGCGCCGAGCGCGACGGCACCGTCCGCTGTGCGCTGCTCCGTACCCACGCCGAGGAGATCGACTGGCTCGCCGACTCGATCGCCCATCTGGTGCGGACCGGCAAGGCACCCGGCGAGATCGCCGTCCTGTGCCGCACCGCGGGCGACTTCCCGGAGATCCAGGCCGCGCTGGTGGCCCGCGACATCCCGGTCGAGGTCGTCGGCCTGTCCGGGCTGCTGCACCTGCCCGAGGTCGCCGACCTCGTCGCGGTCTGCGAGGTGCTCCAGGACCCGGGCGCCAACGCCTCCCTGGTCCGGCTGCTCACCGGTCCCCGCTGGCGGATCGGCCCCCGCGACCTGGCCCTGCTCGGCCGCCGCGCCCGGCTCCTCGTCCACCGCGCGGCCCACGCCGACGACGACTTCGACCCCGACCGCCGTCTCGCCGAGGCCGTCGAGGGCATCGACCCGGCCGAAGTGATCTCGCTCGCCGACGCGCTGGACACCTTCCTCGAATCGGGCGGCGAGGAGGACGACGGACTTCCGTTCTCCACCGAGGCCCGCATCCGCTTCGCCCGCCTCGCCGCCGAGCTGCGCGACCTGCGCCGCTCGCTGGCCGACCCGCTGATGGACGTGCTGCACCGGGTCCTCGCCACCACCGGCCTGGAGGTCGAGCTCTCCGCGTCGCCGCAGGCCCTGGCCGCCCGCCGCCGCGAGACCCTCGCCAACTTCCTCGACGTCGCGGCCCGCTTCGCCGCCGTCGACGGCGAGGCCACCCTCCTCGCCTTCCTCGGCTTCCTGCGCACCGCCGTCCAGTACGAGAAGGGCCTGGACAACGCCCTGCCCGGCGGCGAGAACACCGTCAAGGTCCTCACCGCCCACAAGTCCAAGGGCCTGGAGTGGGATGTCGTCGCGGTGCCCGGCCTGGTCACCGGCCAGTTCCCCAGCGGCCAGTCCCGCGACGCCTGGACCGCCCAGTCCAAGGTCCTCCCGCACGCCCTGCGCGGGGACCGGGCGACCCTCCCCGATGTCCACTCCTGGGACGCCAAGGGGCTCAAGGCGTTCAAGGAGGAGATGAAGGAGCACCAGCACACCGAGGAGCTCCGCCTGGGATACGTCACCTTCACCAGACCCCGCACCCTGCTGCTCGGCTCCGGCCACTGGTGGGGCCCGTCCCAGAAGAAGCCGCGCGGCCCGTCCGGCTTCCTGCACGCGCTGTACGAGCACTGCGCGGCCGGGCACGGCGAGATCGAGGTCTGGGCCGACGAACCGGCCGAGGACGAGGAGAACCCGGCGCTCGACGGGACGGCCGCCGACCACGCCTGGCCGCTTCCGCTGGACGACACCGCGCTGACCCGCCGCCGGGCCGCCGCGGACACGGTGATGGCGCACCTGGCGGCCCTGGCCACGACAGGGGGCGCACCGGACGCGTACGAGGCGCTGCCCGACGCCCGGGAGCCGTACGCCGACTCCTACGACGACCGAAACGCCGACGCCCCGTTTCCCGCCGACGAGGCGTACCCCGACGAGGCTCCGTTCCCGGAGGACGACCCGTTCCCGTACGCCGACGACGAGGCCGACGACTGGGACGCGCTGTCGACGGAGCCCCCTCCCGCCCGCACCTCCGCACCCCCCGCCCCCACGCCGCACGTCCCCGCGGCCCGCACCCCCGAGCCCGCCGGGGCGCACCGGCTCACCCCCGAGGAAGCCCGCACCCTCGCCTCCTGGGACCGCGACCTCGACGCCCTCACCGGCGAACTGCGCCGCGCCCGCGCCACCGTGCGCGACGTCCTCGTACCCGCGTCGCTCTCCGCCACCCAGCTGCTGCGCCTCGCCGACGACCCCGACGGCTTCGCCCAGGAACTGGCCCGGCCCATGCCACGGCCGCCGCAGCCGGCGGCCCGCCGGGGCACCCGCTTCCACGCCTGGGTGGAGTCCCGTTTCGAGGAGCTGCCGCTGCCGATGCTCGGGCCCGACGAGCTGCCCGGCGGTGACGAGAACGACGCCGAGATCGCCGACGAGCGCGAGCTCGCCGCGCTCAAGGAGGCCTTTGAGCGCACCCCGTACGCCCGCCGCACCCCGTACCGCGTCGAGACGCCGTTCCAGATCACCCTGGCCGGCCGGGTGATCCGGGGCCGCATCGACGCGGTGTACCGCACCGGGGACACGTACGAGATCGTCGACTGGAAGACCACCCGCACCAACACCGCCGACCCCCTCCAGCTCGCGGTCTACCGTCTGGCCTGGGCGGAGCTGCACGATCTGCCGCTCACCGACGTCACCGCCACGTTCCTGTACGTGCGCAGCGGCGAGACCGTCCACCCCGCCCGCCTCCCGGGCCGGGCGGAACTGGAACGGATCCTGCTGGACGAGCCGCCGCCCACGGCGTAGGGCCTTGTCCGGCGGATCACGGCCGCCCCCGGCCACCGCGGGCGGGCGGACCCCATGGGGCGAGGCACTAGGCTCAAGGCCATGAGCGACACCCCGGACAGCGCCGTCCGTACGTACACCGAGCAGCACCGCACAGCCTTCCTGGACGACCTTGCCGCCTGGCTGCGCATCCCGTCCGTATCCGCCCAGCCGGAGCACGACGGGGACGTACGGCGCAGCGCCGAGTGGCTGTCCGCCAAGCTCGGGGAGACCGGCTTCCCGGTCACCGAGATCTGGGAGACGCCCGGCGCCCCCGCGGTCTTCGCCCACTGGCCGTCCGACGACCCGGACGCCCCGACCGTCCTCGTCTACGGACACCACGACGTGCAGCCCGCCGCCCGCGAGGACGGCTGGGACACCGACCCGTTCGAGCCGGTGATCCGCGACGGCCGGATGTACGGGCGGGGCGCCGCCGACGACAAGGGGCAGGTGTTCTTCCACACACTCGGCGTCCGCGCCCACCTCGCCACCACCGGCCGCACCGCCCCCGCCGTCAACCTCAAGCTCCTGATCGAGGGTGAGGAGGAGTCCGGCTCGCCGAACTTCCGCGCCCTGGTCGAGGAGCGGGCCGGCCGGCTCGCCGCCGACGCCGTGATCGTCTCCGACACCGGCATGTGGGACGAGTCGACCCCCACGGTCTGCACCGGCATGCGCGGCCTGGCCGAGTGCGAGATCGAGCTGTACGGCCCCGAGCAGGACATCCACTCCGGATCGTTCGGCGGCGCGGTCCCCAACCCGGCGACCGCCGTCGCCCGGCTCGTCGCCGCGCTGCACGACGCGGACGGCCGGGTCGCGATCCCCGGCTTCTACGACGGTGTGGCCGAACTCACCGACACCGAACGCGCGCTCTTCGCCGAGCTGCCCTTCGACGAGGCCACCTGGCTGCGCACCGCCAAGTCCCGCGCGGCATCGGGCGAGACCGGCTACTCCACCCTGGAACGCATCTGGGCCCGCCCCACCGCCGAGGTCAACGGCATCGGCGGCGGCTACCAGGGCGCCGGCAGCAAGACGATCATCCCGGGCTCCGCCCTGGTGAAGATCAGCTTCCGGCTGGTCGCGGGCCAGGACCCGGACCGGATCCAGCAGGTGGTCCGGGCCTGGGCCGAGGAGCAGGTCCCGGCCGGTGTGGGGCACCGGATCACCTTCGCCCCGGCCACCCGCCCCTGTCTGACCCCGCTGGACCACCCCGCCCTGCAGGCCGTGGCCCGCGCCATGGGACGGGCCTTCGGCCAGAAGATCCTCTTCACCCGCGAAGGGGGCTCGGGACCCGCCGCCGACCTCCAGGACGTGCTCGGCGCACCCGTCCTCTTCCTGGGCATCTCCGTACCGTCCGACGGCTGGCACGCCCCCAACGAGAAGGTCGAGCTCGACCTTCTGCTCAAGGGCGTGGAGACGACCGCCCACCTCTGGGGCGAACTGGCCGCCGCACTCCGCTGAATCCTCTGAACACCCGATCCATCCCGGGGGAGTAGGAAGCACCTGTGAGCACCTTCGACAACGCCACCGCAGACCGGCCCATCGGTCTCACCGCGCCCAGCGGCATCGACCGCGCCGCGCACCACCGCCTCGACGAGGCCTGGCTGTCCGCCGCGTGGAGCCACCCGACCACCCGCGTGTTCGTCGTCTCCGGCGGCCAGGTGCTGATCGACGACACCGCCGACGGCGGTACGGAGATCGTCATGACCCCGGCCTTCGAGGCCCCGGTCACCGAGACCCACCGCTACTTCCTCGGCACCGACGAGGACGGCGTCAGCTACTTCGCGCTCCAGAAGGACTCACTGCCCGGCCGCATGGACCAGCCGGCCCGTCCGGCCGGCCTGCGCGAGGCCGGTCTGCTGCTCGGCCCGCGCGACGCGGGCCTGATGGTGCACGCGGTGGCCCTGGAGAACTGGCAGCGACTGCACCGCTTCTGCTCCCGCTGCGGCGAGCGCACGGTCATCGCGGCGGCCGGCCACATCCGCCGCTGCCCGGCCTGCGGCGCCGAGCACTACCCGCGTACCGACCCCGCGGTGATCATGCTCGTGACGGACGACCAGGACCGCGCACTGCTGGGCCGCCAGGTCCACTGGCCCGAGGGCCGCTTCTCCACGCTCGCGGGCTTCGTCGAGCCGGGGGAGTCGATCGAGCAGTCCGTGGCGCGCGAGGTCTTCGAGGAGGCGGGGGTCACGGTCGGCGAGGTCGAGTACATCGCCAGCCAGCCCTGGCCGTTCCCGTCGAGCCTGATGCTCGGTTTCATGGCACGGGCCACCTCGTCCGAGATCAATGTGGACGGCGAGGAGATCGAGGAGGCCCGCTGGTTCTCCCGCGAGGACCTGAAGGCTGCCTTCGAATCGGGCGAGATCCTGCCCCCGTTCGGCATCTCGATCGCGGCGCGCCTGATCGAGCTCTGGTACGGCAAGCCGCTCCCGAAGCCGGGCAGCGTCGGCTGACGCCGGACCTGTACGCGGACGCCCCCTCCGGTGCCGGACCGGAGGGGGCGTCCACGTACCGCGGCAGCGCCGGGATCAGGCGGCGAGCGCCTGCTTCACCTGCGCCAGCGACGGGTTCGTCATGACGGCCTCGACACCCGTGGAGCCGACCACCAGGACGGTGGGAACGGTCTGGTTGCCCCCGTTGGCCTTCTCGACGAAGGCCGCGGACTGCGGGTCCTGCTCGATGTTGATCTCGTTGTACGCGATGCCCTCGCGGTCCATCTGGCCCTTCAGCCGACGGCAGTAACCGCACCAGGTGGTGCTGTACATCGTCACAGTGCCCGCCATGTCTTCGCGCTCCTTGGTCTCGTCAGTCTTCTCAGACTCGTCTGTCGCATCCGTCTCATCCGTCACGCGGAGAAGCTGGACCCGTGCGTCACCGCACGGAAAGGGAACGTACGCGAGGCAACCACCATTCCCGTCGGCCGCCCCGCTTCGGGCCGCGGCCCTGTGCCGGCCGGGCCGCCCAGCACCAGCGGGCCGCCGCCCCCGCATTAGTACGACAGATGCGGCCCCCCTGTGGACAACTTCCGCGTCCGCCTCCTCCGACCTGGCAGCATGGCGGGGTGACAGCAGCAACGCATTCCTCCCTTTTCCCGCAGGTCCCCGAGTCGGCCGACGCCGTGCTCGACGGCCTGGACCCCGAGCAGCGCGAGGTCGCCACGGCCCTGCACGGCCCGGTGTGTGTGCTGGCCGGAGCCGGTACGGGCAAGACGCGTGCGATCACCCATCGCATCGCCTACGGGGTGCGCGCCGGGATACTCCAGCCGACGAGTGTGCTTGCCGTCACGTTCACCAACCGGGCCGCCGGTGAGATGCGCGGGCGGCTGCGCCAGCTCGGCGCGGAAGGCGTCCAGGCACGGACGTTCCACTCCGCCGCCCTGCGCCAGCTCCAGTACTTCTGGCCGAAAGCGGTCGGTGGCGACCTGCCCCGGCTGCTGGAGCGCAAGGTCCAGCTGGTCGCCGAGGCCGCGGCCCGCTGCCGCATCCGGCTCGACCGCAACGAGCTGCGGGACGTCACCAGCGAGATCGAGTGGTCCAAGGTCACCCAGACCGTGCCCGCCGACTACCCGGCCGTGGTCGCGAAGACCCAGCGCGACGCCCCGCGCGATCCGGCCGAGATCTCCCAGATCTACGCGACGTACGAGGAGCTGAAGCGCGACCGCTCGGTGATCGACTTCGAGGACGTGCTGCTCCTCACCGTCGCCATCCTCCAGGACCGCCACGACATCGCCGACCATGTCCGCCGCCAGTACCAGCACTTCGTCGTCGACGAGTACCAGGACGTCAGCCCGCTCCAGCAACGGCTGCTCGACCTCTGGCTCGGTGACCGGGACACCCTGTGCGTCGTCGGCGACGCCAGTCAGACGATCTACTCCTTCACCGGAGCCACCCCCGACCACCTGCTGAATTTCCGCACCCGCCATCCCAACGCGACGGTGGTCAAGCTGGTCCGGGACTACCGCTCCACCCCCCAGGTCGTCCATCTGGCCAACGGACTGCTCGGCCAGGCCCGCGGCCGCGCCGCGGAGCACCGGCTCGAACTGGTCTCGCAGCGCGGGCCCGGCCCCGAACCCGCCTACACGGAGTACGCCGACGAGCCCTCGGAGGCCGAGGGCACCGCCCGCCGGATCCGCGATCTGATCGCCGCGGGGGTCCCGGCCGGCGAGATCGCCGTGCTCTACCGGATCAACTCCCAGTCCGAGGTCTACGAACAGGCCCTGGCGGACGCGGGCGTGCCGTACCAGCTGCGCGGCGCGGAGCGCTTCTTCGAACGGGCGGAGGTGCGGGAGGCGGGAGTCGCCCTGCGCGGCGCCGCCCGTGCCGGGGGCAACGACTCCCTGCTCGACGACGCGGAGGGACTGCCCGCGGAAGTGCGCGCGGTGCTCTCCACCAAGGGATGGACCTCGGAGCCCCCCGCGGGCTCGGGGGCGGTGCGCGACCGCTGGGAATCCCTGGCCGCCCTGGTCCGGCTCGCCGAGGACTTCGAGCGGGCCAGGCCGGGCGCGACGCTCTCCGACCTGGTGGCGGAGCTCGACGAGCGGGCCGCCGCCCAGCACGCCCCCACGGTCCAGGGGGTCACCCTCGCCTCACTGCACTCGGCGAAGGGCCTGGAGTGGGACGCCGTGTTCCTGGTCGGCCTGACCGAGGGCATGATGCCGATCACCTACGCCAAGACCGACGAGCAGGTCGAGGAGGAGCGCCGGCTGCTGTACGTCGGCGTCACCCGGGCCCGCCTCCACCTCTCGCTGTCGTGGTCGCTCTCCCGCTCACCAGGCGGCCGTGCCGTACGGCGCCCGAGCCGCTTCCTCAACGGACTGCGTCCCGGGTCGGTGCCCCTCGGCACGCGCGGCGCGGCCGGTGGCGGCGGGATCGAACGGGGCCCGGGACCGGTCGCCAAGCGCGGCCGTCGCGGCCCGGCCCGGTGCCGGGTCTGCGGCAAGACCCTCACCGACGCCGGCGAGATGAAGCTGATGCGCTGCGAGGACTGCCCCTCCGACATGGACGAGGCACTGTACGAGCGGCTGCGCGACTGGCGGGCGGTCAGGGCGAAGGAGATCGGTCAGCCCGCGTTCTGCGTGTTCACGGACAAGACACTGATGGCCATCGCCGAGGCCGTACCGGGCAGCGAGGGCGAACTGGCGGTGATCTCCGGGGTCGGCGCGCGGAAGCTGGGCCGGTTCGGCACTGCTGTCCTGGCCATTTGCGCAGGTGAGACGGTGGAGGAAGCGCTAGGGGAGGCCGCTGACGAGGTGTGAGAAAAACTCGTCGAAAAAATAGTTTGCGCCCGCCCCAGTCATCACCATAGGTTCTTAACCACGGGAACAGCGACTTCTCTGAAGCCCTGATCCTGTGCTGTACTTATCCGAATACGTAGGACCGGCCTGCCGGTCCGCCCGAGACGCCGAGAGGAGGCGATTGAAGTGATCAGCATCATCGAGACCAACAAAATGACCGATCTTTCGGTCGTCTCCGCCTGCTCGCTCGGCCTTGCGTGCTCTTCCGAGTCCTCGCTCCGTGGCACCGGTCTGTCCGGCGTTTCCGTCGCCAGCCCGCTGTCTCCGGCGAGCTTCCCCGTGCGGGAGCGCAATGAGCGACCGGCTCAGGCACCGGCAGCAGCAGTAGCGAAGGGACAGGCCCAGGCCTATGCCTTTGCGGCCGTCGGTGCGGGAGCGGAATCCGGCGCCAAGAAGCAGACGATGCAGCACCACACGATGTGGGCCTTCCGTGGGCCTGAACCCTGGAGTGATCCAGCCTGATCCACCATCAGGCCGGCGCCTTCAGGGCCGCGGAACCCCACTCGGGATCCGCGGCCCTTTTGTTTTGTCCAAACGGACGAGACAGCACGAAGGAGCCTCGGGACAAGCAACACCCGGTACCAGCCGCCACCCGGCCAACAGGCCGGAACGACCAGACGAGGACACCACCCACCGTGCAACTCGAAGCGCACGCCCCGTCCGTACCGCTTTCCGACACGATCCCGCCGCCCGGCCTCACGGAGGACTCCACCTTGATCCCCCTCACTGCGCTCACCGCGCTCGACGACGCCATCGAGAACCTCGGCGTGCCCGTCCCGTGCCGCTCCTACGACCCGGAGGTCTTCTTCGCGGAGTCGCCGGCCGACGTCGAGTACGCCAAGTCCCTCTGCCGCACCTGCCCGCTCGTCGAGGCCTGCCTCGCCGGCGCCAAGGAGCGTCGCGAGCCGTGGGGCGTCTGGGGCGGTGAGCTCTTCATCCAGGGCGTCGTCGTCGCTCGCAAGCGGCCGCGTGGCCGTCCGCGCAAGAACCCGGTCGCGGCGTGACCGCCGGACTGGGGGTCACGGCCCCCAAACCCATGAAGCGCATCGGAACCATCGACCGTCCCCACACCCACGATCCCCGAAATCAGGCAGAAATGTCCGTCCCCATCAATGAGCCCGTCGGCTCCGCAACACCGAACGTCACGATCATCGGCGCGAACGACTCGCGTCAGAACAGGACCCGCGAGATGCAACTCATCCCAGAAGCCTTGGCTCGTGCTCATATGCACGACCGCCTGAGGGAGGCCGACACGCAGCGGCAGGCCGTGCGCCTGGTCAACGCGCGCCGGATGCAGCGCCGGGCCGAGCGCGCCTCGATGCGCGCCCGCCGAGCGCTGGCCATGGCGGTCATGCACTAGTCAGGCCGAACACCAGCAGCACCCGCTGCCGGGCAGCCGCTCTGCCCGGCAGCAAATCAGTACCCATAGTCAGTACCCCTTCCGCGGGGCCGGTCCGAACGGGCCGGCCCCGCGGTCGTGCTGTGCGGCAGTACTGCGTGGCGGTGCTGTGTGGTGCCGCGCGGCACGGCGGCGACGGCGTTATCGTCACGAGGTGGACGAGGAGACACAGCACCGGATTCAGCAGCCCGCGCAGAAGGACGCCGCAGTCGTCGCCTGTGCCCTGTGCGGTACCTCCGCCGACAGCGAGGCCGCACCGCCGACCTGGATCTGCTCCGTGGAGAACGGCGGGCGCCAGTACTTCTGCGAAGAGTGCGCCCGCACCCACATCAGGGCGATCGAAAGCCGCCTCGACTCCACCTGGTGGTGACCCTGGTGGTGGCCCTTGCGGTGTACTGCCCGATGGAAGCGCAGTCGGCCGTGGCGCCCTGGCCTACGCCCCGAAGGGCACGTCGCCCGCCAACTCCTGCACCGCCGACTCCTGCACCGGCAGCTCCTGCACCGCCGACTCCTGCTCGTCCTCCGGCAGAAAGCCCGGCAACCAGGATTCGAGCTCGTCGCGCAGCCGCACCGTCGCACCCAGCTGGCACAGCACCCCGATCGTGCTCAGCGTCACCCGGTGTATCAGCAGATAGGCGGGCGGCAGGTTCAGCTGCTTGCCGAGCTGGTGAGCGGGGGAGCGGGGGTCGGCGATCCGGGCCGCCTGATTGCGCATCCAGCTCCGGGTGAATGTGAACTCCTCCACCTGCGCCGGCTCGATGATCGGGAGGAGGTAGCCGAGCACCGCATCCGGGTCGAGGTCGATCGAGTCCTTGACGAACCCCTCCTCACGCAACAGCTCGTACACCGCATCCGCCTCGCCCGCCAGCGTCAGCCGCAGGGAGTCCCCGATGGTCTGCGGCAGACCGCCCGGCAGCCGGTCCACCGTCCCGAAATCCAGCACTCCGAGCCGCCACTGCCCGTCGTCACCGGCCTCCTCGTCCGGGGGCAGCAGCCGGAAGTTGCCCGGATGCGGGTCCGCGTGCAGCAGACCGGTGCGCGCCGGCCCCGAGAAGAGGAAGCGCGCCAGCAGCTGACCGGCCCGGTCCCGCTGATCCGGCGTGCCCTCCGCGATCACGTCGGCGAGCGGGACACCGTCCATCCACTCCGTCACCAGCACCTGGTCGGACTGGTGCACCACACCGGGGATCACCACATCCGGGTCGCCCGCGAACTCCTCGGCGTGATCCCGCTGCGACCGCGCCTCCTGCTCGTAGTCCAGCTCCTCCGAGACCCGGTCGCGCAGCTCCGTGATGAGCGGCTTGATGTCCATTCCGGGGATCAACGGGCCGAGCAGTCGGGCGAATCTGCTGAGCTGGGTCAGATCCGAGAGCAGCGCCTCCCCGGCGCCCGGATACTGCACCTTCACCGCGACGTTCCGTCCGTCGTGCCACACGGCCCGGTGCACCTGACCGATCGAGGCGGCGGCCGACGGTCTGTCCTCGAATTCGAGGAACAACTGCCGCCAGTCCTCGCCGAGCCGCTCCTCCAGCACCGCGTGGACGGTACCGCTGGGCATGGGCGGTGCGGCTTCCTGCAGTTTGGTGAGCGCCGCCCGGTACGGTCCGGCGACCTCCTCGGGCAGCGCCGACTCGAAGACGGACAGGGCCTGCCCGAGCTTCATCGCCCCGCCCTTCAACTCGCCCAGGACCTTGAACAGCTGGTCCGCGGTGCGCTGCTGCACCTCACGGGCGACCAACTCCGCCGGTCTCCCGCCGATCCGCTTGCCCAGACCCCACGTCGCCCGGCCGGCGAAGCCCAGAGGCAGGGCGGCCAACTTGGCGGTACGGGTGACCGCTTTCCGGGGAAGATCAGACATGAGCCCCTCCAAATCCCAGACTGCCGTACCGCGTGCGGCGGTTACCCGGCCATTGTGTCCTGCCTCGCGTCGGTCCCGGAGGAGCGCTCCCTCCCAGTGTGCCCAGCCGCTCCGCAGGAACAGTCGAGGTGCGGTCCCATCCGCTCGGGGCGCCAGTCCAACAGCGGCAGCGCGGCCTCCCAACGGGTTCCCGTACTCGCGGGCAGTTCCCCGTCCAGAAAGGACAGCGCGTGAGCGGCCGCCAGCCCCGCCACCGCCGTCGCCAGTCCGAGGTCACAGGCCTGTACGGCAGCGCGCCGCCCGGACCGCCACTGGGACAGCATCCTGGTCCAGTCCTCGTCCCGCCCCGCGCGCTCCAGCGCCAGACATCCGGCGCAGGCCGTTCCCCCGGGCAGGACCAGGGGACCGACGACTCCCGTCGCCTCCATCACTCCGGCGTAGAGATGAGGAGTCCCCGACGCGATCCACGCTTCGGCCGACCGCGGGTCGGGAGCGTACGCCGCGAGGCCGTCGCGAGGGGCCGCCACGATCAGCGACAGCCCCGGCTCGCCCCCGGCCGGAGAACCCGCTGTCTCCGCCGCCCGGGGAGCCGAACCCGCGGCGGATCTGCGCACCAACTGCCGGGCGGCGGTGTCCCTGCGCTCCCCGACGGCCGTCGGCGGAAGCCCGCCGGGCGAGACGTCCCACGGCTCGGTGTGCCCGCCGTCCAGCACCTCCACCCGGCCCACGCCGGACCCGGACAGTACTGCCGCGATCGCGGCGCCGACCCGTCCGGCGCCCCGTACCTGGACCCGCATCGCCCGACGGGCCGCCAGCCGTCGCATCCCGCCGCCCGGTTCGGGATGGACGACGGAGAGCGACGCCAGATCGGGGCGGTGCCGATCCAGGGCGCCGGGCCGGCTCCGTAACACGTCGGCCTCCGGGCCGGCGGCCCGCACGTCGTCGATCAGCCCCGCGTTCGCCAATCGTGCGACCAAGGTGTCCACTTGATGGTCCGACAGGTCCAGCGTGCGGGCCTCCTCGCGCAGCAGCGGCAGGCCGCGTGTTCCGTCGAGCAGTTCCAGAAAACTGCCCGTGGCGATATCCAGCGGGCCGAACTTCACCGCATGGGCGTGAGTCACGCCGAATTGCACGGTGCCTCGGCTGCGCCATGCGCGGCGCAGTGCGGGCTTCAACATCGGATGCACGGCTACCCCCGGTCTGTGTTCCTTGATCTCTGTGCGTGGGCCGCGGCCCCGGATCTCGCGGGATCCGTTGTCAGAATGCAGGCCGGCGCCGAAGTGTGCGGAAAGTTGTCCACAGGCATGGGGTATTAGTCGTTCAAATGGTGCATGCCGTGGAGTGGATCGAGCGTGAACCGTCCCGGAGACGGGACTTCCCCCACTGACACCGGGTAACGTCGTGGCGTGCCCGCCGACCCGTCCCCCGGATTCGCCGGGGAGACCCCCACGCGCCGCGCCGGAACCCAGCAGCGCAGCGCGGCGGACCGTCCGCCCCGCGCCTCGGCAACGAGCGCGGTCGAGGTCCGCAGGAGCAATCGCCGCAGCAGAACGGTCTCCGCGTACCGGGAGGGCGACCGCACCATCGTGCTCATCCCGGCCCGGATGTCGGAGGCCGAGGAGCGGCGCTGGGTGAGTGTGATGCTCGACAAGCTCGCGGCCCAGGAGAGCAAACGCGTCTTCGGCGACAGCGAACTCGCCGAGCGGGCCGAGCGGTTGTCCGCCCAGTACTTCGAGGGCCGGGCCCGGCCGGCGTCGGTGCGGTGGGTGACCAACCAGAACACCCGATGGGGGTCGTGCACCCCGGCGGAGGGCAGCATCCGCCTGTCGCACCGGCTCCAGGGCATGCCCGAGTACGTCGTCGACTACGTACTGGTCCATGAGCTGGCCCACCTGCTCGTCCCCGGCCACGGCCCGCGCTTCTGGCGGCTGCTGGAGGCATATCCCCGGACCGAGCGGGCACGCGGATATCTGGAAGGTGTGGTGGCGGCCGACCGGCTGCCTCATCTGCCCGCCGCACGCGGTGAGTGACATCCACCGATTCTGTACCGGGTGTGTACCGACTTAGCTCGATGTCGGCGTTTGCGGTTAGCCTGGCGCGACGCATTCACATTCGGGATGGGGGACGGTCGTTACGCATGGCCAGGGAATTCCAGCGCGGCCACAAGGCCAAGATCAGCGATCTCACGCCGGGGACGGATCTGTACGTAGGTGTGCAGATCGCCGGTCCGGGACTGACCTTTGACATCAGCTGCTTCGGCCTCGATGCCAACGAGCAGCTCTCCGACGACCGGTATTTCATCTTCTTCAATCAGCCTAAATCGCCCGAGGAGTCCATTCAGCTTCTCGGCACCCAGGCCGGTGACACCGAGTCGTTCCGCGTCACCCTGGACCGCATTCCGGCCAACATCCACAAGCTGTCGTTCACCGCGA
This sequence comes from Streptomyces sp. NPDC059832, assembly GCF_042731715.1. Lineage (NCBI taxonomy): Bacteria > Bacillati > Actinomycetota > Actinomycetes > Kitasatosporales > Streptomycetaceae > Streptomyces > Streptomyces sp. NPDC059832. The sequence goes on along the minus strand of NZ_JBHWIY010000034.1, from coordinate 18,034 downwards.
CGGTCGACGGGGCCGGGCAGATGTCCCAGATCGGCCCCGGATACATCCGGATCGTCGCAGGTGGCGAGGAAGTCGTCAGGTACGCCTTCAACGGTTCGGAGTTCACCACCGAGCGTGCGGTGATGCTGGGCGACTTCTACCTGAAGGACGTCTGGCGGTTCGCCGCGGTCGGCCAGGGCTTCGACGGCGGCCTGGAAGCGCTGCTGAAGAACTTCGGTGGCGAGGTCGCCGAGGAGGCGCCCGCGGCACCTCAACCGCAGGCGGCGGCTCCGTCGTTCGCCCCGCCCGCCCAGGCGGCCGCACCGGCGCCCGCCCCGTCCTTCGGGGCCCCGGCCGCACCGCAGGCGCCCCAGGCCCCGCAGCCGGCCCCGTCCTTCGGAGCTCCGGCCGCCCAGGCCCCGGCCCCCACACCGCAGCAGCAGATGCATACCGCGCCGACGATGGCGGCGCCGCTGGCACCGCACGGCGGTACGGTGCCGCCGCCCGCCCCCGCTCCGGCCCCGTACGGGCAGCCGGGCCAGCCGCCCCAGCCGCCCCAGCAGCCGCAGTTCGGGCAGGTCCCCGGCCAGGCACCCCCCTACGGCCAGGCACCGCCCGCCGCCCCGTACGGCCAGCAGCCCCCCGCCCCGTACGGTCAGCAGGCCCCGGCCCCGTACGGTCAGCAGCCTCCCGGCATGCAGCCGCCCGGCGTGCCCCAGGGTGTACCGCAGGCCGGTGCCGGTCTTCAGGCGGCACTCCAGCCGTACAAGGAGACGGCCACCGGTCAGCGCTGGACCCCGCAGAACCAGCAGCTCATGCGGGTCGACCTCACCATGGGCGGTATGCCCGTGCTCGCCCGCCAGGGCAGCATGGTGATGTACCAGGGCAAGGTCGACTTCAGCTACAAGGGCGCCGGTTTCGCCGGTCGCATCGTCGGCAACGCCACCGGCCAGGAGATGCAGCTGATGCGCTGCACCGGCCGCGGCCAGGTCTTCCTCGCCGAGGACGGCTCGCATCTGCACGCCATCGAGCTGCAGGGCGACGGCATCTGTGTCTCGGCGGAGAACGTCCTCGCCTTCGACGAGTCGCTGCAGCACGAGGTCCGCAGGATCGAGGGCCACGGCATCCCCGGCGGCGCCCTGTTCACCATGCAGTTCCAGGGCACCGGCACAGTCATCGTCAAGACCCACGGCGTCCCCGTCGTCCTGCCCGTCACGCCGACCACCTTCGCCGACTGCAACGCCGTCGTGGCCTGGTCGTCCGCGTCCCAGGTGATCATCTCCAGCCAGGTCAGGCTGCGCCGCAACGCGTATCCGGGACACAGCGGGGAGACCGTGAACCTCCAGTTCCGGGGAGCCCCCGGCAACTTCATCGTCGTCCAGCCCTACGAGGTCTGAGGGAGCCCGTCATGAATCAGCAACTCGCGGGCTACGCCCCGACCCCCGTCACGGCTCGTATGGAGAACCACGGCCGCACGATGCTCAAGGTCGCCATGGCCACCGGCCAGGACCTCTACGCACGTACCGGCTCGATGGTCGCGTACGAGGGCTTCATCCAGTACGAACCCAACCCGCCCGCCGTCCGGCAGATCGCTTCCCAGTGGATCACCGGCGAGGGCGCGCCGATCATGAAGTGCTCCGGCGACGGACTGCTCTACCTCGCCGACTACGGCGCCGATGTGGTCGTCATCAACCTCAACAACGACTCCCTCTCGGTCAACGGCACCAATGTCCTCGCCTTCGACGGTCATCTCACCTGGGGCGTGGAGCGGGTCAAGGGCCTCGCCAAGTTCGCGGGCCAGGGCCTGTGGAACGTCTGCATCTCGGGCACCGGGTGGGTCGCCATCACCTCGCGCGGCACCCCCATCGTCGTCGACTGCGGACGTGGCGAGGACGAGACGTACGTCGACCCGGACGCCCTCGTGGCCTGGTCCCCGAACCTCAAGGTGAAGGGCAAGCGCAGCTTCAAGGCGTCCTCGCTCATCGGGCGGGGCAGCGGCGAGGCGTACCAGATGGCTTTCTCCGGCCAGGGCATCGTCGTCGTGCAGCCGAGCGAGGACAGTACCGACCGCCTGCAGGTCCGGAACTGACGGGGGAGGAGAACACACCATGCAGAGTCCGCTTTTCAGCTACACGGAACAACAGTCCCAGGACCGGTACACCGTCCAGAACCCGCAGCTCCTGCGGGTCTCGCTGACCGGCAGTGACGACGTCCTCGCCCGCAAGGGCGCCATGGTCGCGTACCAGGGTCTGATGGAGTTCGACGGCGAGTACCAGTCGCACGGGCAGCGCCGCGCCCGCGCGAACACCGGCGAGGGCCTCGACCTGATGCGCTGCTCAGGGCAGGGCACGGTCTACCTCGCCAACCTCGCGCAGCACATCCACGTCGTGGACGTCGACCGTGACGGCATCACGGTCGACAGCGCCTACGTCCTCGCGCTGGACTCCTCGCTGCACACCGAGGTCATCGCGGTGGACAGCCAGTACGGCATCTCGGGCACCGGGAAGTACCAGCTCAACATCTCCGGCACCGGCAAGGTGGCCCTGATGACCTCGGGCCAGCCGCTGATGATGCAGGTCACGCCGGACAAGTACGTCAACGCCGACGCCGACGCGATCGTCGCCTGGTCCAGCTCGCTGCGGGTGCAGATGCAGGCCCAGACGCATTCCTCGGGCGTCTGGCGGCGGAGCGGAAACACCGGCGAGGGCTGGGAGCTCAGCTTCCTCGGCCAGGGCTTCGCCCTCGTCCAGCCGAGCGAGGTGCTGCCCCCGCAGAACCACGAGATCGGCCAGGGCATCCGGGCCCAGTACGGGATGGGACAGCAGGGCGCCCACGGTCAGAACCAGAACAACTCCTGGAACTGAGCCACGGCGCACCGGCACGCACGGAACGGGTGGGGGCGGTCTCCGCGGAGAACGCCCCCACCCGCTTCCACAAGTTGCTTCTCCCGGCGTCGCCCCAGCGCGGAGTGGGCGTGCTCCATCAACCGTACAACCAACGTG